>NZ_VIGO01000004.1:0-486554 GCF_009299785.1 Brevibacterium sp. CFH 10365 | reverse complement strand
CTGGGCCCCCGTCAGGTAGTTCGGGAGGGGTCAGCGGACTTCGATGCTGTAGCTGTAGCCCTGCTCGGTGAGGAAACGGCGGCGCTGAGCGGCGAAGTGCTCGTCGATCGTATCGGCGGCGACGACGGTGTAGAACGTGGCCGAGCCCTGATCTTCCTTCGGCCGCAGAATCCGTCCCAGCCGCTGCGCCTCCTCCTGCCGGGATCCGAAGGCTCCGGAGACCTGAATCGCCACCGAGGCGGCCGGCAGATCCACGGAGAAGTTCGCGACCTTCGAGACGACGAGGACCGGGATCTGTCCGGACCGGAACTCGCGGAAGAGCTCCTGGCGCACCGATTCGGGAGTCTGCCCGGTGAGCACGGGCGCACCGAGCTCGGCCCCGATCTCCTCGAGCTGGTCGAGATACTGCCCGATGACGAGGATCTGCGCATCCGGATGATCGGCGACGAGCTCGGAGACGATCGGCAGCTTCGCATCGGACGTCGCCGCCAACCGGTACCGGTCCTCACCATCGGCGCGGGCATACGCGGTTCGGGTGCCGCCATCGAGCCGGACCCGCACTTCATGGCAGGCGGCCGAAGCGATATAGCCGAGGCGTTCGAGTTCCTTCCACGGCACTTCGTACTGTTTGGGGCCGATGAGGGAGAAGACCTCGTCCTCGCGTCCGTCCTCGCGCACAAGGGTCGCAGTCAGCCCGAGGCGACGACGAGCCTGGAGGCTTGCGGTCAGCCGGAAGATCGGTGCCGGCAGCAGGTGCACCTCGTCATAGATGACCAGGCCCCAGTCCTTGGCGTCGAGGAGCTCGAGGTGGAGGTACGAGCCCTTCCTCCGGGTGGTCAGCACCTGGTAGGTGGCGATGGTGATCGGGCGGATCTCCTTCGTCGATCCCGAATATTCGCCGACCTCGTCTTCGGTCAGGCTGGTGCGGCGCAGGATCTCGTCCTTCCACTGCTTCGCCGACACCGAGTTCGTCACGAGGATGAGCGTCGTCGTCTGCAACCGTGACATTGTGGCCACGCCGACGATCGTCTTCCCGGCGCCGCACGGCAGAACCACGACCCCGGACTCGCCCGACAGCGACTGGTCGATGGCCTGCTTCTGATAGTCGCGCAGATGCCACTGACCACCGTGGGCATCATCGGACAAGGCGATCTCGTGGGCCTCGCCGTCGACGTAGCCGGCGTGGTCGGAGACCGGGTGACCCAGCTGCAGCAGCGCGTGTTTGAGTTCGCCGCGTTCGGAGGGATGGACGAGGACGGATTCGTCGTCGATGCGTTTGCCGAACTTGCCGACGAGGTCGGGCTGACCGGTCAGCTCATCGAGCAGTCCCGTCTCCGTCGAGGTCAGGGTCAGTCCGTGGATCGGATGGTCGATGAGGGTGAGCACACCGAAACGGTCCATGATGTCGACGATGTCGACGAGGAGCTCATGCGGGACCGGGTACTTGGCGAATTCGAGGAGCACATCGACGACGGACTCGGCATCATGGCCGCTGGCGCGTGCGTTCCACAGTCCCAGCGGAGTGATCTCGTAGGTGTGGATGTACTCCGGAGTCCGTGACAGCTGCGCGAACGGAGCGATCGCCACGGCCGCCTCGACGGCCTGGGGATGTCCCGATTCCAGCAGCACAGTCCGATCGGACTGCACGATCAACGGACCATTCATTCAGAACTTCCCTTCCCGAAGTGTGATGACACCAGAGGACACAACACGTCGTCATCCCCGATTGTTCCCGCTCCGAGCTACCTGACGGGGGCTCAGATACGTGGCGCCAGGTTGCTGGGACGCCGTCGGGTAGCAATCAGGGGGCGGGGTCGACGGAGACGATGCGGGCGACGGCCAGAGAGGCCTCGGCTCCGGTGGTGGTGACGGTTCCGCGGACGCGGCCGGCGTTGAGGGTGGCCGGCTGCATCTCGATCGTCCGTTCCTTCCCCTGCGAATCAGCGATCCGGATGAGCACGCGGCGCTTCGCCTCCGCTGCCTCCCGCAGCCGGTCCATATGCCCCAAAGGCTCATCCGTGCTCACCTGCGCGGCCGCCGCGGCCGGTGCCGAACGCAGGATCCGCATGTACTCGCCGAGGTGGCTGTCACTGACCCGCGGACGCCGCCGCACGCTGACCTCGGGTTCCGACTCGGTGATCACCCGACGCCTGCGCACCGGTCCGCCCGCCGAATGCAGCAGCGCATGATGATCACCGGCCTCGAGCAGGTGCATGGTCCGCTCCGGCCCGAGCTGAGAGATCGCCACCGTCGGGGCCAGACGTTCGAGACCGGCCGGCATCATCGCCTGATCGGAGAGGATGACATCGAGGTCGACCGGATCGTCGACGATGAGCACCGCCCGGGCTCCGGCCACACGCACCCGTCGCAGCTTCGAAGCCGTGTTCTGCACGAGGAACTCCAGCGTCGACGGCAGCTCTTCGACACTGATCTCAGCGAGTTCGGCCAGAGCCTCCTCCGGGGTGAGACCGGCCTGCATGGTGTCTTCGATGGTCTCTGCGTCGATGCGATAGACGGTGCCCTGACCACGCGCCTCTACGACGGCGTACCTGCGCAGAACATGGTGGACCCGCGGTTCGATCGGGCCCGTCGCCACAGCCGTGAGATCGGACTGGATGAGCACCGAATCGACCTCGGCCCCGAGCCCCTCGCTGACCGCGGCGATGACATCCCCGGGCACGGTCAGCGCCTCCACGGCCACACCCAGCGGAAGGATGGAGGGATCCTGTTCGGCATGCTCGGCCATCGCCCGATCCAGACCGGCGGCCAGGCGGAGACCGAACCGGCTCGGTCCGAAATGATCCGGCTGCTGCAGAGGGGTCGTCGCCAGCCCCAGGGTGACGCAGGTGTGGAGCACGGCTTCGGTCATCGCGAACTCATGGGCCGGCAGCAGCGGGTGCCGTCGCAGCACCTCGGCATGGATCCAGCCTGCCGACCGCGCCGTACCCAGACCGATGTCATGGAGGACGGACAGGACGGCGAAGCGCAGCAGCGGCATCGCCGGCACCGAGAGGCCGTAGCCCTTGAACAGGGACTTCTTCGGGGTCGCGAGCACGGTGAGGCGTTCGTTCTCACTCGCCCCCGCCGCCAGCTGAGTGACATCGAGCAGCTCACGCAGCCATGCCCCGACCAGAGCCGCCCACAGTTCGGCACGATCACCGGCGAGGACGGAATCGGCATCGTCGGCGGCCGTCCACTGCGGATCGAGCGCATCGTCGAGGACCCCGATGAGGTGCAGCGACTTCGCGGCCAGCAGCAGTGTGATCGACTGCTCGAGATTGAGATCGAGAGTGCGAGCGAGCCGGGAGACATCCCGTTTGGAGATGCCGCCGCTGGTCAGCCGGGAGATCGGGGAGACGGCGAGCTCATCGACGAGCCCACGCAGGGACGAGATCACCTCGGCCACGGCGGCCTGTTCGCTGTTGTGGATGAGCGGCTGGCTGATCGTGGCCGTGCTCGAATCGATCACGGATTCATCGATCTGCCACGGATAGGCCCGCGAGGATTCGGCCGCCGAGGTCGGCAGCAAGGTGATGGCCTCGGACTGGATCCGCCAGACCGGGCAGACAGAGAGCAGGCTGCCGCCGGCTGATCCGTCACCCGTCCCCGAACCCTCGGACCCGTCCCCGCCTGCGGGCCATGCCAGGCCGAGGTCGCGCAGTCGGGGCAGGGCCGCCTCGGCGAGGGCGGGATCGATATGCGGATTGCCGACGACCTGGATCTCCGGAGTCGTCCGGGCCGCCTTGGCCAAGGAGACGAAGACCTCGAGGGTGCGCGCCTCGAGGGCTTCGATGCCGCAGGAGACCCCGATGCGTGAGGACGCGGCCGCGGCCAGGGCCGCCATCGTCGGGGACTCGGGTTGGAGGAGGTCGCGTCGAGTCCGGACGAAGGACTCGAAGTCGGCATCTGCACTGTGGGACAGCCACTGGCTGAAGGTCATTGACATCGCAGATCAGTCTATCGCGAGGGGTACAATGGAGGGGCAGATCAGGATCAGAGAACGGACGGAAGGACGCGCATTGTCAGCCACTCGAGTCGACACGACCATCGTCGTCGCCGCGGTTGCCGCCGCAGCCATCGGGGCGCTCGGCCTCATCGGCGTCCTCGGTCAGGCCTGGATGGGACTGACCCCCAGTCCGCTGCTGACCTACCTGCCCATGATCCTCGTGCCCATCGCCATCATCCTCGCCTGCGTGGCCATGATCCGAGCAGCCATCCGACGCAGACAGACCGGGGTGGGCCACCGCTGAAACCATCACTCATGCCGCCCGCCGGTGCGGGGACGGGCATGAGTCACACCCGCACAGTGTGATCCAGACGGTGCCGATCCCCACCTCGCCGAGGCGGCCGACTGCCCGCCCGTGACCGTGATCTTCGCCACCGATCGGGCGCTCGCCGACAACGCACTCACCGCCTGCACGGACACAACGGACCGAGGCAGGGCAGGGTAGGGACCACATCGCCTGCACGATCACGGCCGCTCACTGGCGGCGGCCTGCACAGACCACTCCGGCTGCGGAATCGGATCCCGTGGCCGACCGACACACAGCCCGCACCAGCGGGCACCGAACGTTGAGCCCGCCACTGCGGGTACGACCAGACAGAAAGGACATCATGCCCACCGGACGCGTGAAATGGTTCGATGCCGAGAAGGGCTTCGGCTTTGTCATCGCCGAGGACGGCTCGCAGGCCTTCCTCCATTCCTCCGTGCTGCCCGAAGGGGTCGACGTCACCAAGGGCACCCGACTCGAATACGACGTCGTCGATTCCCGCCGCGGAGCGCAGGTGCTCAAGGCCCGCCCCCTGACCTCTCCGGGCAAGGTCGCCAAGGCCCGCCGACGTCCGGCCGTGGACATGGCAGTTATGGTTGAAGATGTCATCAAAGTATTGGATGACCTCAACAACGGACTGCAGCATGGCCGCTACCCGGATCCGACACATGGGAACAAGGTGGCCAGCCTGCTGCGGGCGATTGCCGACGATTTGGAGTCCTGATGTCATCACTGTTCAGTGATTGGCTGGCCCGGCAGACCGCCGCGCCCGCTGCCGCAAGCGACGTCGAGCAGACCACCGGTGGAGACGGGGCCGTGCAGGCCTCGACCACCGGTGAGGTCGAGCCGACCGCGGCTGGAAGTGCAGCGTCGACCGGCGACGGCACGGCCGCCTCGGCGAAGGGATCGAAGACCGGCCGTGGACGGTCAGGCACGGAGAAGGTCGTCCTCGACACCCAGCTGGCCGCGGCGATCGACATCGCCCGCACCGCCATCGCCGAGGTGGCCGGCAGCGCCGTCGTCGGCGAACACCTGGGAACGGTGGCGGAGGCGACCCGCCTGGTCACCCACTACTTCGTGTGCACCGACCCGACCTACCGCGGCTGGCGGTGGGTGGCCGTGCTCGCCCGCGCCCCGCGTGCGAAGAAGGTCACGGTCTGCGAGACCGCGCTGCTGCCCGGCCCCGACGCCCTCGTCGCCCCCGAATGGGTGCCGTGGGAGGAGCGACTCGAACCCGGTGATCTGGGTCCGCGCGATACCCTGCCGAAGCTCGACCGAGATCCGAACCTGCAGCCGGGCTTCCAGCAGACCGAGGACAATTCGGCGGACAACGTCGACCAGATCCCGAACTTCGAATTCGGTCTCGGCCGCGAACGCGTGCTCTCCTCCGACGGACTGAGTGAGGCCGCGACCCGGTGGGCGGAATCCGATGCCGGGCCCGACGGTGAGTTCGCCTCACGCGCGGCCGGACACTGCGGCAGCTGCGGATACCTCATGCCGATCGCCGGATCGCTGCGCCAGAAGTTCGGAGTCTGCGCCAATGCGTGGTCACCCTTCGACGGTCGCGTGGTCGGACTCGAATCCGGGTGCGGTGCGCATTCGGAGACCGATGTGAGACGCCCGAACAACGAGCCGGCCGAAGCCGTCGTCGACGACTTCTCCGGCGAGCTCGAGTTCCAGGAGGGCTGACTCACTCGATGTCCCAGATGTTCCGGTCGTTGTCGGAGCCGAACTACCGGCACTGGTTCGCCGGTGCCCTGATCTCCAACACCGGGACATGGATGCAGCGCACGGCGCAGGACTGGATCGTCCTGACCATGCTCACGGACAACAACGCTTCGGCGCTGGGCATCACCATGGCCCTGCAGCTGGGCCCGCAGCTGATCATGTTCCCGTTCGCGGGCAACCTCGTCGACAAGTTCGACAAACGACGTCTGCTCATGGTCACTCAGGCGCTGCTGGGATTCATCGGACTCGTCCTCTTCGTCCTCACCATCACCGACGTCATCGTCCTGTGGCACGTCTACGTGCTCGCGTTCACGCTCGGAATGCTCACGACGCTGGACAACCCGTCGCGGCAGGCTTTCGTCTCCGAACTCGTCGGTGAGAAGCTGCTGCCGAACGCGGTCAGCCTCAACTCGGCCTCGTTCAACGGCGCCCGCATGATCGGCCCCGCCGTCGCCGGTGTCCTCACCGCCCTCATCGGACCCGGCCCCGTCTTCCTCATCAGCGGGCTCGGCTTCGCAGCGACACTGACGGTGCTCATCCGCCTCGACAAGTCGAAGCTGCATCCCTCCGGTCGGCGCGGCAAGGGCGGAGTCCTCGGGGGACTGAAGTACCTGCGCAGGCGCCCGGACATCACGATCGTCCTCGTCGTGCTGTTCATCATCGCGACCTTCGGATTCAACTTCAACATCTACACCGCGACGATGGCGAAGATCGAGTTCGGCAAGGACGCCAGCGGCTTCGGTCTGCTCAACTCCGTCATGGCCATCGGCTCTGTCACCGGGGCGCTCGCCTCGGCGCGGCGGGAGAAGCCCCGGCTGCGGTTCATCTTCGGTGCCGCCGGCGGATTCGGTGTGGCCGTCGGAGTGGCATCGCTGATGCCGAACTACTACCTCTTCGCCGCCTCCCTCATGTTCGTCGGCTTCTCCTCGCTGACGATGATGACCTCGGCGAACGCCTATGTGCAGACGACCACGGCCGCGAACTACCGCGGCCGGGTGATGGCGATCTACGCAGCCGTCGTCATGGGCGGCACCCCCATCGGCGCACCCCTGGCCGGGTGGGTCGCCGATCTCTTCGGACCGCGGATGGCGCTGGTCGTGGGAAGCGCCTCGGGGATCATCGCCTTCGCCGTCGGACTGACGTGGATGATCTCGGCCAAGGACCTGCGCCTCCACCGGGATCCGAAATCGCGCATCCGCCTGCACGTGAGCTATCACGGTCGGCCTCCGGGCGGCAGCGGAGACTGATGAGCCCCAGCGGGCGAACTGAGTGCCGGCGGGGGTCGGTGCTCGACGGCCGACGTTGTGCGGGTGTCGGCACGCGTTGGGCCCGGAGGTCTGTGCTCGGCGGATCCGAAGGTTCATGTCATAGACTCTCGGACGACCGCCTCGGCGGAGGATTCGAGGTCATACGATCGAAACGGACGGACTGTGACAACTGACATCATCACCTCGGTGCTGGTCGGCGTGGCGATCCTCGTCGGCTGCCTGGGTATCATCGTGCCGGTGCTGCCCGGATCGATCCTCATCGCCATCGCGGTTCTCATCTGGGCGATCATCATCGGCGGGCCGACCGCCTGGATCATCTTCGCCATCGTCGCCGTGCTCGTCGCGGCCGGTATGAGTGCCTCGCTCGTGCTCACGGGCCGCAGACTCAAGTCCATGCAGGTGCCGAACTCCTCGGTGCTGCTGGGCGGGGTTCTGGCCATCATCGGCTTCTTCGTCATCCCCGTGCTCGGGCTGCCGATCGGTTTCGTCGCGGGCCTCTACCTCGCCGAATACTCCCGCCTCAAGGACGGCAAGACGGCGTGGAATTCCAGCTGGGAGTCGATCAAAGCGATCGGCCTAGGGGCCGGCATCGAATTCATCCTCGCCATGCTCGCCGGCATCACCTTCGGCATCGGCGTGCTCATCCACTTCTTCGCCTGAGGGCACTTCACTGTCTGAGAGAACTCCTTGGCCGGAGGCGCCTGGTGCGACGGGGCGCGCATCCCTCACCGTTCGTGGCAGCCCGTACCCGGAGCGGCTGCTCCTACAGGTACTGACGCATCCGTCACCCATAGCGGCAAAACACCTCGGTGAATCGGGGTGTTGTGCCGCGACAGGTGAGCGATGCTCAAAGTGGTCGGCGGGAGGGCAGGGCATCCCGCACCGTCGGTGGCGAATCACCCCGTTTTCGAAGGCTTTCCGAAGGTCGTGTGCGCCCGCGGAGAGCGGTCCGCACCTGCTGGGTCGACGGGCGAGGAATGGGCCGACGGGCGCGGAGTGGGCCGACGGGCAGGAGGTGGGCTGCCCGGCGAGGACCGGGGCGTCGCAGTGCCTGCTCATACACGTAGTGCCATAACACCCCGGTGCATCGGGAGGCTATGGCACTGCGTGGAGGAAAGGGACGGCCGGCGCGCCGCGAGCCGAGTTACCTGGTTGAGTTACTTGAGGGCATCGATGACGTAGTCGATGCAGGCCAGCAGCGCGCGGACGTCGTCCGGGTCGACGGAGACGAACGTCGCGATGCGCAGCTGATTGCGGCCGAGCTTGCGGTACGGCTCGACGTCGACGACGCCATTGGCCCGCAGCACCTTGGCCACGGCAGCCGCGTCGACCGACTCATCGAAGTCGACAGTGGCCACGACGGAGGAACGATCGGCCGGCTCGGTCACATAAGGGTGAGCCGCCTCGGCGGATTCCGCCCAGTCGTAGACGAGTCCGGAGGACTCACGGGTCCGCTCGGTCGCCCACACCAGGCCGCCGCTGCCGTTGATCCACTCGATCTGCTCGGCGAGCAGCAGCAGGGTCGCCACGGCCGGGGTGTTGTAGGTCTGGTCCTTGCGCGAATTCTCGATCGCGGTCACGAGGTCGAGTGAGGTCGGGATCCAGCGACCGGAGTCCTTGATCTCCTGCGCGCGGGCGATGGCGCGCGGCGACATTATCGCCGCCCACAGGCCGCCGTCGGAGCCCATGTTCTTCTGCGGGGCGAAGTAGTAGACGTCGGTCTCGGCGATATCGACCTCGAGCCCGCCGGCACCGGAGGTCGCGTCGACGACGACGAGAGCGTCCTCGGCGATGCCGGTCGGTCGTGCGATCCGGGTGGCGACACCGGTCGAGGTCTCATTGTGGGGCCAGGCGAAGACGTCGGCGGCGTTCTCACCGGTGGCCGCCTCGGCGGGGGAGGAGACGATGCCGGCTTCGGCCAGGGCCTGCGGCGACGGGATCGCGGACGTACCCGGATCGGCGCTGAGGATGAGCGAGGACCCCAGATGCGGGGCCGTGTCGGTGGCTTTCGCGAACTTCTGGCCGAACTCGCCGAAGGTCGCGTGGGCGGCCCGCTCGCGGACGAGGCCGAAGGCCGCGACGTCCCAGAACACGGTCGACCCGCCGTTGCCGAGCACCACTTCGTAGCCCTCGGGCAGGCTGAACAGCTCGGCCAGCCCGGAGCGGATGCGGCCGACGAGGTTCTTCACCGGCGCCTGGCGGTGGCTGGTGCCGAGCACCTCGGTCGCGGCCGAGGTCAGCGCCTCGATCTGGGCGGGGCGGATGCGGGCCGGGCCGGACCCGAAGCGTCCGTCGGCGGGCAGGAGGTCGTTCGGGATCTCAATATTCGTCGCAGTCACGCTCGACATTCTACGGCGGACCCTGACCGCGTCGGGGACCGGCCTGACATATGACGCAGACGCGTGCTGACTCATGTCCGTGCCGCGTCGTAGAGTGAAGGCATGAGTGAACCCGTCGACCGCCTGCCGCAGACCCGCAAGTCCTATGACTCCGCCGTCTTCGAACACCCGGACGCCGCACCCCTGGCCCTGCTTCGCCAGTGGTACGACGAGGCGGCCGACCACGTCCGCGAACCGAATGCGATGACCGTCTCGACCCTGGACGAATGGGGTCCGAGCTCGCGCATCGTCCTGCTCAAAGGTCTCGACGAACGCGGACTCCTGTTCTTCACCGACTACGACTCCGCGAAAGGTCGGCAGCTGGCCGACGACCCCCGCATCGCCGTGAACTTCCCGTGGCAGGACATGGAACGACAGGTCCGCATCCGCGGCCTCGCCGAGGCGGCCGCCCCCGACGACTCGGACGCGTACTTCGGCGTGCGCCCCCGTGGTTCGCAGATCGGGGCGACCGTATCCAAGCAGTCCCAGCCGGTGACCGATCGCGAACAGATGCAGGCCGAATACGATGCCGCGACGGCCGAGTTCGAGGGCCGGGATGTGCCGCGGCCCGATCATTGGGGCGGGTTCCGCGTACGCGTCTTCGAGATCGAATTCTGGCAGGGCCAGCAGAACCGGTTCCACGACCGGTGGGTCTTCCGCCGGGCCGACGGCAGCCACGACGTGGCCGACCTCGATGATGCCTCGGCCTGGGAAGTCGTGCGCCTCTACCCCTGAGCGCGGCAGATCTGTGTCGCGGCACGGCTCTGTGCGGCAGCACGGCCCGGCACGGCAACACGGCCCGGCACGGCAACACGGCTCGGTGCAGCAGCACGGTGCCGTGCAGCGCCGCATGCCCGTGTTGCAGAACGACTCAGCACAGGTGCCCGGGCACACAGCAGAATGGACAGTACCAGTGCGCCGCGAACAGAGACGCAGACGATGCAAAGGAGCAACGATGACTCAGGCGACCTCCGCCACCCAGTACGGACCCGAAGCGATCTTCGACAATCTCATCGGGGGCGAACGCGTCCCCAGCGATGATCGGTCGACGAACACGAACCCGTCCGACCCTTCCGATGTGATCGGCCGCTATGCCCGCGCCGATGCCTCTACGGTCGCCTCGGCGATCGACGCCGCCCGCGCCGCCGCTCCCGGCTGGGCGGACATCGGCTCTCAGCAGCGATTCGCGATCCTCGACAGAGCCGGCAGCCTCATCGCCGAGCGCGCCGACGAACTCGGCGACCTGCTCGCCCGGGAAGAGGGCAAACAGCTCGCCGAGGCCAAGGGCGAAGTGCTGCGCGCCTCGCAGATCTTCAAGTTCTTCGCCGGTGAGACCATCCGCAACACCGGAGAGGTCGTCGACTCCGTCCGCCCCGGACTCATCGCCGAGATGACCCACGAGCCCATCGGCGTCATCGGCATCATCACCCCGTGGAACTTCCCGATCGCCATCCCGGCCTGGAAGATCGCCCCGGCCCTGGCCTTCGGCAACACGATCGTGTTCAAACCGGCCGAACTCGTTCCCGCCAGCGCCTATGCGCTCACCGACATCCTCGCCGAGGCGGGACTTCCCGACGGGGTCCTCAACCTCGTCATGGGGCCGGGTTCGGTGGTCGGGGACGCCCTTCCCACCTCGGCGAAGGTCGACGCCGTGACCTTCACCGGATCCGTCGCCGTCGGACGATCCGTCATCGCATCGGCCGCGGCCCACCAGATCCGGGTGCAGTGTGAGATGGGCGGGAAGAACCCGCTCGTCGTGCTCGGCGACGCCGACCTCGAAGCGGCCGCCGATGCCGCGATCAACGGGGCCTTCTTCTCCACGGGTCAGCGCTGCACCGCGTCCTCCCGGCTCATCGTCACCTCCGATGTCCATGACGAATTCGTCGCTCTGCTCAAGGACAAGATGACAGCCCTGTCGGTCGGGGACGCTCGCGGTGACGGAGTCGCCATCGGTCCCGTGGTCTCTCAGACCCAGCTCGACCAGGATCTCGACTACATCGCGAAGGCCCGCGCCGAAGGCGGGGAGGTCACCGGCGGTGAGCTCATCGACTCGGACAGGGGCGGCTACTTCCTCGCCCCCGCCCTGGTCACCGGCACGAGACCGGGCGACACGATCAACGTCGAGGAGGTCTTCGGTCCGGTCGCCTCGGTGATCGAGGTCGACGACTACGACGAAGCGCTCGCGGTCGCCAACGACACCGAGTTCGGACTGTCTGCCGGCATCTTCACCACCTCGCTGAAATATTCGACCCACTTCAAGCGTTACGCCGAGGCTGGGATGGTCATGGTCAACGCCCCGACGGCAGGCGTGGACTATCACGTGTCTTTCGGCGGACGGAAGGGCTCGAGCTACGGGCCCCGGGAACAGGCTCGAGCGGCACGTGAGTTCTTCACAGTGCACAAGACGACCTACACGAACGCGGGCTGAGCCGTCCGTTGTGAATGCCGGTGGAGTGTGCCGATGGACGCGCCGATCGAGCCGTCAGACGGCGGCCCGCGACAAGCGTGAGCCGGGGCAGCTCCTCGACTCACGAGTTTGGCTGAACGCACGATAGGATTGGGACAGATCGCAACGGCCGCGAACGGGTTCGCCTGTGCGGGGCGGGGCAGGGTCGCGACGACCCGAAATGGTGACAGCGCCTGAAACGGTCGAAACGACCTGAAGACGAAGAGTGGAGTGGCTGGTCAGAAGTGAACGACCTCATTGATACAACCGAGATGTACCTCAAATCGATCATCGAGCTCGAAGAACAGTCGATCGTGCCCTTGCGTGCCCGCATCGCCGAGCGTCTGGATCATTCCGGGCCGACGGTGTCACAGACCGTGGCGCGGATGGAACGTGACGGACTGCTCCATGTCGGCAACGACCGTCATCTCGAGCTCACCCCGGAGGGCCGCCGGATCGCCACCGATGTCATGCGCAAGCACCGTCTGGCCGAGCGGCTCCTCTCCGATGTCGTGGGACTCGAGTGGGAGCTCGTCCATGATGAGGCCTGCCGGTGGGAGCATGTGATGAGCGAGCAGGTCGAGCGCAAGCTCGTGAAGCTGCTGCCCGAGACCTCCTCCGGACCCTACGGCAACCCGATCCCCGGCCTCGACGTCATCGGCGGTGACGCCGCGAAGAACACTGAGGTCATCGACCTCGCGACGGCAGTCGGCCGGGACGGTGCGAAGAAGCTGACGATCGCATGGTTGGCCGAACCGCTGCAGGTCGATATCCACCTGCTTCAGCAGTTCCAAGTCGCCGGCGTCCTGCCTGAGAGCGAAGTCGAGATCTCTCGCAACGGTGAATACATCACCGTGCAGGTGCCCGGTGCGCAGGACGTACTCGATCTGCCGATCGAGACCGCCTCGCATGTCTTCGCCTACCGAAGCTGAGACGCACAGAAGTCTCTGCTCGATAACGGCGAGACCGTGCTCGATAACGGCGAGGCCTTGGCTCGGTAACGGTAACGACGCGTCTGTGGCTCGATAACGGCGAGGCCGTGTTTCGGTAACGACGAGGCCGAGCAGTGGTAACGGAGGGGCAGGTGCCCCAGGTTCGATTCGTTATAAATCAGTGTGATCCGTGACCCAGGGAGTGGTTCCCCACCCCTGGGCCACGTCGTATAACGAGAAAATGTTACGGAATCTCTGAGCGGTTTTGAGCCTCTGACCTGCGGTTTTATGGAAAACATCACGGGTTCCCTCCGGTGGTTGTGACAAAAACGTGACAATCGGTCACCGATTGGTTACAGTTATTGAGGTCGTTCACGCAATGACGACTTCACAACGAGATCCGAGCGCCACGCTCGCTGTGAGATACCAAGGACCGATAGTGGCGGTTGGCCCGGAAAGCCAATAGGGACGAGAGGGAAAACGTGGCAACTAAGCAGCATGGCCGCCGCGCCGCAGATGCCAAGGTCAAGACTCCATTGACCGAGCTCACTGAACTTCTGAACGCCAACTCAGGCGTCTTCGGCCGTCGTGCAGCAGTTGTCGCTGCCAGCGGTGGTCTGCTGACCGCCGCAGTGATGCCGGCCGCCGGCCAGGGTGCCGACGACCAGAGCAAGGTCTCAGCAGAAGCCGAGACCACCCAGAAGGTTGACTTCGAGAACCAGACCGTCACCATCGGTGACGACTCGAACAGCAAGAAGGAAGAAAAGGGCGACAAGAAGTCCGATTCCTTCGGTGTCGAGAGCAAGGCCATCACCGCCGAGGCTGCTCCGAAGCCCGAGCCGAAGCCTGAGCCTTCCGAAACCTCCACCCCGGCCTCCACCGGATCCGATGACACCGCCAACAGCGGCTCATCCGACTCGGGCAAGAGCGATTCCGAAGATTCCGGCTCCGACGCCGGATCCATCGACGGCTCCAAGGCCGAGCAGGTTCTGGCCTGGGCGGCCAAGGGCGTCGGAACCCCCTACGTCATGGGCGGAACCAGCCAGAGCGGCTGGGACTGCTCCGGCTACACCTCGTGGGTCTACAGCCACGTCGGCGTGAACCTGCCCCGCACCTCCGGTGCGCAGAAGGGCGCAGGCCAGGTCGTCTCGCAGTCCGAAGCCAAGCCTGGTGACCTCGTCTGGCATCCCGGCCATGTCGGCATCTACGCCGGTGGCGGACAGATGTACGATGCCGGTTCGCCGAGCTCGGGAACTTCGAAGCGCAGCTACAGCTGGATGGGCAACGTCACCTTCATCCGCGTGCTCTGATCTTCACCGAAAAGCTCCCCGCACGACTCGACGGTCCTCGAGTCGTCCGGGGAGCTTTTGTCTGCCCGGAAGCATCGGCGTGCTTCCCATGCGCCCGCGTGCATATACCTGATTCGGTGAACGGAAGCCGAAGTTTCCGTGGCGCGAGCCGTATGAATTGGGTCACGGGCGCGCGCGGCGTTACTCTGGAGAGGATTGAGTTCCATGAACGGTGGGTGCCGGACGGTGCCGACCGCTGATTCGAAGGAAAGCAGATGGGGCATAGTCGAATAATTCGAATAGCCGCTCCAGTCTCTGGCGCGGAGTACATATCTGTCTCCGTGCCCTCTTTTCCAGGCGTCGTGCCCATGAGCACGGCGCCTTTTGTGTTCCCTGGGGCCGGGGCAGCCGGTTTCGGCCCAGAAGAGAAGAAGATGAGGGGCGAGATATGAAGACTCTCGTGCTGAACGCCGGTTACGAACCGCTGTCGATCGTTCCGTTCACACGCGCCGTGGTGCTCGTGCTGACCGGGAAGGCGACAGTGCTGGCCGCAGAGGACATTCCGGTGAGATCCGAGCACATGAGTCTCGATCAGCCCTCCGTCATCCTGCTCACCCGCTATGTGCGCCCCCCGAGCAACCGTCGCGTCTCGCTCTCCCGCCGCGGAGTCCTCCGCCGTGACGGCCACCGGTGCGCCTACTGCTCCAAGCCGGCGTACACCGTCGACCATGTCGTCCCACGTTCCCGCGGGGGAGCGAACACATGGGAGAACCTCGTCGCCTGCTGCCGCGAATGCAACAACCGCAAAGGCAACCGCACCCTCGGCGAGATCGGATGGAAGCTCAGCTCCCTCCCCCAGGAGCCCCGCCTGGGGCAGCTGTGGATGCGCGGGATCGACAAACCCGTCGAGAAGTGGCGGCCTTTCCTCGAATACTCCAGCGCCGCCTGAAAACGCGGCATCGTCCCAGATAAGGGACGGTGTTGTCCAAATGCTGGTGCAATTCGGATAACGATGTGACATAGGTGAAGTTCTCATCGTCAATGTGATTTAGGGTGGACGAAACAGAAGTTCGCTTCGACCCAAGGAGCTTGCGATGAGTGAGCAGGATCGCCCCCAGAACGCCGACCCGGCCCCGGCCGGTGAGCCCGAGGCCGTCATCGTCGGAATCGACGGTTCGCCGCCGAGCCGCAACGCCCTGGCCTGGGCGATCCAAGAAGCGCGTTCCCTGGACCGTCCGATCCGCCTCGTCGGTGCCTACACGATCCCGAGCGTGGCCGCGGCCGCAATCGACGTGTCCTATGTGCCCATCGACGACAGTTCGATCCGTGCGGCCGTGACGAACACTCTTAAGGAGGCAGCCGCCGAGGTCAAGGCCGCCGGCGTTCCCGTCGAGGCCGTCATCGAGATCGGTGACGCCGCCGGTGTGCTCATCGACGAATCGAAATCTGGCTGCCTCACCGTCGTCGGCTCCCGTGGCCGCGGCGGGTTCGCCGGTCGTCTCCTCGGCACGGTCTCGAGCGCCCTGCCGGCGCACTCGGCCTGTCCGACGGTCGTCGTCCCCGCATGCTGGGAAAACCAGGCCGAACGCCCCGCGCACCCGACCTCGTCGCGACCGATCCGGCAGGACGGCATCGAGGTCGAAACCCATGATCCCAATGCCGAGGCGATCGAAGGCCTGCGCTTCGACAGGAAGGTCGTCGTCGGCGTCGACTCCCTCGGCGCCGAGTCTCCGGCACTGTGGAAGGCCGCCCGACTGGCCGTGCGTCGAGGCTCACCGTTGCACATCGTCGCCGTGATCACCACGACGGTCATCGGACCCGAATGGCTGCCGAGCACCGCCGATCTCGAGCGGCTCGTCAATGAGGGAGCGGACAAACTCGTCGTCGCCAAACAGCGTCTGGCCGAGGAATTCCCGGATCTCGACGTCACGTGGACACTCTTCGACGGTCAGCCCGCTGAGGTGCTCGTCCGAGCTTCTGACACAGCCGAGGTGCTCGTCATCGGATCGCGCGGACGCGGCGGGTTCGCTGGCCTTCTGCTCGGTTCGACGTCGCAGTCGGTGCTGCCGTACTCGCAGTGCCCGACGATGGTCGTGCGCGTCACCCGCGATCACGGTCGCCGCAGACAGCACGAGACCCCGGCCGAGCCGGGGCTCTAGAGACCATAGGCTCAGCACGAACCGACCGAGGCGGCCGATCAATTCGATCGGCCGCCTCGGTGATGGTGGCTCATGACGAAACCAGCAAGTGATTCTGGCGCCCCCGGGCAGATTCGAACTGCCGACACCCGCTTTAGGAGAGCGGTGCTCTATCCCCTGAGCTACGGGGGCCAGGTGGTCGTCCCCAACCACGATCACCCAGTGTAGCGTAGAAGAAACCTCACTGTTCCACGGTGTGCCAGCACCTATTACGGACAGTTTCTCGTTAGGGTCGAATTGTGTCGGATTCCGTTAGAGACGAACAGTTCAAAGAACTCGGAGATGTCTTCGCCGAGTGGAAGAAGCAGGCCGCCCATCTGGGCGGTCGCGACACCATGCTTCATTTCCGGGACTCCCGTGACGGCAGCATCGACCTCTCCGGCGCTCATCCCTCCGGCCTGGCACAGCTGCTGGCCGGTCGCGCCACCCGACTCTCCAGCCTCATCCGCGACCACGACATCCTCGCCGATGCGCGCCGACGTGCGAAATCCATCCGGTCGAAGGCCGAACAGCTCGACAACGAACGCGGCATCCGCACCGCTCACCTGGCGATCGGATTCGCGTCGTGGACGGAGAAGGACGCAAAGTTCAAGTTCAACGCGCCCGTCGTCATGCGCCACATCGCGCTGGTGCCCCGCGGTTCCCGCGTCGAAGACTACGAGATCGTGCTCGACAACGAGATCACGATCAACCCGGCACTCGTCCAACACCTGCGTGAGGAATACGACCTCGAGGTGCCCGTCGACGAATGGGTCGACGCGACCGGGGGACCGCACGGCTTCGACCCGGGTCCGGCCCTCGACCGACTGCGTGATCTGGGCCAGAGCGTGCCCGGTCTGCGGATCAACCACCGCCTGATCATCTCGACGTTCGCGAACATCGCGAACCCGTTCTCCACCGACTACCTGCCCACCCAGCACCCCGTTCTGCGCGCGCTGGCCGGCGACGAAGATGTCCGCGCTCAACTCGGCGGGCCCTCCTATGTGCCGCAGCCGGGCGTCCTCCCCGACGAGAAGGTCGCCGCGGCCGAGAAGGCCGAAGCCGAGCAGAACCGTGCCGAAGCCAAGAGAGTCGCCGGCGCCGGCGCTGGGACGGATGCCGACGGCGCATCGACGTCGGCTGAGTCCGACGGAGATGCACCTGAAGCCGAGACCGGTACCGAGGCCGCGGCCGATGACAAGGGCGCGACGACTGTGGGCGAGGCGAAGTCAGCCGACACGAAGGCCGCGGACGATCCCGAAGCCGGTGCCGATACCGTTTCCGCGGAAGCGAACGCCGATGCGGATGACGACGAGGACTTCGGTCAGCCGACCGTGCCGATCACCGAGGAACCACTCGATCCGGCGAAGCCGATCGCCGGTGGCGAATCGGCGGGCGACAACACGGCTGAAGGCAAGACGAGTGCGCCGGCGGTTGACGCCGCCGCGGCGGACAAGAGCGAACCCACCACCGAGCCCGACACAGACTCTGACGCGCACGCCGATGCCGCACCCGCTGCCCAGGCTGACGGCGACGATGTCGTCCCCGCCGCGCTCCAGGAACCGATCACCCCGCTTCCGGACCGGAAGCCGCAGGAAGAGTTCCTCGTCATCGACGTCGACGGTGACCAGCAGGCAGTTGTCGACGCGGCCGTCTCCGGCCACTCCGTCGTCGTCGACACCCCACCCGGAACCGGCGCGACCCAGGTCGCCGTCGCCGTGGCCACCACTCTGGCCCACACCGGCAAGAGCGTGCTCTTCCTCGCACAGACCTCCGATGCGCTCGACGATTTCTCCACCCGCCTCGGCGAGGTCGGTCTCTCCGATTTCGCCGTCGACACCCGTGCGGGGTCGGAAGACATCCGCAAGCAGCTCGTCGGTCTCATCGCCTCGGCAGAGAAGTCCGAACGCCCGGACCTCTCCCACCTGCTGTCCGAGCTCAACGAGCAGCGTGCGACCCTGGCCGACCATGTCTCCTCCCTGCACCGCAGGCGCGAGCCGTGGGACGTCTCCGTCTACGAGACCATGCAGCACCTCGCCGAGCTGACCTCCGGTGACAACTCCCCGCAGACACCGGTGCGCTTCGACGACGACATCCTCGGCGCCAGCGAAGACCGCCGGAGTGTGCTGCGCGGCAAGCTCGGCGAACTCGCGTCACTCGGCGCCTTCACCCTCGACGTCGAAGACACCGTCTGGTTCGGTGCCGACCTCAAATCCGTCGAAGAGGCCGAAGCCGCACGCACGGTGGCCGAACGCATCGGTCGGATGATCCCCGACCTCATCGCCGCGACCGAACCGGTCCTGCAGAAGGCGAAGCTCAACCCGCGTCGCAATGTCGATGACTGGGCCCGTGCCATCCGCGTGCTTCTGCGTGTGCGCAAGACGCTGGACAGCTTCGCTCCCGATATCTACGACCATCGCCTCGACGACCTCATCGCCGCCACCGGCACACCCGAATACCGGGCCGAGGTCGGTGTCGAGATGGGCATGATGCAGCGTCGTCGACTGAAGAAGTCGGCCGCTGAGTTCCTCCGGCCCGGCGCCGAGGTGGCTGACCTCCACGACGCCCTCATCGACGTCCGCGCGCAGCGAGTCATCCTCTCCGACCTCGCCGGACACGACGGCCGCCCGCAGATTCCGCGCGGCGTCCTCGAAGCCGACGAGATCCTCCAGAGCGTCGAAGCCGATATGGCCAAGCTCTCCCCGATCCTCGAGACCACTCCCGACGGCGGGGACCTCGGATCGATGCTCATCGAGGAACTCCAGGCGCGGGCCGAAGCGATGGGCAGCGACTCGGAGAACCTCGCCGAACTGCCCGAACGCTCCCGCCTGCAGCGGGAACTCGACGGCGAAGGCCTCGGCGACCTCATGGCCGATCTGCGCCGTCGCAAGGTCGACGAATCACTCGTCGGCCCCGAGTTCGACCTCGCCTATTGGGCCTCCGTGCTGCAGACCATGGCCGGTGAAGACCCCGCGATCGGCCGCCACGACGGTGCCGCTCTCCACCAGGTCGCCGAAGGCTTCCGCGAGAACGACCGCGCCTTCGTCGCCGCCGGTGCCTCCCGCCTGCGCTATAACCATGCGCAGGCATGGAAGCGCGGAATCGACTCCGACCCCATCGCCGCCGGAGTCATCAAACAGGAGCTGCTGTCGAAGCACACCTCGACCAAGCGGATCTCCACCCAGGCACCGGACCTGCTCACGACTCTGGCCCCGGTGTGGATGGGCAGCCCGTACACGGTGCCCGAACTCTTCTCCGCACTGCCGCTGTTCGACGCGGTCGTCATCGCCGATGCCGGCCGCCTCTCGGTCGCCGACGTCGTCCCCGGGATCACCCGCGCCCGCCAGGTCATCTCCCTCGGCGACTCCCGGCTGCTCGGGCCGCGCCCGTTCTCGATCGCAGTCGATCGCTTCGGCATGGACGACGGGAATCATCCGCGGTCGGTGCAGGACCGCCTCGGCGAGTTCCTGCCGCGGATGCGGCTGTCGAATTCCTACCGGCTGTCCCCGGTCGGGCTCATCGACCTGGCCAATCGGCACTTCTACGATTCGACGATCTCGACGCTGCCGACCGCGCACACGGGTGAGGGCAGCGGCCTCGAATTCTCCTATGTCGCCGACGGCCGGGGGCCCACGGACATCGGCACGGGCCGGGTCGAGAGCCCCGACGCCGAGGTCAAACGGGTCGTCGATCTCGTGCTCAAACACGCGCGGAACCGATCGCGGGAATCTCTGGCCGTCGTCGCGCTCACCCCGCATCACGCACAGCGGGTGGCCACCGCCATCTCGCGGGCGATGAAGGATCTGCCCTATGTGGCGGCGTTCTTCAACGATTCGACGAAGGAGCCCTTCGTCGTCACCGACGCCGAACGCGTCCAGGGCATGTCGCGCGACGCCGTGATCTTCACTCTCGGCTACGGCCGGACCGTCCACGGCCGCGTCATCCACGACTTCGGCCCGCTGTCCGGAGCCGACGGTCGACGCATCCTCGCGGCCACGATGACGCGGGCCCGGAAGCGGCTGACCCTGGTCTCGAGCATCGAGGCCGAGGACTTCGACCGCAGCAAGCTCAACGGGGGAGCGGTCATGCTGCCGCGCCTGCTCGAGGAGATCGCGACCGGCGGCGTCCATCAGCCCGGACCGCACGGCGAGATCTACGATCCGCTGTTCAACGACATCGCCGACCGGCTGCTGCAGCTCGGCGTCGTCGCTCACGAGCATTACAACGGCATCGACCTGGCCGTGGCGAACTCGACCGAGGACGAGCACGGAATGATCATCGCCATTGCCGGTGACGGTCCCGAGTACGCCTCGATGCGCAGCCTGCGCCAACGCGACCGGGTGCTTCCCGAGCAGTTGAACCGCCGTGGGTGGAAGTTCATGCGCGTGTGGTCGACCGATGCGTTCGTCGACCCGCAGACCGAGACCGAGAAGATCTTCGAAGCCTGGCGTTCCACCGTGGAGACGATGAGCCCGCAGGCCGTGCTCAATGCGGCGCGTGCCGCCTCGGTGGTCGTCGGCCGCACCGGCAGCCGACCGAAGCTCGTGCCCGGTCTGCCGATGCACAAGTACTCCGCCGAGGGCCTCGACGAGATGATCGACTGGATCCAGTCGGATGCGGTCGTGCGCGGTGACGGTGAGATCAAGGATCTGCTGCGCACCGCGCTGGCGCAGAAGGGCAGCTCGACCCGGGGCGATTCCCAGCTGCAGGCCGCGGTCGACCGCTACCGTGAACGCCACGCACAGGCGAAGAAGGTCACCGGCTCCGAGGTGTTCATCCCACGCTCGAACTCGACCGGGCCCGTCGAAGACGACATCCTGCCGACCTTCGACACCGGTAAGATCCGTGCCGATGAGCTCCGGTCCGCCGGACTCGTCCAGACCGCCAGCAATGACCAGGTCCCCGAGGCGGCCGACGCCTCCGCCGACACCGTTTCGGTCGGTGCGAAGTCCGGTCCCGCCCGTGACGCCGGCGCTGGTGATGGTTCGGCTGCCGGTGCAGCGGGCTCGGACGACGTCGAAGCCGCCGGAGCAGCTGGGGCGGAGTCCGAGGACTCGGGTTCGGCCGACGCAGACTCGGCTGGAACGGAGTCAGCCGAGACGAACTCGGCCGGGACAGAGTCAGATCGGACCGCCTCGGCGAAGTCGGGGTCGAAGAACGACGATGCCTGATCGGCCCGCCGGCGCCGAGGATGCTGATCGCGACCGCGAACGAGTCGATCCCAGCGAGGGCGAGGTCGGCAGGGATCCTGAGGGTGCGGCACACACCGGCGATGGTGCCGAGGCCAGCACTGATCCTGAGGGTGCAGGACACATCGAGAACGATGCTGAGTCCGATGAGTCACGGAAGGCCCGGATCGAAGCGGCGAAGCGCCGATACCGCGCCACTCTGCGCAACGAAGCCGACACCGGTGGCGGCGGCTTCAGCGAGGACTACTACCGTTCGCAGAAGCCTCCGCACTGGTCATAGCCACGGAACTGGACAGAGCCTTCGAACTGGTCAGAACCGGCGAACTGGTCTGGGTCGCCGCCCGACCGGGCCCTAGCGCCCGACAGGTTTCAGACATGAAGAAGGCCCGACCTCCGGAGAGAGCGGGCCTTCTTCACAGTCGGCTGGTGATCAGTGCCGCGGAGGCTGGTTCGGATCGACCGGCCCGTCGGTAGCAGGACCCTCGGCGGGACCAGCAGGCGAGGCGACCTGGTTGCGCAGGATCTCGCGGATATCGCCGAGCAGATCCTCGGTGGTCGGAGGAACTTCTTCCTCGGGAGCTCCGCGCTTGCGCAGCTCGTTGAGCTTGTTCATCGGGACGATGATGATGAAGTAGACGATGGCGGCCACGATGAGGAAGTTGATGGCCGCGGTGATGACCGCACCGATATCAAGGGTGGCCTCCGGCACGCCTTCCTTGAGCGGAATGGAAAGAGCCGGGCCCTCAGCGCCGCCAACAGCGGCGATGAGCGGATTGATGATCTTGTCAGAGAATGCGGTGACGATGGCGGTGAATGCGCCGCCGATGATGACCGCAGTTGCGAGTTCGACGACATTCCCCTGGAGAATGAAGTCTCTGAATCCCTTCAGCATTAGAGAAACCCTTTCGGTGTGTGTTCACTGAAATGCGGTTGATGAATAGCTCAATTACGTTCCAATAGTACACATGGATAACACATTGTCAGCAGGATTGTTCTGCGAGTCTGATCATGGCATTGAAGATCCGGAGCGCCGGAATGCATCGGTGAAAGCCGGCTCGGAGGGTGCACAAGCGTCCGGACACAACGGCTCAGCAGGGATGATGGTCCGCCGATGGCAGGGAGCGACGGGGCTGATAGCCAGCCGAGCATGCGGATCAGCGAGGAAGAATGGCAAAGCTGATCGGAAGCCCGGCGAACTCGGCGACGCGCCCGGCATCCTCGACGGAGAGGATCACGGATACAAGTTGGCCTGACTCTGCGGCAATTCCTTCGGGTTTGTCGACAAGGCGGGCGATCGTCACCTTTTCGACGACGACTTCCGATCCGCCGTCGGGAAGTGACGAGAAGAGACGGATCTTCTGCCCCGGTTGGAGCAACGCCGCCGAGGCGTCATCGGCCAGACGGATCGGCATGAGCAGGGCACGGCTGCCCTTCGGCAGAGCCTGCTGATCGAGCACGACCGACGAGGTCAGCGGTGATCCCTTCGACAACCCCGCCGAGGTGGCCCGACCCTTCACCTCTTCAACGGAGGTGAATGCCTTGTCGGGGACCAAGTCGGTAGGAAACTGAGTGAGGGCGAGGTGCTGAGCTCGGAGTTCTGTTCCAGGAGCCAGGTCCGATTTCGCGACGACGATCGCCGTACCCGTGCTGGTCGGGGTGAGCATCCAAACGGCCAGAGCACAGGCACATGCAAGGCAGACGGCGGCGAGAAGGCGCTGAGGTCGGATGCGAGACGGCCGTGCCCAGCCCGAAGACGAGGTGCGGATGCGGTGGAAGATGCCCATGCACCGAGCCTGCGACGGCATTTGGTGAGCGGCAAGGACGCGGAAGTCACCTGTGGACAGTTCGTGCCGTCCACAGACGATCGGCGTTTGAGTGATGCGGAGGTCAGCTTGTGGCTGGAGCCGGTCGGATGGCTGCCGGGGCGGGTCAGCTTGCGGCCTGAGTCGGCCAGCTCGGTGCTGGGGTCAGCTCGCGGCTGGGGTGCTCGCTGCCGAGGAGCTGTTCGATGAAGAGGTCGACGAGGAGGAGCCGGAGGACTCCGTCGACGACGAGCTCGAGGACTCCTTCGACGAGGAGTCGGAACTCGACGAGCTGACGGTGCTCGAATTGGCCGAGCGGGAGTCGGTGGCGTAGAAGCCGGATCCCTTGAAGCTGATGCCCACAGCGCCGAAGACCTTCTTCAGGCGGCCCTGGCATTCCGGGCAGACGGTGAGCGAGTCATCGCTGAAGTCCTGATGAATATCAAAGGCGTGACCACAGCTCTTGCAGGCGTAGGAGTAGACGGGCATTCGAGACCTTTCTTCGACGACAAGATTATAGTGCACGTCGGAACCTCCCTGGAGCACCGGTCCGGGATATGCACAAGGTTATCCACATATCAACACGCGCGAGTGGGTGCTGATTCCCGACGATCAGGCAGTGAAGATGTGAGTTCCGTCTTCGGTGACGGCCGCTGGAATGCGCAGGTCCCAGTCCTCCGCGACGAGGCCCGTCAGATCGAGCTCCTCGGCGAAGCACACTCCGAGGACGCGAGGCCCCGAACCAAGAAGCCCCGAACCAAGAGGCCCCGAACCAAGAGGCCCCGAACCGAGAGACGCCGAATCAAGAGGCGACGCTCCGTGAGGGCCGAAGGTCCTGTCATAGAATCCACCGCCGTTGCCCAACCGGGCGCCATCGGCACCGAAGCCCAGGGCGGGGACGAAGATGAGGTCGAGACCGACCGTGGGGGAGAGCAGCTGCGCGGCGGTGAGCAGCGTGCCATCCCGGGCCGGTTCGCGGATTCCCCATCTGCCCCACGGCTTCAGGCCGGCCATCGGACCGGTGACCTTGCCGAACATCAAGGGCTCGCCGACCTTCGTGACGACCGGCAGATAGACGGTGCCGCCTACTGCGAGAAACCGGTCGAGCGCCGGGTCGAGGTCCGGCTCTCCGGGCAGAGCCGCATAAGCAAGGAGGGAGCGGACCGGCACTTCCCGGATGACATTCCACGCGGCAGCGGCCACGGCGTCCGCAGGTGAGGTTGAAGTCGGGGTCGCGTCGGCCGGGGTGACCTGCGGCGATGTCGTCGCCACGGACGACGATGAGGCGGGAGCCGCCTCGGCGAGGGAGCGGTCGGCGCGAGCGGCGCGGATGCGGGACCTCAGCTGCGCCTTCGAAGTTTCTGGTTCCACGCATTTCAGACTAACCGGGGTCGGCGGATTAGTTAAGATGACTTCATGAGTGATGAAGCGCAGCGCACCGTTCGCAAGGCCGTGATCCCCGTCGCCGGTCTCGGAACTCGGTTCCTCCCCGCCACGAAAGCCACCCCCAAAGAGATGCTGCCCGTCGTCGACAAGCCGGCGATCCAGTACGTCATCGAGGAAGCCGTCGACGCCGGTCTGCAGGACGTTCTCATGATCACCGGCCGGAACAAGCGGCCGCTGGAGGATCACTTCGACCGGGTCGACGGGCTCGAGGCGGCGCTGGCGCAGAAGGGCGACGACAAGAAGCTCGCCGCTGTGCGCCATCCCTCGGAACTCGCTGATATCCACTATGTGCGCCAGGGAGATCCCAAAGGTCTCGGTCACGCCGTGCTCAAGGGGCGCCAGCATGTGGGCAATGAACCGTTCGCGGTGCTTCTCGGCGATGACCTCATCGACGAGCGCAGCCCGATCCTGCCGAAGATGATCGAGGTCGCAGAGAAGACCGGCGGCAGCGTCGTCGCACTCATGGAGGTCCCGCCGGAGGCGATCCACCTCTACGGCTGCGCAGCCGTCGAGACCACCTCCGATGATGAGGTCGTCAAGGTCACCGACCTCGTCGAGAAGCCCGCCACCGAGGATGCTCCCTCGAACCTCGCCATCATCGGCCGCTACGTGCTGGCGCCGGAGATCTTCGACGTCCTCGAGACCACGAAGCCCGGACGCGGCAACGAAATCCAGCTCACCGACGCCCTTCAGGAACTCGCCGGCGACGACGACGGCCACGGCGTCTACGGTGTCGTGTTCAAGGGTGCGCGCTACGACACGGGTGACAAGCTCGACTACCTCAAAGCGGTTGTGCAGATCGCCTGCGACCGTGACGACCTCGGCGACGATCTCAAGGCGTGGCTGCGCGACTTCGTGCCGACGCTGGACTGAGCTGACTTCTCTGGTGCGGCCCGTCTGGGCAGACCGACATCGAACCCGAGAGCGAGGGCAGCCGCGTGTGGCCTGTCATCCTGACTGATCGACAGTCCGATATCGTGCTGCGACCGCTGCGCCGCCGTGACGAAGAGGCCTGGCGAGAAGTCCGTCGATTCAACCGCGACTGGCTGCGTCCGTGGGATGCGACTCTGCCCGCGCCCGGCCAGGAGCTGCCGGGGTTCCGCACGATGGTGCGGATGCAGGATAAGCAGGCCAAGCGGGGACAGACCGTGCCGTTCGCCATCGAAGTCGACGGGAGCTTCCGCGGCCAGATCACCGTGTCGGGACTGAGCTGGGGCTCGATCCTGTCCGGGCAGATCGGGTACTGGATCGACTCGCGCGTAGCCGGGCGCGGAATCACCCCGATCGCCGTGGCCATGGCCGCCGACCACTGTTTCTTCGCCCTCGGTCTCCACCGCATCGAGATCAACATCCGCCCGGAGAACACTGCGAGCCTGCGCGTGGTTGCCAAGCTCGGCCTGCGCGACGAAGGGCTGCGCGAGAAGTACATGCATATCGACGGACAGTGGTGCGACCACCGCTCGTTCGCCCTGCTTTCCGAAGAGGTCCCGCAAGGACTGCTTGCCGCATACCGGCACGGCACCAGCGGGTGATCGGCGTGAACGAGTGCCGCTCGGGAAGGTCCAGCCGCCACCTGGGAATTCGGTGAACTTCGCCCCTGTTTGACCGACACACCTCACGCCTTCACGTCTTCGCAGATGCCCGCAACTTAGGGTGGCATTGTGGACACCAGCATCATCGTCGTCATCGCCATCGTCGTGGTCTTCGCCGTTGCTGTGCCCGCAATGATTCGGAAGTCCGCGACGGATCTCTCGCGCGTCGAAATCGACACGGTTCCGGACAATGCCGCCGTCGTCTCCGCCGAGACCGCGATCCCCGGGCACGACCATTCGGAGCGCATCCAGGTCTTCCACGACAGACCCCGGAAAGTGCCGTCGGTTCCGACGCCGGACATCTCACCCAGAGACGAGGCCCCGAAACTGAGTCTCTCGGCCTCTCTTCCCGAGTTCGCAGTCATCGACGGTCACGCCGAAGCGCATACCGTCACCGAGGCCGCCGAGCACACCCAGCTCAACGTCCTGCCCATCGCGGTCGGTGAAAGCAGCTCCTCCCTATCCAGTGACTATGCGATAGCCGGTCGCGCTGTCGGTGGTTCCAGGGTAGGTGCCGGCACTGACGCAGGATTCGGAGCGGGCACTGGCGCCGACAATGTGCGGATGCTCCACCCCGCGGTCCATGCCGTCTTCAATGGCAGCAGCCGCTCAGCCGGGCACTCGGACAGTCAGGACCGCCCGCCCCAGGCGACTCCACCCCAGGGGAATCCACCTTGGGCGACCGACGCCGGTCGCAATGTGTCGGCGAACCGGACAGGTCCGACCGGTGCCGGTCCTGACCGGCGAGGTGGCGGACCACGCGAGGGGCAGTCCCGGACGGGACGCGGCGACCACCTCGGCGAGAGGGCGACCAGCACGAACGGACACGACCCACAATTTTCCAATCCGACCATCGGAACCGATGAGGAACATGCGATGACTGAGCAAGCCACGACCCTGCGGGAGTCCCTGAAGTCGCTGAACACCATGGTCAGGGGCTTCTCCCTGGTCTTCCTCGCCTCGGTTCTCGGCATTCTCGTGTCGAGTGTGCTCGCGGCCTTCTCGGTCGTGCACATCGCCCTGCCAGGGGTCTTCCTCGGTCTCGCGGTCGTGACTCTGTTCCTCGTGCGCACGCTCAACCTGCGCAAGCGGGAAGCGAAGAAGAAGCTGCGGCGCCTGCAGGAGACCGCGCGGTCACAGTCGGCTGCCAAGCCGGAGAGGGCCACTGAGCCGGAGCGTGCCCCCAGGCCAGAGCGTGCCGCCAGGCCCGAGCGTGCTCTCCAGCCGGAACCGGCAGCGCAGTCGACGGCTGCGGCCCAGCCGACTGCTGCGGCTCGACCGAAGACGAGCGCTCAGCCTGCGACTGAGTCGCGGACAACGGCTCGACCGGGTGCGAAGTCACAGACTGTTCCGGTCAAGGAGCAGCGCCGCACAGCATCTGTATCGACCTCGAGCGGAACCGCTGCCCGGATCGCCGCGGCGGCACAGGGCACGAGCGCGGCGGCGAAGGCCGCGCAGGCACGCGCCGCGATGAACCGCTCCGTTGAGGCGAAGAAGTCCCGCGAAGAGGCCGACACCGGCGAGATCCCACTCGTGCGCATCCGCAAGGAAGCCGCCGAGGGCCACACCACCCGGCAGGTCCTCCTCACCGGACCGATTCCGGTCGTGAAGGAGAACGCCGCCGCTGACAGTGACGCCGCCTCCGCCGAGGCGACCGCCGACTCCGATGGTGCGTCGACTTCGGGCGCTGCTGAGACGCCGGCTTCGAAGCAGCCGGTTGAGAAGACGACGGCGGCGAAGGAATCCCCGGCTGAGCGTGAGAACGACGCTGATGCGACCTCGACACAGTCCGTAGAGAAGACCCCGGCCGAATCCGCGGATGCTCCCGTCTCGCTCGGAGCCGACCTTGCCGGCGAGACCGACACGGTCGCAGGCACAGCCGATCGGGAGGACGCCGATGTGGATGTGCACGCTGCGCTCAACGCGGCAGCACCGAAGGTCGATGACCCGTTCATGCAGCGACTGAAGTCACGTGACGGCTGGTCGCCGACTCCGCTGCCGGTGCCCAGCTACGTCGACGCTCCCGAGGCCGAGCACCCGGTGCCTTCGGCAGCGGCGGCGGACGCCAGCTCGTATGAAACCGAAGCCCGCAGCCGTGAGGACATCGCGGCCCAGTTCGCCGAGGAGCTCGGCTACCGTCCGGAGCTCAGCGACTCAGCCCGCGAGGAGGGGCCGCTCGGCCACGGCCGCAAGGCGATCCGGACGCCGAAGGCCGCCGACCTCGGCGCCGTCAACGACGTCCTCGCCCGGCGACGCGCCTGATGCCCCGAAGCAGCTGAATCGAGGTCCACACCGATCTCTGAACGCAGATGACGAAGCCCCGCACCATCCGTGCGGGGCTTCGTCGTACCACTGTCGTGGACTGGGCTGCCAGCGATCAGGTGCTGAAGACGAACCAGCAGATCGGATCACGCCGAGCCTGATCCTCCAGCACGAGTTCACGGACTTCGGACGGCAGCCTGTCGCGCTGCCGATCGCGTTCGGCACGACCGGCCGCGAGGTCCTTCCCGGATGGTCCACGGGCAGCTTTGATCGCGTAGGCCGCCGCGCCGAGATCGTGCTCGGCGACGTGGCCGACACACGCGGCCTGTCCCGCCGCATACGCGGCGAATCGAGCAGGTCCCCGCAGCGGTCGAGCCGCACCCATGGCGTGACCGCCGAGGGCGCGAGCCTCCATCATCGGCATCTCCCCGGCCGCCCAGGCGCGGGCGGCAGCGATGGCCTCACGAGGGCGTACGTCGTCCGGGAGAGTTTCCTCGAAGACGGGGAGGACGTGGTCGGCACAGTCGGCGGCCCACAGGGCGAGGAGCCGGTGGTGATCATCGGTCAGCGAGCCGCCTCGGCGCAGGGTGATCATCCGCGGATCACGGACTTCGGGAAGGATCACGGGAAGTCTCCGATGGGGCGAGGCAGGGCACGGCCCATGGACATCGATGCACGGTCGATGCGGCCGATACCCGTCATTGCGACCGGCCGCCGAAGTCCTCGGCGATCGACGCGGCGACTGTCTGCAGACGCGGGACGACGTCGTCTTCGATCGAGAGCCCGTGCAGGTGGGAGGTGTGCAGCGAGACGTTGAGTGCGGCCAGAGTGGTGTCCCCGCGGCGGACGGGCACGGCCAGTCCCCGCAGTCCCTCATCGAGCTCCTGGGACACAAGGCACCATCCCTGTTCTCGGATGCGCTCGAGTTCCTTGCCGAGCTGCTCCCGGGAGGACACGGTCCGGTCGGTGAACGTTGAGATCTCCGTGCGGGCGAGGAAAGCCTGCCGATCGGCCGGCGGCAGTTCGGAGACGAGGATCCGGCCCATCGAGGTCGCCCACGCGGGCAGACGGTTGCCGAGGTTGACGGTGACGGTGTGCAGCCTCGGGGCGGTGGCGCGCGCGATGTAGACGATATCGTCCTCGTCGAGGATGCTCAGTGTCGCGGATTCGTCGAGGTCGTTGGCGAGCCGGTTGAGATGCGGCTGCGCGACCTTCGGCAGGTCGAGCCCGGCAAGGAAGCCCGCACCGATGTCGAGGACGCGCGGGGTGAGCGAGAACTGGGCGCCGTCGGTGCTGAGGTACCCGAGATCGACGAGAGTGAGGAGAAACCTGCGGGCTGCGGCCCGCGTCATGTGAGTCGCCTCGGCGACCTGCGTGACCGTCAGGCACGGATTGTCGGCAGTGAACGCCAGCAGCACGGACAGAGTCTTTTCGGCAGACTTCACGTAGTGGTCGCCGGTGGACGGCTGGCCTCCTGAATTCTTCTCTGACTTCACCGTCCCAGGGTATCGGGAAGAGCCGAACCGCTCCTCATTGTGCGCTATGCGTACAACTGTACGTAGAGCGCACGTCATGGTACTGTGATCTGCGACAAGCACGAACACGCCCTCATCGCGGAGGAACCGCGAGGTCATCATTCGAAGGGGAATGCCATGTCAGCAGCGGACAGCACTCACGCGGGAGCCACCGCGGAACTCAAACGGGCCAGGCGGGCCGCGGCGGGCTCGTTCATCGGCGCCGTCGTCGAATGGTACGACTTCCTCCTCTACGGAATCGTCGCCGCCCTGGTCTTCGGGGAGCTCTTCTTCCCCGACTACAGCTCCCATGCCGGAACGCTGGCGGCGTTCGCGACCTTCGGTGTCGGATTCATCTTCCGCCCCCTCGGCGGCATCATCTTCGGCCACTTCGGTGACCGCCTCGGCCGGAAGTCCATGCTCGTGTGGACGATGACGATCATGGGCGTGGCCACCGCCCTCATCGGATTCCTGCCGACCTACCAGTCCGTCGGCTGGCTCGCGCCCGCCCTGCTGGTGCTGCTGCGTTGCATTCAGGGCATCGCCGTCGGCGGCGAGTGGGGCGGTGCCGCCCTCATGGCCGTCGAGAGCGCACCGTCGAAGCTGCGGGCCCTCTTCTCCAGCGGAGTCCAGATCGGCTACTCCTTCGGACTGCTGCTGGCCACGGGTCTTGTGGCTCTGCTCAGCAGCAACTTCTATGCCGAGGCCTTCCTCGCGTGGGGCTGGCGCATCCCATTCTTCTTCAGCGCCGTCCTCGTCCTCGTCGGGCTGTGGATCCGCGCCGGCGTCGAGGAATCCGAAGAGTACGTCGAGCGTGTGAAGAATGCGAAGACCGACAAGACCGCGAAGCTGCCGATCCTCGAAGCCTTCAAGCGCTACCCCGCACAGATCTTCCAGATCGTCGGCCTGCGCTTCATCGAGCTGCTGACCATGTACATCGTCACGACGTTCGCCCTGTCGTACTCGACCGAGCAGCTCGGCCTGGACCGGCAGATCATGCTCAACATCACCCTCATCGTCGGCGGCCTCGGCATCGTCACTATCCCCGCCTTCGCCTATCTCTCCGACCGCTACGGACGACTGCGCGTCTATCTCACCGGCGGCGTCATCGGCCTGGCCAGCGCCGTGCCGTTCTTCCTCTTCCTCGAAGCCGGCAACATCGTCGGCATCGTCATCTTCGCGGTGCTGCTCATCAACATCGCCCACGACGCCGTCGTCAGTGTCCAGCAGCCGCTGTTCGCCGAGATGTTCAGCCCCGAATTCCGCTACAGCGGAGCCGGCGTCGGCTACCAGCTCGCCAGCGCCATCGCCGGCGGCTTCACCCCGTTCATCGCGACGTTCCTCGTCGGACTCGGCAACGGAACCTGGTACCTCGTGGCGGCCTACCTCGGCGGCGGCTGCCTCATCTCGATCTCGATCGCCATGCACCTTGTGCGCAAGTGGCAGATCGGCCGCCGCGCCGAACGCTCCACCGTCGACACCGCACAGGTCGTGTCAGCCTGATGGCTCGCCACTCCTCTTTCGCCACCGCCATGCCGACCTCTGGGCCGCACGCCCAAGCGATGCCTGCCGCGATGACTCCGGCACCGACGGCACCGACGCAGGCGACCGCTCCGTCGTCGCCTGGGTCGATGGATACGTCATCGAACGGCTCGAACGGCTCGAACGGCTCGATCCGGTCGGCCGAGATCACCGCGGTCGGTCGCGTCGAGGTCCTCACCCGTCCGGGCCCGCAGGGCCGGCCCGCGGCCGGACACGTGCGGGTCCGGATGCTCGCCGTGGGAATCTGCGGCACCGACCTCAGCCTGGCCTCCGGGTCGCGGACGCCTCCCGAGCTGCCGTGGCGGCTCGGCCACGAAGGTGTCGGTGAGATCACCGAGGTGGGGCCCGGCGTCGAGGAGTGGATGATCGGTGACAGGGTCGCGCTCGAACCGAACATCACCTGTGGGCAGTGCGAGTACTGCCGCCGAGGCGTGACCTCGGCATGTGCGTCCCGGCTGAGCGCCGGAGTGCTCACCCAGCCGGGGTTCCTCGCCGAGGTGGTCGACCATCCCAGCGGATTCTGCCACCGCCTGCCGGCCGGGATACCCGTGGAGCGCGCCGTGTGCGCAGAACCGCTGACCGTGGCGGCCGCGGCGATCCGCCGCACCGGACTGCAGGGAGGGGAAGACGTCCTCGTCATCGGCGCCGGAGCCCAAGGCCTGTTGGCAACACTCGTCCTCGTCGACCGTGGCTATCGCCCCTGGGTGCGAGAACCGGACGAGGCGCGGCTGCGGGTGGCGATCGAACTCGGGGCGCAGGCTTTCGACCTCGGCACCAGCCCGGCACCTCAGGTCGTCATCGATGCGGCCGGAGTCCCGGAGGGACTCGCCGCCGTCGTCGACCGACTTGCTCCGTTCGCAAAGGTCACGATCGTCGGAGAGGATCAGGACCACCTCGGCGCGTCGAGCTTCGACATCGTCCAGCGGCAGCTGAGCATTCGGGGCTCATTCATCTATGAGCACCCGGAGGACATGGCGACCGCGGTCGCGATGCTCGAGAAGCTGCCGACCGAGGCGATCGTCGGGCCGGGACTCGCTCTCGACGAAGTTTCCGAGCTCCTCGGTGCCCATTCCGGTCGTCGACCCGGCGTCAAGCAGTGGGTGGACCTGCGCGGCTGACCGGACTCCGATCTCGTGTCAGCTGCGGGGCAGGGCCACGTACTTGACCTCGAGGAACTCATCGATGCCCACGCGGCCGCCCTCGCGGCCGAGGCCGGACATCTTCACTCCGCCGAACGGCGCCGCCGGGTTCGAGACCAGGCCGGTGTTAAGCCCGACCATTCCGACTTCCATCTTGTCGGCGAGTCCGAGGGCGCGTTCGACGTTCTCGCTGTACAGGTAGCCGACGAGGCCGAACTCGGTCTCATTGGCCAAGGCGATGCCCTGTTCGTCGGTGTCGAAGGTGACGATCGGAGCCACGGGGCCGAAGATCTCCGTCGTCCGGATCTCGGCGTCATCGGGAATGTCGGTCATCACTGTCGGGGTGTAGAAGAAGCCGTCGCCGTCGATCCTGGTCCCTCCGGTGAGGACCTTCGCTCCCTTGGCCACGGCCTCATCGACGAGGCCGGCGACCTTGTCGAGGGTGTCCTGGTCGACGAGCGGACCCATCTCGGTTCCTTCGTCGAGGCCGTTGCCGACCTTCATCGCACCGATGCGTTCGGCCAGCCTCGAGGAGAACTCCTCGGCCAGAGAGGAATGGACGAACATGCGGTTCGCCGCGGTGCAGGCCTCACCGCCGTTGCGCATCTTCGCGACCACCGCGCCTTCGACGGCCTTGTCGACGTCGGCGTCGGCGAAGACGACGAACGGCGCGTTGCCGCCGAGCTCCATCGAGGTCTTCATGACGCTGTCGGCGGCCTGCTTGATCAGCCCCACCCCGACCTCGGTGGACCCGGTGAATGTGACCTTGCGGGCGATGCCGGACTCCATCCAGGGAGTGACGACGCGGCGCGCGGAGTCGGAGGTGACGAGGTTGAGCACGCCGGCGGGCAGGCCGGCTTCGACGAGGACGTCGACGAGCATGAGCGAGGTCAGCGGGGTCAGCTTCGCAGGCTTGAATACCATCGTGCAGCCGGCGGCGACGGCGGGTCCGATCTTGCGGGCGCCCATGGCCAGCGGGAAGTTCCACGGAGTGATGAGAATGCAGGGTCCGACGGGCTCGCGCGAGATGAGCATGCGGTTCTTGCCGTCCGGTGACTGCGAGTAGTCACCCTCGATGCGCACAGCCTCTTCGGAGAACCAGCGGAAGAACTCGGCGCCGTAGGTGACCTCGCCCTTGGACTCGGCGAACGGCTTGCCCATCTCGGCGGTCATCACCGCGGCGATGTCGTCGGCGCGGTCGTGCAGCAGTTCGAAGGTCCGGCGCAGGATCTCGGAGCGCTCGCGCGGCGAGGTGGCCGCCCAGTCTGCCTGTGTGTCACCGGCGACCGTGATGGCCTCTTCGGCATCGGCGGCGGAGCCGTCGGCCACGGTGGTGATGATCTCGCCGGTTGCGGGATTGCGGACGTCGATGGTCTTGCCGCTCTCGGCCTCGCGCCACCGGCCGTTGATGAACAGGCCGGTGCCCAGTTTGTCGATGATAGGGGTGATGTCCACGACGCGTCCTCCTTGAGTGTCGTCGGTGCAGAACCGCGTGGTCGGCGTGAGAACGTCCCCGCCGGAGCATCGGAACGCGGCCGCTTCCAGTCTAGTGCTCTTCGGGCCGATGCGTCTGGGGGATTTCGCTGCCGGCCCCAGTCAGGCGGGGGATTCGTCGGGTCAATCGGCTGCGGAGCCACCGTCGGCCGCAGCCGAAGCGCGGGCGATCATCGACAGTGAAGCGTGGGTGAGTGCACTGACGGCGATGAGCTGGCGGTTGTGCATCGTGATGCCGCGGATCACTCGGAGGCAGACTTCGTCGCGACTGAGCTCGGTGCCGATCGGTCGGATGTGGTCTTCGGCCGTTGAGGCGATGGCTCGGCACTGATCGACGACCGAATCGGCGCTGACGGAGTAACCGGCGGCATCGACCATCTCGAGGGTTCGAGCCACGGCTGTCCGAGCGGCGGACTCTTGATCCGGCCAGCCCAGCCGGTCGAGAGCCTCGGTCACGATCCCATCGAAGCGGTCCGAAGGAGACCGTGTCGCGGCGGCGGGGCTGGTGCCCGATCTCAGTGTGAACGGAGGTGACCCCGATGCTCGGAGCGCCGAGGCGGGAAGCCCGGAGTTCCCGCGCAGGGCGAACTCCTGGCAGATCCCCATCAGCTCGATCGTCGGCAACGACGCGTCACCGATCGCTCGGGTGAGTTCGGCGATTCCGGAGATCGGTGTATTCAGCTCGTCGCGGAGCCAGCGGATGAGCTCGAGTCGGTGGAGATGAGCATCGTCATAGACCGCCGTGGTCGCATTCTTCTTCCGGCCGGGGCGGAGGAGCCCCTCATGGATGTAGAACTTGATGCTCGCGGTCGAGACTCCCGATGCGGCGGCCAGGGCACCGAGCTTCATCGCTGGTCCAGTCGTGTCGATCTCATCCCAAGTCCTGTCTCATCGGCAGCCTCACTCTGCGGGCGGGATCAGATAGCGGAAGCGGCTCATGCTATCTACGTTGCCGCAGTTGGTTAGTGAAACTATCTTAATGTCATGTCCTCACTCTTCATCGCCATCCATGCCATTGCCGCCACGGGTGTCGTCCTGCTGGGACCCATCCAGATCATCCGCCGCACCAAGGACCGCAGACACCGTTTCATCGGGCGGTCCTGGGTCATTCTCATGTACTTCGTGTGCACCAGCGGAATGTTCATCTACTCACTCACCGGTTCCTTCACGATCTTCCACGCCTTGGCGATCTGGACCTTCATCTCCACCACGCTCGGCGTCATCGCCATTCGCCGTGGCAACGTCCGACGACACATCGGAATGATGGTCGGCTCCTATCTGGGCGCACTGATCGCCGGCGTCTTCGCCGCGGTCGTTCCCGGTCGTGAGATCCCGCGGCTGGCCGTGAGCGACCCCGGGCTGCTGTGGTCGCTCGTGGCCGTGATCATCGTGGCTGTCACCGCTTGGGCGATCGTCGTCCTGCGCTTCGTCTCCGGGCACGACCGGGAGACATCCGCAGCGCAGACGCGAGAAGGCACCGGCGGCGAACCGCTGACGCCCTCGAGCCTGAGCAACGCTGCCCCAGTCACCGCGAAGTGACGCGACCGGGTCGGGGCCTCAGGCGACGAACTTGCCGAACTCGTCGTTCTTGTGCAGGAAATTCTGCACATAGGAGCACGTGGTGCGGAACTTCAGCCCCTCCTCGGCGCTGGTCTCCAGCGCGTAGCGCACCAGCTCGGCCGCCAGACCGCGACCGCCCCACTCGGGGGACACCTCGGTGTGGGTGAAGATGCGCACCGTGCCTTCGGCGGTGTCATCGGCACCGGCCTCACGGTCGATGTAGTCGGCCAGACCGATGACCTTGCCCTCGTGGGAGACGGTGAAGCGTTTGGCCGCAGCATCCTCGGCGATGGCGAAGGTCTCTCCCGAGATGTCGATGTCCATGGTCATTCCTCCCGAATGTCCGTGCCGGCGGCACTGCGCGATGGTCGCTGTCCTGACAGTTGACACTATAGTTCTGGGGCGAGCGGAACGACTAGCCTGGTCAGTGAGCCGCACTGAAAGTCGTGAAGGAGTCCCATCTATGTCCGCACATCCCTCGGTCACCGTGGTCGATGCGCACCGCCAGAAGCTGCGCGAAGCCGGGTTCGAGGTCGCCGAACTCACCGCCGCTGACATCGCCGACTACGTCGAGCTCGTCTCCTCGGCCTACCGCGGTGAGGGGTCGAAGCAGGGGTGGACCACCGAGGCGGACCTCCTCGGCGGGCAGCGGCTCGATGCGCCCATGGCCGAGGAGATGCTCGCCGAGGCGGACTCACAGATCCTGCTCGCCCGTGGTGAGCAGGGCCGCGCCGTGGCCAGCATCTACGTGCGCGAACCCGAAGACGGAGCGGCCTACCTCGGGGTGCTCGCCGTCTCGCCGGTGGGGCAGGGGAAGGGCGTGGGGTCCTCGCTCATCAGCCTCGCCGAGGCGTGGGTGGCCGAACGCTGGGGCGCGACGTCGATGCGGATGAGCGTGATCAACAAGCGTGACGAACTCATCGCCTACTACGAGCGCCGCGGGTACGAGCGCACCGGCGACGTCGAGCCCTTCCCCTACGGCGACGAACGCTTCGGAGTGCCGAAGGTCGACGACCTCGAGTTCGTGCTGCTGCGCAAACAACTGAGCTGAAGGAACGGGCGGCCCACAGACTCGGGGCACGCGCTGCCAAGCCAAGAATAGGTCAGCATCGGACACTTCGGTTGAAAGAAAGTATCCGATACTGACCACTAGTTTGGAGGAGAAGGGCGCTGGCCCGCTGGCGCGCCCCTCAGAAGACCATCGCGGGCACGACCAGGCCGCCGACGAGGGCGACCGGGCCGATGACGACCATCGACATGCCGAACTTCACGAGGATGCGGGTCAGGCGCGGCTTGTCCTCGACAGGGGCGGTCGCGACGACCGTGGCGCCCAGCGTCGAGAACGGTGAGACGTCGACGACGGCCGAGCACACGCCCAGTGCCGCGATGAGTGCCCACCCGGGCACCCCACCTGCGGCGATGAGGGGCAGCGCCAGCGGCACGAGCGCGGCCAGGATGCCGGTGGTCGAGGCGAATGCAGAGACCAGACCGCCGACGATGCAGAGGACGAACGCGGCGATGAGCGGCGAACCGATCGCCTCGGCGCCCTCGCCGAGCAGGTCGACGGCGCCCATGTTCTGCAGCACGCCGACGAAGGTGATGATGCCGCCGACGAGCAGCACGGTCGGCCAGTCGATCTTCGGGATCGCGGCCTTGCCCGTCTTCGGGTCGACGAGCGAGAGGATCGCGCCGAACATGAAGCACAGCAGACCGATGTCCGGTTCCTGGCCGAGGGCCGCGAGGACGACCACGGTGCCGATGAGGCCGACCATGAAGATCACGGTGAGGATCTGCGCGAAGGTGAAGGGCGAGGACTCGACCGTCTCAGAGCTGGAGGAGGAGTCGAAGAGCGCTTCATCCTCGTCGTCCTCACCGAAGGCGACACTCGACGCCGAGGCGGAACCGCGCGAGATCGTCGACTGCGCGCTTCCGGTGCGGGCCCCGGCCGAAGCGTTCCCGGAATGTGCCCCGCCCCCGGCCTCAGCATGCGCAGCGGCCGCCACCGTGGTCTTCGAGAACAGTGACCGCCCGTACATGAAGTAGGCGACGGCGAGCATGACGAGGTAGACGGCCACGGCGATGCCGAAGAGCAGGAACGGTGACAGATCGATTCCGGCATCATGCGCGGTCGAATAGGTGACGATTCCGTAGAGGCTGGTCGGGGCGAATCCGCCGGCGCCGATGGCGAAGCAGATCGCCAGGCCCATGAGCGCATAGTCGACCCCGTACTTGCGCGCGACCTGCATGCCCACCGGCATCATCACCAGGCCGGCCAGCGGGGCGCCCATGGCTGCGATCCCGCCGGTGATGAGGAAGAACACGACCGGCAGCAGCACCGCCGAGGATCCGACGCGTTCGAGGGCCCAGTCGATGATCTTGTCGACGGTCCCGTTCTCCTGCGCGATCGCGAAGAAGTAGGTCACTCCCGCCAGCAGGATCATGATGCTCAGCGGAAACTCGGCGATGATGTCCTCGACCGCCATATCGGTGAATAGGAGCCCGGTTCCGGCCGCGCCGACGAGCATGAGCACGCCGATCTGCACACCGCGGACAGCACCGACCGCGAAGAGAGCGATGAATATGAGCAGAGCAATGATCTGAGTGAGCATGATGTCCTTGCGAAGGCTGAAGCGACACTGAGCATCGCTGGCTGATTCGCTGAGAGACACTACCAGTGTTACCGGCAGGTACAGGTGAGGCGTGCCCGATCCGTCGGAAAGTCCCGACAGACGGAAAACCCTCGCCGAGGCGGCCACCGGGAATCCGCGGTCCCGCTCGGTGGCGATGACGTGAGAACGGGCCGTCGGTTGGCGCCGACGGCCCGCAGGGAGAGGGCGGCCTCAGGACTACCTGACGGCGGCTCAACAACCTTGCGCCAGGTTGCTGAGCCGCCGTCAGGTAGTAATTGGGGGCGGCCTCAGGTGAGCAGAACGGCTCCGCCGAGAGCGATGAGGGCGACGATGATCGTGACCAGTGTGGCCAGTGCGATCGGTCGGGCACCGAGGTTCTTCAGCGACCGCCACTGCACTCCGCGGCCGAGGGCGAACATCGCCATCGCCAGGCACACGGTCTGGATCCAGCTGAGTCCGGTGACCGCGAACTCCGGCAGCAGACCGAAGGTGCGCAGGGCCGCCATGACGAGGAAGCCGACGACGAAGAGAGGCACGATCGGCGGGCGCTTGCCCTGAGCCGGAGCCGCCTTCGTCGTCGTCGACACCGACCCCGCGGACGAGGCACCCGAGCCCGCCTCTGCGGAGGTCTCAGCGGATCCGTCGGCCGTCTCGGTGGTGGAGTTCGCCGGTGCCCTGTTCTCGGCGCGGCGCACGGCATAGCTGAACACGGCGACGGTGGGAGCGAGCATGATGACGCGGGCGAGCTTGACGAGGACGGCGATCTCGAGGGCGGCGGGTCCGATGATTCCGCCGATCGCCACGACCTGAGCGACCTCATGGGTGGCGGCCCCGCCCCACATTCCGGCGGTCTCCGGGGACAGGCCCATAGCGGTCGAGAGGCCGGGGACGATCGCGATCATCAGGGTGCCGAAGAGGACGACGAGGCCGATCGCTGCCGCCACATCCTCCTTCTTCGACTTCAGAGTCGACTCGACGCCGGCGACGGCGGCAGCACCGCAGATGCCGAATCCGCTGCCGATGAGCACGGCCAGGGGTCGGTCGACCTTGAGCGGTTTGGCCAAGGCGATGGCCGAGAGGATGCCGGCGGCGACGATGACGGCGGCGAGGACGAGGACGAGCCAGCCGAGGTCGAGGATGTCGCCGAGCACGACCTGCGCGCCGAGGGCGACGATGCCCAGGCGCAGCAGCGGCTTCGCCGCGAAGTTGAGTCCGGGCATGAACGTCTCGGGGAGGTCGGGCACGAGATTGCCCAGGAGGATGCCGAGCACGATCGCCACGAGCAGCGGCGAGAGCACGGGCAGGAGCATGGAGATCGGCCACGCGACGGCCGTGGCCGCAGCGGCGACGGCGAGTCCGGGCAGAAGGGACGTGAAGCGGTTCATGGCTTCAGTCTGTCAACGCCCGGTCAGTCGCAGTAGACGGTGATTCCGACGCAACCCATATGGATCTGATATGTCATGATGAGCATATGCACGATCTCGGGAATATGAAGAACTGGCCCGAGCTCCAGGCGCTGGGGCTGCTGGTGGCCCTCAGCGGCAACGCCAGATCGATCGGTCAGGCCGCGGCGAAACTCGACCTCGCCCAGCCGAATGCCTCCCGCAGCCTGCGCAACCTCGAACGCGACCTCAAGGTGCCGCTGCTGCGGCGCTCGCCGCGGGGAACCGAACTCACCGTCGAAGGCCGCGCCGTCGCCGAATGGGCGTCGACGGTCATCGAAGCCTATGACACCCTCTACACCGGGGCCCGCGCCATCCAGGACGCCCGAGCCGGAACAGTCAAGGTCAGCGCCTCGCTGACGGTCGCCGAGTACCTCATGCCCCGCCACCTCACGACCTTCCGCGCCGCGCACCCGAAGATCGACATCGGACTGTCCGTGGAGAACTCCGCGACCGTCATCGACCGGGTGCGCCGGCAGACCTGCGACCTCGGCCTCATCGAAACCGTGTCCCTGCCCCAGGATCTCAACGCCGAGGTGGTCGGCCGTGACCGACTCATGATCGCCTGCGCCCCGGACTTCGCCCACGCCTGGACGAAGCCGATCACCGCGGAGGAGCTGGCGCAGGTGCCCCTGCTGGTGCGCGAGATCGGATCGGGCACCAGGGAGGCCATCGACGCGGCACTCGCCGAAGCCGACGGGGTGCGCGTGGCGGGGGAGTACGGCTCGAACTCCGCCCTGCGCATCGCCGCGGCCACAGCCGTCGCACCCGCAGTGCTCTCCGAGCTCGCGCTGCGCGACGACTTCCGGGCCGGACGTCTGGTGCCGCTGCCGGTCGCCGACGATGTCGATCTCACCCGCGAACTCCACGCCGTGTGGGCGAAGATCCGACGGCAGTCACCCGGGGCACGTCTGCTGCTCGACCATATGGTCGCCAGCCTGGGGTAGGGGACTCGCAGCAGGCTGAGGGCGGCGTGGGGCAGAGGGCCCGGAGGGCGGCCCCGGACGGCTCAGCATAAGCGGCGGCCGTACCCTTATATTGGGCACATGACACAGCCTGAGCCTGCCTCCTCACCCGTCACTCGCTCCGAGTTCGCTCCGGACACCATCGTCGTCGAAACCGGACGCCCGCAGCGCACCGACGGTGCCGCGGTGAATCCGCCGATCGATCTGTCCTCGACCTTCGTGAGCACGGGCGACATCTCCGCGTCCCCCTATGCCTACGCCCGCTTCGACACTCCCGCGTGGACGCCGTTCGAAGAAGCGCTCGGTCAGCTGGAGCACTCGGCACTGCCCGGGCTGGTCTTCGGCTCGGGTCTCGCGGCGATCTCGGCCGTCGTCAGCCTCGTTCCCGCCGGAGGCACACTGATCATCCCGACCCACAGCTACCAGGGTGCGCTCGCCTCCGCGGAGCAGATCGCGAAGCGCCAGAACTTCGACCTCGTCACCGTCGACATCGCCGACACCGAGGCGGTCATCGCCGCCCTCGACGACGCGGGGCACGCGACACCGGGCCAGGTGGCAGCGGATGGGAGGGCCGCCTCGGCGAGAGCGGACGGAGCCGGATCCCCGGGCATGCTGTGGATCGAGTCGCCGACGAACCCGATGCTCGAGGTCGCCGACGTTCCCGCGCTGACCGCGGCCGCAGGGGACCGCGGTTTCCTCGTCTGCGTCGACAACACCTTCGCCACCCCGCTGCTGCAGACTCCGCTCGACCTGGGCGCCGACATCGTCGTGCACTCGGTGACGAAATACCTGGCAGGCCACTCCGACGTCGTCCTCGGCGCAGTCGTGACCGGCAGCACCGCACTGCGGCAGGACCTGCACGCGGAACGGTCGATGCGCGGCGGCATCGCCGGACCCTTCGAGGTCTGGCTGGCCCTGCGCGGACTGCGCACCCTGGCGGTGCGCCTCGACCGTGCGCAGACCAACGCCCAAGCCATCGCCGAGCGCCTGGCCGTCCACCCCGCCGTCGTCGAAACCCGCTACCCGGGCCTGCCGAACGACCCAGGCCACGCCCGCGCCGCTGCGCAGATGAACGGTTTCGGGGCGATCATCTCCTTCACCGTCGAATCCGCGGACAGGGCCACCGCCATCGCCGAGGCGGTCCGACTGTGGACACCGGCAACGTCCCTGGGCGGGGTGGAATCCCTCATCGAGCGTCGTCGCCGGCATCCGTCGGAACCCGCGACCGTGCCCGAGGGACTCATCCGCCTGAGCGTGGGCATCGAGAACCTCGACGACCTGTGGGACGACCTCGAGGCGGCCCTGGCCTGATGGGGCACACGCCCGACTATGTGCTCGACCGGCCCGGCGTGGGCGACCTCGACCAGTTCTTCGCCATCGACTCCGACCCGCGGGTCTGGACACACCTGCCCAGCGGACGGTTGACAGAGGCGGAAGAGGCCGAGGCGGTCCTCGTCAAGCTGGTCTCGCAGTGGGAGCTCGACGGAATCGGGCCGTGGATGGTCAGGAGGGCTGCCGGAGGGGAGATCGTGGGCCACTGCGGATGTTCGCTGCGCGGCGTGCCCGGACCCGGTGCCTCCCGCCGCACACCCGGAGCGTTCTGGAACCTCGGCTACCGCTTCCGCCCCGAAGCGCAGGGACACGGATTGGCGACCGCGGTGTCGCGGGATGCGATCGCAGCCGCCACGGACATCGATCCCGAGCTGCCGGTCGTGGCGTATCTGCTCGAGCACAACACCGCCTCGGCGGTGGTCGCCCGCAAGCTCGGGCTCGAACTCGTCCGTCGGGTGCCCGACGCCGGCAATCCCGACCCGGCTGCCGTTCGACTGGTCTTCGCCGACCGGGACCTCACCGCCGCTCAGCTCGACGCCACCGTGGTCTGAGGCAGACGAATCCGTTCGGCACCGTGGCCTCAGGCAGACGAATCCGTTCGACGGTCGGTCTGTGACGCAGATCAACTTAACGTACGTTAAAGTGGCGGTAGAAGCTTCCGAACGCCGACTCGGCGGACGGGGGCCGACGCCCTACCATCCAATCGGATCAGCGGATTCGTACGAAGGAGTCGCATTGTCCACCAGTGTTCTCACCGAAGTCAGCGGTGGTGTCACGACTGTGACCATCAACCGTCCGGAGAGCCTCAACGCACTCGACGAGGAAACGTTCCAGACCATCGGCAGAGCCGTCACCGAGGCGGCCGCGAACTCCCGTGCGCTCATCCTCACCGGCAGCGAACGGGCCTTCAGCTCCGGTGCGGATCTGCAGGGAGGAGTCGAGAGGCGCGAGGGCATCGACCTCGCCGGTGCAAACGCGATCATCGCGTCGATCCTCGACCTGTCCATTCCCACGATCGCAGCGGTCTCCGGACCGGCGGCCGGAATCGGATGCTCCCTCGCCCTGGCCTGCGACTACCTGGTGATGAGCGAGAAGTCCTATCTCATGCTGCCCTTCACCAAGATCGGTCTCATGCCCGACGGCGGTTCGACCGCCTTGGTCGCCGCCTCGGCCGGGCGCCACCGGGCTCTGCGCCTGGCGCTGACGGGAGAGAAGCTGCAGGCCGCCGATGCTCTCGACTGGGGGCTGGCCAGCGAAGTCGTCCCCGCCGGAAGCCACCTCTCACGTGCCGAAGAGGTCGCCGCGGTCTTCGCGCAGGGCCCCACCCGGGCCCTGACCGCCTCGAAGCGAGCGATCAACCGGGCCAGCCTGGCCGAACTCGACTCGTCGTTCGGTCGCGAAGTCGAAGGGCAGGACACTCTGCGCGCGAGCAAGGACTTCTCAGAAGGAGTCGCCGCATTTCTCGACAAACGCGCTCCGACGTTCACCGGGGAGTGATGCTCGGGCTAGTTCGGAGGAATCGGTTCATAACTGTTTGACCACGAATCGACACATCCGCATCCGTGCCGCTGTCGGTACTGATGTGATGGTGACGACCGCCCACCACGAAACAGGCGATCACGACACTTCCCTCGCCGCGGCCACAGCGTCGCGGCGGGACCGGAGCACGAACGAAGGAGTCTCATGCTGACAGGAATCCCGTCCACCCTGGGCGACAGCTATCAGCTCAATACCACCAGCCTCATCCGCCATGCAGCCACCGTCTTCGGTGATGCCGAGGTCGTCTACCGCCGTTCGGACGGTTCCTGGGGCCGGTCGAACTACGCCGACGAGTTCAAACGCATGGCTCAGCTCGCGCAGGGTCTCGCCGACCTCGGCGTCGGCGCGGGCTCCATGGTCGGCGTCCTCGACTGGAACTCCCGCCGCCACCTCGAGCTCTACTTCGCCGTCCCCGGTGTGGCCGCCACCATGCTCCAGCTCAACCTGCGCCTGGCTCCCGAAGACCTCGCCTACGTCGTCAGCCATTCGAAGTCCGATTGGATCTTCGTCGACGAATCGCTTCTGTCCGTCGCCGAATCGCTGGCCCCGAAGCTCGACGTCAAGGGCTGGGTCGTCATGACCGACAGACCGATCGCCGAGATCGAGACGAGCCTGGACAACGTCATCTCCTACGAAGATCTCATCGCCGACAAGTCCGAGACCTTCGACTGGCCGGTCGTCGACGAGAAGACCGCCGCCTACGCCGGATACACCACCGGCACCACCGGCCGTCCCAAGGGCGTGTACTACTCGCACCGCTCGATCTACCTGCACACCATGGGCGGTCTTGCCGCACTGCACGCGAGCTTCGACGACTGCGTCATGCCCATCACCCCGATGTTCCATGTTCTGTCGTGGGGCTTCCCGCAGAACGCTGTGGCCGCCGGCGCCAAACTCGTCCTGCCGGGCAAGTTCGCCGCCGAGGAGTTCGGCGCCATCGCTCAGGCCTTCGTCGAGGAGAAGGTCACCCTGGCCAATGGCGCGCCCGCCATCTTCGGACCGATGCTGCAGATGATGAAGAAGATGCCGCAGGCTCCGGATCTCTCCGGCGTCCGGCTGGTGTCCGGATCCTCGGAACCGCCGCTGTCGATGATGCGCGGCTTCAAGGAACTCACCGGTGCCGACGTCATCCACGGCTACGGTGCCACCGAGACCACCCCGCTCGCGTCGACGAACTGGAAGATCCGTCCCGGTCTCGACCTCGATGATGAGGAGAAGTGGGATCTCAAGCGCTCGCAGGGTCTGCCGATCATCGGTGTCGAGATGAAGATCGTCGACCCCGAAGGCAATGAGCTGCCGCGTGATGGGAAGGCGATGGGCGAGCTGCTCATGCGCGGGCCCTGGATCACTGAGTCGTACTTCCAGCTGCCCGACAATGCCGATCGCTTCCTCGACGGCTGGTGGCGTTCGGGTGACGTCGCCACCATCGATGAGCACGGGTACCTCAAGATCACCGACCGTCTCAAGGACGTCATCAAGTCCGGCGGCGAGTGGATCTCGTCGATCGACATGGAGAACGCGATCCTCGACAATTCCGACGTCAGCGAGGCCGCCGTCATCGGCGTCCCCGACGAGAAATGGGATGAGCGCCCCGTCGCGTATGTCGTCGCCAACCCCGGCGCCGAGGTGACCAGGGACTCGATCGTCGAGACGCTGAGTTCTCGTTTCGCGAAGTGGCAGATGCCCGACGAGGTCAGGGTCGTCGAGGAGATGCCGCGCACCTCGGTGGGCAAACTCGACAAGAAGCTGCTGCGCAAGGACTGGGAAGAGTCCTGAGCGTCCGAGCCTTCAGGCTCACAGCAGCAGCCAGCCTGCCAGCCCGGCGCCGATCACCGTCGCCCACGCGGGGACCTTCCACATGGTCCCGGCGACGAAGGCGGCGACGGCCAGCGCCAGGGTCGCAGGCGAGGTGATCCCCTCGACGAACACGGGGTCATAGAGGGCGGCCCCCAACAGCCCGACGACGGCGGCATTGACTCCGGTCAGTGCCGCCGTCGCCGGTTCCCAGGCGCGCAGCCGTTCCCAGAACGGCAGAATCCCGATCACCAGCAGTCCGGCTGGAAGGAAGATCACCAGCAGAGCGATGCCGGCACCGAGGATGCCGCTGGGCCCCGTCGTCATCGACGCGCCGAGGAACGCCGCGAAGGTGAATAGGGGACCGGGGACGGCCTGAGCGGCTCCGTACCCGGCGAGGAACGTGTCGTGATCGACCAGCCCGGTGGGCACGAGTTCGGCCTCGAGCAGGGGCAGGACGACATGGCCGCCGCCGAAGACCAGGGCTCCGGCCCGATAGAAGATGTCGATGAGGCGGATGGTCGCGTCCCCGGTCGTCGCGGTGAGCGCGGGCAGTCCGAAGAGGAGCGCGGCGAAGGCGATGAGGGCACCGATGCCCAGCCGCCGCGCGCCTCGTGTGCCGAGCCGAGAGGCGGGGGCGTGAGACCCGACCGCGGCGGTCGCTGTGTCGGGGGCGGCCGCCTCGGCGAGGGGCTTCTGGTCGTTCGCACCTCGGTGGTCCCGTTTCAGCCAGACCAGGCCGAGCACTCCGCCGAGGACGATCGCGGCGATCTGGACGAGGGCCGTCGGCACGATCGAGTCCGGGACGACGAGCATGAGGATGAGGGCGGCCGCGGCGATGCTCGCCCGCCGGGCGTCCGGGGTCAGCGTTCGCGCCATCGACTGCACGGCCCCGGCGACGACGGCGACCGCGGCGGCCTTGAGCCCGAGCAGCCATCCGGCATCGCCGAGGTCGCCGAAGGCCGAGAGCCCGAGTGCGAAGAGAGTGAGCAGAATCGCCGACGGCAGGGTGAAGCTCACCCACGCCGCCGCCAGCCCCGGCAGGCCTGCACGGCGCAGACCGAGACCCATCCCGACCTGACTCGACGCGGGGCCGGGCAGCATCTGGCACAGGGCCACGAGGTCGGCATATTCGCGGTCGTCCAACCACGAGCGGCGGTCGACGAAGGTCTCGCGGAAATATCCGAGGTGGGCGACGGGGCCGCCGAACGAGGTCAGGCCCAGGCGCAGGAACGATCCGGCCACCTCGGCGGTGCGGGCGAGTGCAGCGGTCATCGCATCAGTGAACACGGGTCAGATGACGCCGCGGTGAACAGACCCGGTGAACGAGCCGGGTGAACGGACCCGGTGAACGAATCGGGTGAACGGGCCCCGGCGGGGTGGGTGCGACGGCCGGACCGCGAATCGGGCCCGAGCCTCAGGGGTGGTGGAGGAGGTATGTGCCGCCCTTGAGGCAGGTGTCGACGACCCAGCCGTCCCCGACGAGGCCCGTCAGCGACGTGCGCAGCGCCAGTCGCCAGCGGCTGGCGAGCTCGGCATCCTGGCCGCGCAGGTCTTCGATATCGGAGGGGAAGTCCAGTGAGACGAATTCGGTCTCCTTCGGCACCTCGCTCAGCAGCGGTTCCCCGTCGTCGTCGGCGCGCAGGCAGGGGAACGCCGATCCGGGATCGACGACCGAGGCCCGCGCCGGACGGTCGAGCGGCCATGACACCATCATCCGATCGCTGGCTTGGCCGGAGTTCACGCCGTCGCGCATCTGCCCGTAGAAGTCCTCGAGGTATTCGACCATGCCGACGCCCAGGCGCTGGAAGTTGAAGTAGGCATTTCGGGCGACCAAGGGGTCGAAGGTCCAGGTCATCTCGGTGATCCCGAGGTTGAGGCACCACAGGCGCTGGTGCAGCTTCATCGCAGATCCGGCGCCGCGGCCGATGACCTGGTGGCGGACTCCCGCGATATGCGAATGCATGAGAGTGCCCAGCGGCTGGCCGAAAAATCCGATGGTGACACCGATCATCTCGTCGGGTTCGTCGAGGCTGTACGCGGCCGAGACATAGTTGCCGGCGTGGGCGAAGGCGATGATGAGGCTGGGTTCGAACACATTCGCGCCGGTCTCATCGACGTTCCAGACCTCATCGAGCAGCATCGACGCCTTCGCCGCCTCGTCGGCGGTGTGGATCTCGCGCACGTCGATGCGGGCGGTCTCTGCCGCGGCGGCGTATTCGTCCTCCGCCAGGGCGAGGATCTCCGAGTCCACAGTTCTCAGTTCTGGGTTCGCGCTCATGGTGACATTGTGCCACCCGATCCCGGCCTCGGTGGGACGCGCACGGCAACGATTCGACTACGGCGAACCCCGCCGCCTGAGCCGGCGGGGCGGGTATAGCCTGGACACATGAGCTCAACAGTCGCCGTCATCGGCGCCGGAACCATCGGCCGATCGTTCGCCTATCTCTTCGCCCGCAGCGGGTACACCGTGCGGGTCTTCGACCCGCGTTCCGACCTCGCCGAGGTGGTCGCCGGCCTGCAGGCCGAGGTCACCGCTGATGCCTCGGCCAGGAATGAGCTGGCCTCACAGGTCGGCACCGTCGAGACCGCCGATTCCGTCGAGGCCGCCGTGGCCGGCGTCGTCTTCGTTCAGGAATCCGGTCCCGAGGATCCCGAAGCGAAGCCGGTGCTGTTCTCTCAGATCGCTGAGGCGGCTCCACGAGAGGCCGTGTTCGCAACGTCATCATCGACGATCCCGGCCTCATCGATTGCGCCCGCGCTGCCGGAGTCGGCCGCATCCCGAGTCATCGTCGGTCACCCGTTCAACCCGCCGCATCTCATGCCGCTCGTCGAGGTCGTGCCCTCCCCGCAGACTTCGCAGGGAACCGTGGGCGCCGCGGTCGAATTCTATCGCAGCTGCGGTCGCGAACCTGTGGTGCTGGGGCGGGAGATCCGTGGGTTCGTCGGCAACCGGCTGCAGAATGCGCTGATGAGAGAGGCGATCTCGCTCGTGCAGAACGGAGTTGTCACTGCTGCAGACCTCGACACGGTGATGAAGAATTCGCTGGGTCTGCGGTGGTCGGCCGTCGGCCAGTTCGAAGGCATGCACTTCGGTGGGGGAGAAGCCGGGATCCGCGGATTCATGGACCATATCGGTCCGGCCTTCGCCGCCATCGAGGATCTGCCCGTCGACGTCGATCCCGTCGGCATGGAAGAAGTCTTCGAACAGGTCGAAGAAGCCTATGGTCCGCAGCCGACCCCACAATCCGCCGAGGTCCGCGACCGGATCCAAAGAGCGGTCCTCGAAGCCCGCGGTCAAGGTCGCTGAATCATCTGTTCGGTGACGGGACAGACATTCTCACCAGCCTGAATAAGGAATCTCTGAGGTGGCTCCCAGCGTTGTCTCTAGGACAAGAGCATCTGCGCTTCGGGGCAATCCGCCCCGGAGGCTGCGATGCGATCACCTCAGGAGGAGATGACTATGGGCAGTTTCTTCACCGGCGTCGAATCGCCGGGAATGATCGATTGGGCCACGATGCCCACCTACAACACGGTCATGTCGGTGGCGGTCGGGGCCGGACTGCTCGCCGTCGTCCTCTTCTACCGGGAGCTGCGTCTTGCCGGTGGAGCAGCTGGAACCGCTGACAGCGGACGATCGACATGGCGCAGCGGCAGACATGTGCTCAATACCGACGGATGGGCACTGACCTTCGGCGTACTGGGACTCATCCTCACCCTGACCGGCCTGCACATGACGCTGACCTGGCCGCTGGCGGCGGGCGGATTCGCCTTTGACAACGTCATCTTCGGTGAGACGAGCCTTGCTTTCGGCGTGCTCATGCTCGCTGCCGCCTGGTATCTGTGGAAGCGCGGGAGTGACCTCGAGGCCGATGTCGATCCGCTGGGCAGGGCGGCGAGCACGGTTCGGCCCCTGTCGATCTTCATCGCCGGGCTCGGTCTGGCACTGTTCGCCATCGCGCTCGCAGGAAGCGTCTACCAACTCTTCGCCGCGCCGGCACAGGAGCCGATCTCAGGCGCCTTCGCCGACTACCCGGTCATCGAAGCCACGTTCATGTCGCTGCTGTTTGCTCTGGTCGGCCTCGGAGCGGTGCTGTTCCCCTTCGCCGTGCGCCAGGTGCTGGGCACCCCGGCCGACTCACCGGCCCGCGGTGCCGCAGTCTCCGTGACCGGTGTGGTCTGGACGATCACCGGAATCGTGTTCGTCCTCTTCGGTGCGATGAACTTCTACACGCACATCGGGCTCATCGTCAACACCATGTGACGAGCGGCCGGGGATCAGACGGCTGCCCGGTAGAAGTATGTGGTGCGTTCGGCGATGAGGCCCTCGGTGTCGAAGAGGAAGAAGTCGGCGAAGCCCACCGAGGTCTCCGTACCGTCCTTGAGGCGGCCGCTGAAGACGCCGCGGCTGGATGCCCGGTCGCCGTCGACGAGGATCTCCTGCAGCGAATGCGCACCGGATTCGATGACGCGCTCGCCGTGGTAGAAGTCGGTGATCTGCCGGCCGACCATCGTCGGATAGCCGGGGCGATCATAGCTGGCGTCGGCGGCGAACAGCGCCGAGGTGGCGTCCGCATCTTCGGCATCGACGGTGGTGTAGTAGCGCTTCACGAGTTCAGTCACACTGGCCATGGGCTTACCGTAGCAGTCGTCTGTGCTGTGTCAGCGCCTCTGAGCCGCCTTCGCGGCCCCGTGTGCGCACCTCGGCAACGGATCCTTGGCGCAGCCGGACCACCTGATCCGCGGAGTCGGCCTGCGCCTGGTCGTGGGTGGCCAGGACGATCGTCGTACCCTCGGATCGCACCCCGCCGATCGCTCGACCGATGAGCGCGACGGCCTGGGAATCGACTCCGGCCAACGGCTCGTCGAGGAGAAGCAGGGGCGCCTTCTGGGCCAATCCTTGGGCGACGAGCGTACGCTGCCGCTGGCCACCCGAGAGGCCGCCGAGGCGACGGTCGGCAAGATCGGAGATGTGCAGCCGTTCGAGACAGTCGTCGACGATCCGGCGATCCCTCCGGCTGAGGCGACCGAAGGGGCCCGTGGTCCTCCAGCGGCCCATTTCGACCGTCTGTCTGACGGTGATCGGCAGATGGTCGGGAGCGCTGCTGTGCTGGGGGACGAAGGCGATATCGGCAGGGCGGCCCGCGATCGCTCCGGCGCTGGGGCGGAGCAGCCCGGCCAGGGCCATGAGCACGGTGGACTTGCCCGAACCGTTGTGGCCGACGAGCGCGGTGACCACCCCGGCCGGAATGTGCAGGTCGATGGCATCGACGGCGAGATGCCCGCCGTAGTGGCAGGTCAGGCCCGTGACGTCGACAGAAGGCGGCGATTTCTCCATTCAATAATGATAACGACTATCATCACATGAATGGAATTCCTCCTCGAGCCCTTCGGTGTCTCCTTCGTCCTCCGCGCGCTCATCGCCGGCGTGCTCGCGGCCGTACTCTGCGGCTGCATCGGCACCTGGGTGGTGCTGCGCGGCCTCGCGTTCTTCGGGGATGCGATGTCCCACGGCATGCTCCCCGGGGTTGCGATCGCATCCCTGCTCGGTGGGCATCTGATGATCGGCGCAGCGATCAGCGCCCTGCTCATGGCCGCGGGCATCACCTGGGTCGCACGCGAATCCAAGCTGTCCCAGGACGTGAGCATCGGGCTTCTGTTCGTCGGCATGCTCGCATTCGGCGTCGTCATCATCTCCCATTCGCAGTCCTTCGCCGTCGATCTCACCGCCTTCCTGTTCGGGGACGTGCTCGGCGTCCGCTGGGTCGATCTCGTCATCCTCGGCGTCGCGACCGGCCTCGGCGTGCTCGCCTGCATCCTTCTGCGGCGGCCGTTCCTCGCCCTGGCCTTCGATGAGCGCAAGGCCGCCACCCTGGGCATGCGGCCGGGGTGGGCGCATGCGGCGCTGCTCATCCTCACGGCCCTCGCGGTGGTCGCGTCGTTCCAGGTCGTCGGCACGCTGCTCGTCTTCGGGCTCCTCATCGGACCGCCGGCCACGGCATTCCTGCTGTTCAGGAGCGTCGGGGCGATGATGGTCGCCGCGGCGGTCCTCGGCGCTCTCGCGACCTTCGCGGGTCTGTTGATCAGCTGGCATGCGGGGACTTCGGCCGGGGCGACGATCGCCCTCGTCGCCGTCGGGGCCTTCTTTCTCGCCCTCGTCGCGAAACGACTCCGCAATGCGCTAGTATTTCGCTGGTAATGAGAATGAATATCAGTAGAAAGTCGTCATGAAGAACCTGCCACTCCCCGCCGCCGCATCGATCCTCGCGGCCGCCGCACTGCTCGTCGGATGTCAGAATGCCTCTCCGGACGCGGCTGAGCCCGAGTCCGACACCGACTCCGCCACGCCGCACGGCTACGTCGAAGGCGCCGAGGAGGCGAGCGAACCGCAGCTGCGCCTGAGCGTCAGCGACTCGGAATCGGGTGCCGTGCAGATCCTCGACCTGCTCAGCGAGGAGACCGTGCTCGAGGTGCCTGCAACCGCGGACACCATCCTTGCCGGGGCCGACGCCCGCTACCTCTACCTCGCCGATCAGGAGGCCGGAGCCGTGACCCCCGTCGACACGGGAGTCTGGACCGTCGATCACGGCGACCACAAGCACTACTACCGCGCCGAACCGACAGCGCTCGACGCGGTCACCGGCGCCGATCCCGCCCATGTCGTCTCGGCCGGCACGGGCGTCGCCCTCTTCTTCGACGGAGAAGGACGCGCGAAGCTCCTCGACCGCGGCGGACTCGGCGACGGGAACGTCGAACAGCTCGGCACCATCAGGCCCGGTCCCCACCACGGTGTTGCGGTGCCCTACGAAGACCACCTGATCTCCACCGTCCCCGGCGAATCGTCGGAGGATCTGCCGTCCTCACTCGCCGTCTACGACGAGAAGGGCACAGCCGCGCCCGTCGATGAGGACTGCGCGGAGATCCACGGCGCCGGGGTCACCAGAGAGGGTCCCGCCTTCGCCTGCGCCGAGGGGCTGATGACGTTCGACGACGATCTCTCCGCGAAGCTCGTGCCCTACCCCGACGAGGCCGACGGGTCGCGTGCCTGGTCGGTGGAGGTCGGCCGCGACCTCGCCGCCGCACCTCTCGATGACCACGGAATCGGCCTGTTCGATGCGAAGTCCGGTGAATGGACGTATGCCGACACCGGCGCCGAGGTGGTCGCCGCCTCCGTGGCCGGCGACGACTCCGCCGTGGTCGCCCTCGATGCCGACGGCACGGCCTATGCGATCGATCCCGAGACAGGAGAGACCGAGACGAAGGAAGACCTCGTCGACGTTCCGAAGACGGAGAGCGAGGGGCACGGGTCCGGTCCCGATGTCGTCGTCGACCGGGAGCGCACCTATGTCAGCGACCCGAGCAGGGGCACCGTCCTCGAACTCGACCAGGCCGACGGGCTGCGCCAGGCGCGCAGCTTCGACGTCGGCGGAACTCCGGCCGCGCTCGCGGTCACCGGCCGATGAGCACGGGAGGCGCGAGGCGCGGACGCCCGAGGGATCCGCGCAGGCCCCGACCGTTCACTTCGCTGTTCGCCGGGGCGCTCGCCCTCGGCCTCACCGCCGCGGTCACGGCCTGCTCGACCGGGCAGGAGACCCCGCGCATCGTCGTGACGACGAACATCCTCGGCGATGTCGTGCGCAATGTCGTCGGCGAATCCGCCGACGTCACGGTGCTGATGAAACCCAACGCCGATCCCCACTCCTTCGGGATCTCGGCGAAGGAGGCCGGGCAGATGGAGTCAGCGGATCTCATCGTGTCCAACGGCCTCGGACTCGAAGAGGGACTGAACGCGAACCTCGACAATGCCCGCAGCGAAGGCGTCGAGGTCCTCGAAGTCGGGGAGCACATCGATCCGCTCGACTATCGCAGCGGGGAGAGCTCGGGCCAAGCGGATCCGCACTTCTGGACCGACCCGGAACGCATGCTCACCGCCGTCGACGCCATCGAAGACACCCTGGCTGATCAGGTCGGAAGTGAGGTCGCCGCTGCGGTCGCCGATTCCGCAGACACCTACCGGGACCAGCTGAAAGACCTCGATGCCGAGATCGCGGGCATCGCCGAGGCGATTCCTGCCGACCGGCGGAAGCTCGTGACCAACCACCACGTGTTCGGCTACTTCGCCGAGCGCTTCGACTTCGAGGTCATCGGTGCGGTCCTGCCCAGCGGCACGACGCTCGCCTCACCCTCGGCAGCCGACCTCGAGGAGCTCGCCAGAACGGTCGAGGAAGCAGGTGTGCCGACGATCTTCGCCGACTCCTCCCAACCGCAGAAACTCGCCGAGGCGCTCTCCGGTGAGGTCGATACCGAGGTCGAGGTGGTGCCCCTGTACTCGGAATCCCTGACCGAGGCCGACGGGGGCGCCGCCTCCTACATCGACATGCAGAAAGCCAACGCCGAGGCCATCGCCGCGGGACTGGCACCCGAAGACTGATTTCCACCACAGAGAAGAAGAGAGAACAGAGGAAATGAGAACACCACTGATGAGGCGACACCGCACGATCATCGGCTCCGCATCCGCGGCCCTCGCCGCGACCCTGCTGCTGTCCGCCTGCGGCACGAGCGGAAGCGAAACGGCCGGTCACGACGAACACAGCGGCGAACAGGCCGGAGCCGAGGACGCCGAGGAACTCGACGCACCCGCCCCGCGCCTGGTGACCACCTACGACGGTGGGATCATGACGCTCGACGCGCAGACCCTCGAGGTCATCGACGATACGAAGCTCGAAGGCTTCAATCGGGTCAACCCCGTCGGCGACTCCCGCCACGTCATGGTCTCCGTGGCCGAGGGGTTCCGGCTCTTCGACGCCGGGGTCTGGACCGAAGAGCACGGCGACCACACGCACAGCTACGCGGCGGCGCCGACCCTGACCGACACGGTCTACGAAACCGATACTCCCGGGCACGTCGTCCGGCACGGCGGGACGACCGTGCTCTTCGGCGACGGGGACGGCAAGATCCAGACCTTCGACACCTCCTCCTTCGCCGAAGGCGCATCGGAACCTCAGGTGATTCAGGCGGAAGAACCGCATCACGGTGTCGCTGTCAGGCTCGAAGACGGCTCGACTCTGCACACCATCGGCACCGAGGAGGAGCGCTCCGGGGCGAAGGTCGTCGACGCCGAGGGCAAGGAGATCGCCCGCAGCGAAGACTGCCCGGGCGTTCACGGCGAGGCGGCGGCCCAGGACGAAGCCATCGCGCTCGGCTGCGAGGACGGAATACTGCTGTACAAGGACGGCGAGTTCAGCAAGGTCGATGCGGAGGATGACTACGGGCGCATCGGCAATCAGGCCGGCAGCGATGAGTCTCCGGTCGTTCTCGGCGACTACAAGGTCGACGAGGACGCCGAGCTCGAACGTCCCGAGCGCATCAGCCTCACAGACACCGAGGCGGGCACGATGAAGCTCGTCGACCTCGGTGCCTCGTACAGCTTCCGCTCGCTGGGCCGCGGTCCCGACGGTGAGGCCCTCGTCCTCGGTACGGACGGGGCACTGCGGGTCATCGACCCGAAGTCCGGAACCGTGGACGAGGAATACCCCGTCATCGGCGAATGGGAGGAGCCGGTCGATTGGCAGCAGGCCCGACCGACCCTGTTCGTGCAGGGAGAGAAGGCCTACGTGTCCGAACCGGAGAAGTCCGAGATCCACATCGTCGATCTCGATACCGGGAAGGTGGAGAAGACCGCCGAACTGCCGCACGCCACCGATGAGATCACCGGTGTGACCGGGTGAGGTGCGACGTTCGTGAGTGAGTGAATCCAACGGCATGGCCGGCGGTCCCAACCCGACGAATCCGCGGAGCTGTCAGCGGCGCCGGGGCAACCGCCTCGGCGCCGGCTGACAAGATGCTCAAGAACTCGCCCAGGGGGTGAGACATGGATTGCCGGGGCAGGGAATCGGCCATAGGTTGGAAGGTGACCGACGTACTGCCCCGAAGTGAAATGAGGACCGTCATGACCACCACCATGTACCGTGTGACCAACCCGGCGACCGGCGAAGTCGCCGAAGAGTTCCCCACCAACACCGATTCCGAGATCCTCGCCGCTCTCGACCGCTCCGCCACGGCCTTCACCGAGTGGGGCCGGACCCCGGTGGCCGACCGCGCCGCCATCCTCACTCGCGTGTCCGAGATCTATGCCGAGCGCGCCGAGGAGCTCGCCGAGGTCATCCAGCTCGAAATGGGCAAGTCCGTGCCCGAGGGCAAGGGCGAGGTCCAGCTCAGCTCGATGATCTACAAGTACTTCGCCGACAACGCCGAGGCCTTCATGGCCGATGAGCCCCTGCGCGGGCCCAAGGACGCCACCGCGATGATCCGCCGCAAGCCCGTCGGATCGCTGCTGGGCATCATGCCGTGGAACTTCCCCTACTACCAGGTCGCCCGCTTCGCCGCCCCGAACCTGGCCCTGGGCAACACGATCCTGCTCAAGCACGCCCCGCAGTGCCCGCGCTCGGCGCAGATCATGGAAGAGATCTTCATCGAAGCCGGCCTGCCCGAAGGCGCCTACATCAACATCTACGCGAGCAACGAGCAGGTCGCCGACATCATCCTGCCCGATCCGCGCAACCACGGGGTGTCACTGACCGGATCCGAGCGCGCCGGTGCCGCCGTCGCCGCCGAGGCGGGCAAGAACCTCAAGAAGGTCGTCCTCGAACTCGGCGGATCCGACCCCTACATCCTCCTCGACTCCGCCGATGTCACGGCCTCGGCGAAGACCTTCTTCCGCACCCGTATGGGCAACACCGGGCAGGCCTGCAACTCGCCGAAGCGGATGATCGTCATGGAGGACCTCTACGACGACTTCGTCGCCTCCATCACCGAGGAGGCCAAGAACTCCACCCCCGCAACCCCGGGTGAGGAGGGCTCCCGCCTGTCGCCGCTGTCGTCGACGGCCGCGGCCGACCGCTTCGTCGAGCAGGTCCAGGACACAGTCAGCCAGGGTGCGACCCTGCACGCCGGTGGAAAGCGCTACGACGGAGGCGGCGCCTACGTCGAGCCCGTAGTCCTCACCGATGTGAAGAAGGGGATGCGCGGCTACTACGAAGAGCTCTTCGGGCCCGCCGTCATCGTCTACCGGGTCGGCAGCGAGGAAGAGGCCGTGGAGCTGGCCAATGACACCCCGTTCGGTCTCGGCGCCGCGGTGTTCTCCGGCGATATCGAACGGGCCGAACGCGTCGGCGCCCAGATCGATTCGGGCATGGTCTTCCTCAACGCCCCCGAGGGCACACGCGAATTCCTGCCCTTCGGCGGAGTCAAGCGCTCCGGCGTGGGACGTGAGCTCGGACCGCTGGCCATGGACGAATTCGTCAACAAGCAGCTCGTGTACAAGCAGCACTGATCTGCCCGGACCCGTCGAGGGACAGTGTCCGGTCTGATAAGGACCGTCGAGGGACAGTGTCCGGCCTGATAAGGACCGTCGAGGGACACTGCCCGGCCTGAAAAGGCCCGTCGAGGGACACTGTCCGGTCTGCGAGGGCTGTCCGACCCGAAAGGGCTGTCCGAATTGATTACGATCGGGTTCTGATCTCCGTCAGGGCGCTGTTCCGTTCCAAGGAACAGCGCCCTGATTGTATGCTGAGACCACACACAGCAGATTCTCAGCGGGAGGTCTTCCCATGTCGGCACCGAAGCCGTCGACCCAGGTCAACGCCGCAGCCTCAAAAGGGATCATGCGGCCGGTCAACCGATTCCTCGAACAGTGGATTCCCTCGGCACTGACCTTCGCCATCGTTCTCACCCTCATCGTCGCGGTCCTCGCGTTCATCTTCACCGATGCCGGCCCCACTGCCGTCCTCACCGGTTGGGGTGAGGGGCTGGCCGGTCTGCTCGAGTTCATGACGCAGATGTGTCTGATCCTCCTGCTCGGCCACATCCTCGCCAACACCGGGCCGGTGCGGAAGCTGTTGGTCTGGCTCGCCCGTGTCCCGGGCAACGCCACCTTCGCCTATGTCTTCGTCTTCCTCGTCGCCGCACTCGCCAGCCTCATCACCTGGGGTCTCGGTCTCGTCGTCGGTGCTCTGCTCGCCCGTGAGATCGCCGTGCAGTCACGCGAACGCGGAATCAGAGTCCACTTCCCGCTGCTCGTCGCCGCCGGATACTCCGGATTCGTCGTCTGGCATATGGGCTATTCGGGATCGGGCCCGCTGACCGCGGCCACTCCGGACTCGTTCCTCGCCGAATCCCTCGGGGGACAGACGATTCCTGTGTCCGAGACGATCTTCGCCGGTTGGAACCTGCTCGCCATCGCCGGGGTCATCGTCGTCTGCGGTCTCCTCTTCTTCCTCGTCGCGCCCAAGGCCGGTGCCCCTGTCTACGAACTCCCCGCCTCGGTGAGTTCGGAGAAGCAGTCGCAGATCGATGAAGAGGTCGTCACCCCCGCCGACCGGATCGACGCCTCACGTGTGCTTACTCTGGTCGTCGGTCTCGCACTCGTGGCCTACCTCGTCATCCACTTCGCCCAAGGCGGGGGACTGACCCTCGACATCGTCAACTGGTCGTTCCTCGCCCTCATCCTCCTGCTCGTGCGCAACCCGTTCGAACTCATCCACCTGACGAAGGAGGCGGCGTCGAACGTCGGCGAGATCCTCCTGCAGTTCCCGCTCTACGCCGGAATCCTCGGCATCATGTCCTCGACGGGACTCATCGCCGTGTTCTCCGACGCCTTCGTCTCGATCTCGAACACCACGACCTTCGGCGTCCTCGCCCTGCTCTCGGCCGGACTCGTGAACTTCTTCGTCCCCTCCGGCGGTGGCCAATTCGCCGTGCAGGGCCCGATCATGCTCGATGCGGCCAACCAGCTCGGCGTCGATCCCTCGGTCGCGATCATGGCGGTGTCCTACGGCGACCAGTGGACGAACATGCTCCAGCCCTTCTGGGCGCTGCCGGTGCTGGCCATCGCGGGTCTGAAGATGCGCGACATCCTCGGCTACACCGTCATCACATTCCTCGGCTCCGGGGTGGTGATGGCTGCAGCGCTGATCCTGGTCTCCCTCTGAGACCCAACGCACCTCCCACTGAGGCGGGCGGGGCAGAACCGGCGCGGACACGGTTGGTGAAGCCCCACCTCGGCGAGAGTGAGTCGCTGATCTGCAGGTCCGTATGGCATATCAGGGCAAGTGACCGTAAGTGTCCATGTGGTAACCTCCGTTGTTGGCCTTCCCCGCAGGTGCGGGGACTCGGCGAGGACGGAATCTCATTCAGCAACAGCCGTTGATCATGCTCGGTTGAGCACGCTGTTCGACCGGGTCCGATGCCACGACGCAGAAGCGTCCGGATAAGGAGCAGAACAATGTCAGCATCAGTCGACACCCCACCGGGTGAACCGAAGGGAGAAGCGAAGGGCAAGGCGAAGCCGTCGCTGCCGCCCGTGAACAGACGGGTGTTCATCGCCGCAGCCCTGGTGGCGCTCGCCATCACCGTTTGGGCTCTCATCTCACCGACCAACGCCGAGGGAGTCCTCGGTGCCGTCGTCGGCTGGACCTCCGATTGGTTCGGCTGGTTCTACGTCCTCCTCGTCCTCGCCGTCCTCGTCTTCGTCATCTATCTGGCGGCCTCCCGCTACGGAAACACGAAGCTCGGCCCCGAACACTCGAAGCCCGAATTCGGCCTCGTCGCCTGGGCGTCGATGCTCTTCGCCGCCGGCATCAGCACCGACCTCATGTTCTTCGCCGTGGCCGAACCGGTCACGATGTACCTCACCCCGCCGAGCACCGAACCCGAAACTGTCGCCGCCGCCCGCGAATCCACTGTGTGGGCGCTCTTCCACTACGGTCTGAGCGGTTGGGGCCTCTACGCACTCATGGGCATGGCCCTGGCCTACTTCGCCTACCGGATGAACATGCCGCTGGCGATCCGTTCGGCGCTGGCCCCGATCTTCGGCAAGCGCGTCCACGGGGCGCTCGGTGAGACCGTCGACTTCGCTGCACTGCTGGGCACGATCTTCGGTGTGGCCACCTCGCTGGGCATCGGCGTCGTCATGGTCAACGTCGGCCTCAACACGGTCTTCGGGATCCCGATCGGCACCGCCACTCAGGTCGGCATCGTCATCGTCGGCGTCGGCGTCGCCACTCTGTCGGCAGTCTCGGGTGTGGACAAGGGAATCAAGTTCCTGTCGATCCTCAACGTCGTCCTTGCCATTGCGCTGAGCCTGTGGGTGCTCGTGGCCGGAAATACGAAATTCCTGCTCAATGCCCTCGTCCTCAACGTCACCGACTTCGTCCGCCTGTTCCCGAACATGGCCGGGCAGACCTTCGCCTTCGAAGACACCGGAACATGGATGACCGACTGGACCCTGTTCTTCTGGGCCTGGTGGATCGCATTCGCCTCGTTCGTCGGACTCTTCCTCGCCCGCATCTCCCGCGGACGCACCATCCGCCAGTTCGTTCTGGGCACCCTGACGATCCCGTTCATCTACATCTTCATGTGGATCTCGATCTACGGAAACTCCGCTCTCGACATCATCCGCGGCGGTGACAAGGAATTCGGCGAGCAGACGATCCTCAACCCCGAGGGCGGCTTCTACGAGCTGCTCTCGCGCTACCCGGCGTTCGCCTTCATCGCCGGTCTGGCCACGCTCACCGCCCTGCTGTTCTACGTCACCACGGCGGACTCCGCGGCCCTGGTGATGGCGAACCTGTCGTCGAACCTGCGCAACCCGCAGGAGGACGGACGCGCCGGTCTGCGCATCTTCTGGGCGCTGGCGACCGGAGCCCTGACGGTGGCGATGCTGCTCGTCGGGGGCATCGGCGCACTGCAGAACGCGACGGTGATCATGGGCCTGCCCTTCGCCTTCGTCGTCATCCTCGTCATGATCGGCTTGTACAAGGCGCTGCGGGTCGAAGCGAACCGTGTCGACAGCGTCGATACGAGCCTGCCCGGATCGCTGGCGCGTCGTTCCCGCGGTCCCGGTCACGAGAACTGGCAGCGCCAGCTCGGTCGGGTGCTGTCCTTCCCGAATCAGGCCCGAGCCGAGGAGTTCGAGCAGAAGGTCCTCATCCCCACCCTCAACGAGGTGGCCGAAGAGATGGAGGGCCGCGGAATTTCCTCCCGCTGCGGTCGCATCGATTCCGAAGGCGTGTTCGTCGACGACGGCGAGCTCTTCCAGTTCGAGGTCGACGGAGAAGGGGAGTACCCCTTCCGCTACCAGGTGTGGCCGCACAAGGTCAGCGTGCCGTCGTTCGGTGGAATGGTCCCGCGCGGAACCGGTGAGGACTACTACCGGATGGAGGTCTACCTCGACGGCGGCACCGGTCAGGGCTACGACATCATGGGCTTCTCGAAGGAGCAGATCATCGATGACGTGCTTGACCAGTACGAACGCCACGTCGAATTCCTCCAGCTGCAGGAGAACATCATCCACCGCGATGACTGAACCCGCTGAGGGACTCGTTCGCAGCCGCGGGTGAGTCCCTCGTCCGGGAGCCGACGCCCGGGAACATCGATCGGAAGATCGAGGTTCCCGGGCGTTGTGATTCACTCGCCGAGGCGGGCGGACGACCGGGCATCATGTCGGCAGATCATCACCCCGCAATCACGCTGCGCAGGGTGCGAGTGACGGACAGGGCCGTGAGTCCGCTGGTGGCGGGGTTCTCGGGGCTGGGAGTCGACCGGATGTCGAAGGAGAAGTCTCCTGCGGACCCGGATGCCCGGATCCGGTGGGCGGACTGGGTCTGACCGGCCACCGCCTGGAGCTCGACCTGCACTCGTCCCAGGGATGCGTCGAGCAGGTGGGCATCGGTGCTGCTGTGGGACAGCCCGCGAGTGGCCCAGGCGAGAGCGACGGCGATATTGACGTTGGCCGGGAACTTCTCGATCGCCTCGGCGGGGTTGCCCGTGAACACGGTCACGGGGCCGTCCTCGGGGCGAAGGGCACGCAGCCGGTCGGCTTCGGCCTCGGACATCCATGGTCGGATGAGCCCGGTCGCCTCCTTCGACGTGGTGATCCGGGCGGTGTCGAGGCCACCGGCCTGCGCCGCCGCCTCGAGCACATCGAGTCCGCCGATCGCCCCATTGGTCACGTGCAGCCGGCCTGGTCCGGCGAGCAGACCCGCACGGGCACCGGGCTCGGCCAGGGCTCCCACACTGGTGAGGACGAGAGGACGGCCGGCCGCGATGGCGGCGGGTCCGAGCCGGGCGGCGGCAGGGACCCCGGCGCATTCGACGATGACATCGAAATCGGAGAACTGCCTCGGCAGAGGGAGAACGTCGACCACCTCGGCGCCGTGATCGAGACGGTCGGCATGCTTGGCCCGGTCCGAGACCAGGGCGGTCAGTCGGAGCGTCCCGGAACCGAGCTCGGGAGAGAGCAGCTGGGCGACGTGGCGGCCGATGGCGCCGAAACCGAGGAGGAGCACTGAGGTCATGGCCGCACCTTATCGGAGGTGACTGACATGGGACTCAGAACTGAGAGACCGTGGCCTGGGGAGGCCAGAGGGTGGGGCCTGCGAGCTGCGTCAGTCCGACGCGATACGGTTGCAGAATGGACGACGAAACACAGGCGAGCCCCTCCGGCGCAGCCGTCATCGGCGATGACGGACTGGCCCGCACACCGTGGGCGTACGGCGACGCGATGCTGCTGGACTACTACGACAGCGAATGGGGCCTGCCCATCCACGACGAAGCGGGACTGTTCGAGCGGATGAGCCTCGAAGGATTCCAGGCCGGACTGTCGTGGCTGACGATTCTGAAGAAGCGGGACCGGTTCCGCGAAGTCTTCGCCGGATTCGACCCCGATGCCGTCGCCCGCTTCGGTGAAGCCGAGGTCGACACGCTGCTGACCGATCCGGGGATCATCCGCCACCGCGGCAAGATCGAAGCCTGCATCAACAACGCCGCCCGCGTGATCGAACTGCGTGAAGACGGCGGACTCGACGCGTTCCTGTGGTCGTTCCAGCCGGAGCAGACACCTCGACCGCGCGCCGTCGCCGAGATCCCGACGACGGGACCGGAATCCGTGGCACTGTCGAAGGCACTGAAGAAGAGGGGATTCCGCTTCGTCGGACCGACCACGATGTATGCGCTGATGGAGGCCATCGGCATGGTCGATACGCACCTGCTCGACTCCCACCGCCGAGGCGCCTCCGGAGTGTGGTCGGAATGAACGATATCCGCGTCTCTGCGCTCGTCCTCCTCCACCCGCTGCGCCCGGAGCTGCTCATGGTCCGTAAGACCGGGACCACCTCCTTCATGCTGCCCGGCGGCAAACCCGAAACGGGGGAGACGCCTGAGGACACCATCGTCCGGGAGATCGCCGAGGAGCTCGGACTCGATCTGGACCGGCACCGGCTGCACGCGCTGGGCACGTTCTCGGCAGCGGCGGCGAACGAGGCCGAACACCGGGTCATCGGTGACGTGTTCTGCTACGACGGGCTGCCGGAGGAGCTCGATGGGGAGAACATCGCGCATCTGGCCGAGATCGCCGAAGCCGGATGGTTCCCCATCGACCCGCTGCCCGCAGACACCGACGTCCGCCAGTTCGCGCCGCTGACTCGGAACGAGGTCATTCCCGCACTGCGTGTGGCGGGGAGGTCGGAGGGTGGCTCCGCCGACTGACGAGCTCACGCGGTGCGGCGCTGGAATCCGAGGTCGAGGGTGAACAGGTGCAGGGAGTGCACCAGGGTGATCGCGGCGATGAGGAAGCTGAGTGCGATGTCGACGATGCCGAAGATCGTCAGCGCCGGCGGGCTGACATAGCCGGGCGCCTGCAGGAGAGTGCATCCGATGACGATCGAGCCGGTGAGGATCGCAATCAGGACGGCGCTCGTCGTTCTGCCCATCGCGGCCAGGCACATCAGTCCGGTGGTGAGCAGCAGTGCGAAGAGGGCGAACACATCGACTCCGCGACCGATGATGAGGACTTCCTGCCACAGGTTTCCGTACGTGACCGTACTGTCCGGTTCGGGGGAGTAGTAGGGGAAGAACGATGCGGCGATGACCAGCACCACCAGCGGTCCGTAGAAGCGGGCATAGATGATGTTGGTGCGGCGGATGCGCTCGGTGAGGTCGTCGGTGCTGCGAAGATGCCCGCTCGTCATCGACCGGTCGTCGTCTGTCGCTGTCACTGCGGCCTGCTTTCGATGTCGAAGCTGGTGGCACGCGGACTCGTTGCTGTGCCGGTGCACGGCAGAAACATCGCAATTCTCCGATCACGGAATAGAGGGATTGTGGTCGACAATGGCCCGAATGGATTAGTCGCAGCCATGCGGGCCGATACCTGAAACGTATCCAGGAAAGTTACCGCTCGGTGTTCTCAGGCGACAAGGAATGGTCGCGACTCACGGGGCGTGCCCGCGAAATTTCACATATTCGCACAAAGGTCTTTATGCCGGGTTGTGACTTTATCCCTATTCCGTTCCGCGGGCAGCCGCTTTCCTCGTCCGGGCAGCCGCGAGGTCGGGCAGCGCCCGCTCATCGACCGCGCGGCCGAGCCGGAGCGAGAGCCGGTCGAGGCATCTGCGGAGTTCGGGGCTGTCGATGACGGTGAAGTCGACGTCCAGGCGAGCCAACGCCAGGGCCATGGTGGTCAGGCTCTGCCCGCCGACGGTGACGAGGCAGCGGTCGTCTTCGAGGGCTTCGACTGTGCCTTCGGCGGAAGTGAGTCTCTTCATCACCGTGGCGGCAGGGGCGTCGACGACAGCCTCGGCCGAATGCCGCCACCTGGGTTCCGTCGTATGCCGTTCGACGAAGTCGCCGATGTCGTCGGCCGGCAGAGGGCGAGGAGTGAAGCTGCGACCGCTCGGAGTCTTCGGCACGATGCGCTCGGCGCTGAAGACCCGCCAGGCCCCGGTTCCGGGGTCGAAGGCCAGCAGGTGCCATCGGTGCTGACGGTTGACCAGTCGGTAGGCCTCGACTTCGAGGTGGACCTCTTCGGCCGGGGAGCTGCTCGCGGCCTCCGACGTCGGAGGACCACCGGCCTCGGAATCGGCAGCGTCGATGTCGCCGGTGCTTGCGTCGGCTGTGCCAGGGTCGGCGGAGCCTGGGTCTCCGGTGCCTGAGTCGGCGGAGCCGCCGGGCGGTCGGTCGGCGGACTCGCTGCGGTACCTGAAGCGCAGGCGCTCATGCCGGCGACAGTGGTCGATGAGGGTGACGATGAGGTTGGGATCGACGATCGGCATCGGCTGGTTGCCGACGACTGGAACAGTGAAGTGCGCGAGGCTCTGAACCCGTGCTCGGACCGCGGCGGGCAGAATGCTCTCGAGCTTCGCCAGCGCCAGGGCCGAGGTCTCTTCCATCCCGCCGATGATGCAGCTCAGCCCGGAGTGGAGGCCGACGGCGACCGCCACCGCCTCATCGGCGTCGAACATGAGCGGCGGGATGCCGGCACCGTTGGAGGAGAGGCGGTAGCCGCCCTCGGTTCCGCGCGTGCCGTCGATCGAGTAGCCGATATCGCGCAACGTGCCGATATCGTTCCGGACGGTCCGCGGACTCACTTCCAGACGATCTGCCAATTCCGTTCCCGACCAGGTTCGGGGCACCATCAGCAGTGACAATAACCCGAGCAGCCGTGCTGCAGTCTGTGACATCTCTGCGTCTTCTGTCGTTTAGGAAGACCTCCTGCCTGAACTCAGAATAGCATTATGCAAATCGTTCCGGGGCAGAGCGAAAACAATGAAGTGGCTTCCCCGATTTCGGAGGATCAAACGAAATTGATGCACGATCAGCAGAGTATTCAGAGTATTTCTTCCCCAGTGACAACAGAAACAGAATTCGATGTCGATGACTATCTTGAGTTGTATTCGTCGGCGCGGAAGAAGGACAAAGGGTGGATCCTCGACGAAGTCATGATCCTCACCGGGTGGTCGCGTGACCATGCACGGCGCCGGTTGGCTGCCTTTCGCGTCGGTGAAGACGCCGCCGGGTACGACGATCAGTCCGCCGAACAGTCACGGCCGAGGTGCTGTAAGTACTCACCCGAATCACGCGCACTCCTCGTTCGGATCTGGGAATGGTCGGGGTATCAGAGCGGCAAGTACCTGGCCGCGGTGATGCCGCAGCTGCTCGATGCGGCAGAACGCCACGGCGCACTGGTGCCTGACCGTGAGGGATACAGCCTCGAGGTCCGTGCCGAACTGCTTGCCGTCAGCCCGGCGTCGATCGACCGGTACCTGCGCACCGCGCGAGCCGAGGACTTCCGAGACCGCAGAGTGTCGACGAAACGGTTCACCAGTCCCAGCGAAGACTTTCTCGACTTCGCTTCGGGACCGAACGAGGGCGAACCGGGATTCTTCCTCGTCGACACCGTCGCCCATGCGGGACCGACCCGAGCCTCGAACTGCGTGTTCACGGTCAGTGCCTCCTGTCTGCACACCGGCTGGGTCTTCACCCGCAGCCTTGCCGACAATGCCCCGGAGTCCATGGTGGAACTGCTGCAGTGGTCACTCGATGAGGTGCAGGGGATTCCCTTCTGGGTCAATGCCATTGAGCTGAGCAATGCCGACGGCGCCGTCCATGAGGCGGCCGATCGGTGGGCACGCGGCCTGGACATCCATTTCAGTTCGGTCCTCAAAGACCCCCGCCGCGATCGGCTTCCGGAAGCGTCGCGGCATCAGCAACTTGTCCATGAGTACGGCGACATCCGCCGCTATGACACCGACGAGGCCCGGTCTGCGCTCAACGAGCTCTGGCGTGCCGTCGACGACCGGCTCAACTACTTCACCCCCACACGCAAACCCGCGGGGTGGACAGATGACGGTCACGGCGAACAGCGCCGCATCTACGACGAGCCGAGCACACCGTTCGAGCGTCTGCGCGCAGCCGGGGTCATGTCGCCGACCCAGGAGAGCGAGCTCAGCGAGTATGCGGACGGTCTCGACCCGGCCAGGCTGACCGAGGAGATCACGTTCTGGCAGAAGCGTCTGCAGGAGCTGGCCGCCTGAGTGCGGTTCGGCCAGCGGCGCTCGGCCGTCGGCGCTCAGCCCTCGGCCGTCGGCAGCGCCGCGTCCGAGGGCCGGAGCTTCAGTCTTGTTCCTGCCGCGAGTAGGCGATGAGCGCCCGATACAGATCGATCGGCGCGCAATTGGCACCTTTGGCCAGGGACTTCATGAGTTTGCGGTAAGTCTGGTAGTCCATCTGCGTCGGGTTGTCCGTGGTCACGAGATCGAAGTCGTGCAGCACGGTCAGTGCCCGGGAATCCATGATGGAGAATTTCTTCGGATTGACCACGGTGAGCAGAGTGCTCGCCATCGGGACTCCCACTCCGGGCAGCATCCGGAGCAGCGGCAGACGGAAGCGATTGGGTGTGTCCTCGTCGAGAGCGACACCGGTGACGAAATCGATGTCGTCGGATGCGATCTCCTCGAGACCCGGCAGGACTCCGATGGCCTTCCATTCGGCGACCTTGAGGAAGTGCTTGCGTTTGTATGACTCACGGGTCCGTGTCTTCGGGCCGATGTCGCTGAAGATCTCCGACTCGAGGTCCGTGAGGACATAGAGCGGTTCGAATTTGAGGACGAATGCGGTGTCGATGGTGCCGCTGGGGGCGTCGCGGTTCAGTTTCGCTGAGTTCATGAGCCGATGGTAGGTGAACATTCTGACGCGCAGGTGAACACTGCTCCGCCGGGTGGACGGCAGACGGGTCGGACACGGCAGGTGCAGTGCAGATGTCGTAACCTCGGACTATGAGCCCCGATCACCAGCCTCAGCGGACGTATACCCCGGCCCTGCTGGGCTTGGTGTGGACGGCGATGTTCGGGTTCTCCGCCTTCTTCTTCAGCTATTCGACGATGGTGACGATCGCAGCGACGGACGGACTGTCGACCGTCACCGGCGGCTCCGTTCTGACGACGATGATGATCGGTGTCATCGCCGCCCAGCCCTTCGCTCCGTGGGCTGGCCGGGTCTTCGGGTTCAGGGCCTCGCTGATGTTCGCTCTTGTGCTGCAGTTCCTCGGCCAACTCCTCGGGCTCTTCGTCACCCCGCCCCTGCTGGCGCTCGTCCTCGCCGGACTCTGCGGTGGTGTCGGGTTCGGGCTCTTCGTCGTCCTCGCCAATGCGGCGGTTCCCGGAACGACCTCGCCGGGTCGGATCGGCAAAGCCCTGGGCTTCTTCGGAGGGATCACGTCCTTGGCGGCGGCTCTCGGGGCTCCGTTGGGACTGTGGTTGGTCGAGACGATTCCGATCTGGATCTTCCGCGTCATCGTCTGTGCCTGTCTGCTCTTGGCCATCCCCACGGTGCTCAAGTACGTACCCGGTCGGCCGCCTCGGCGAGGGAAGGACGATGCGGGAGCGTCGGAGGGCGGCACCGGGACGGTCGGGGTGCGGGCCGGACGCAATGAGAGACGGAGCCTGCGGAAGGTGGGACGCCGAGCGGGGGAGGCCTTCGGACTCGTGCTCATGCTCTCTCCGTTTCTCGTCGGCATGATCGTCTTCGGGATCATCGTCGGCTTCGGACCGGGCGAGGACGTCGCGGTGGCGGCACTGTTCATCGCGGGCATGCAGATCTCGGCGGTCATCGGGCGCTTCGTCGTCGGGGCCGTGTCGGACAGCTTCCCGCCCTTCGCGCTCAACATCTTGGGCCTCGTCCTGACGGCGATCGGCCTGGTCTGCGCTGTTGTCTTCTACGGCGCAGCGCTGTTCGTCGCGATGCTCATCATCGGTCTGGGGCTGGGCGCCATGCAGTCGGCGAGCCTCGTCATGGCCTTCGCCTCGGTCAGTTCGCCGAGCCGGGCCAGCGTCGCCTGGAATATGAACTTCGACATCGGCCTCGCCATCGCCGGAGTGGTCGGCGGTCTCGGGTTCACCTACCTCGGATCATCTTCGACCTTCCTGGTGTGCGCCCTGGTGCTGCTGGTTGCCGGGGCCCTGTCCTGGATCGCTCGGACCCTGCAGATGCGCAACACCGGACGCAACTGACACGCTCATCGCGACGGAGTCGGTCGACAGAATGCGGTGTGTGCTGATCGGGAAGACGTCGAGCCGGTCGCTGCCCGAGCCTCTCGGATTGCTCAGTGCTGCTGTGTATCGCTCTGCTGCGCATCGTCGTCGAGCTGCGCCAGCAGTCCGACGGCGGCGCGAGTGTATTCGCCGATCCAACGATCGTGGATCCGTTTGATCGGCAGAGGCGCCAGAGCCAGCAGCCGGGTGCGTCCATCCCTGCGGCCGGTGACCAGCTCTGCGCCTTCGAGCACCCGAATATGCTGCAGCACCGTCGTGCGATCGAGATCGGAGAACTCATCGCAGACTTCCCCGGTCGTGCGCGGTTGAGTCCGCAGCAGATCGAGGATGCGTCGACGGGTGGAATTGGCCAGTGCTTTGAACACCGCGTCATCGGATTCGTTCGAACCCGTTCCCTCGACCAGCGACATGTGGTAAAAATATCACATGACAGATGAGCAGAGCACCCAGAACGCACCTGCCGAACAGAATGATCAGTCCCGCCCGCTGGAGGAGCTGTCCTTCACCGTGACCGGATATGTCTCGAAGACTCCGCACGAAACCTACGAGGCGGTCGCCGACCCCGAGCAGCTCTCGCACTACTTCACCACGGGAGGAGCTCACGGCCGCCTGGAGGCCGGGGGCGAGGTGACATGGGACTTCGCCGACTTCCCGGGGCGATTCCCCGTCGAGGTCGTCGAGAACGTCCAAGACGAGAAGATCGTCATCCGCTGGGAAGGCTCCGACGACTCCGTGGACAAGGACACGACGACGACCTTCGAATTCACACCCGTCGACGACGGGGCACGGACCCTCGTGACGATCACGGAGAAGTCCTGGAAGCTCACCGAGGGCGGCGCGCAGGGCGCATTCGGCAACTGCATGGGCTGGACCGGAATGCTCTCGGCGCTCAAGGTCTGGATCGAGCACGGAATCAACCTCCGCGAGGGATACTACAAGTAGCCCTGGCGCGCGAACGCCTCGTCGAAGCGTCTGGCGCCAGCGACCTGCACGCTCTCCGCCGTGACCGGATGTCCGGAATAAGCACGGCGAGGACTGCGGCAAGAAAGAGGACCTTCATCAGCGTACGCGGCAGGTGGTCGCGGCCACGACAAATCTTTGCAGTGAAAAGATGAATCGCCGACAGCTATCTTGTCAATGAAAAGTTCGCTCCGGTACGATCGAGATGTGGCTTATCATCATGGGGATCTGCGTCGGGCCCTGTTGGCGGAGACCGCCTCGGCGATTGCCGAAGACGGCGTGGCCAAGCTGAGCATGCGTGCGCTGGCGAAACGGGCCGGAGTCTCGAACGCTGCCCCGACCTACCATTTCAGTGACAAATCCGGTCTGCTCACGGCCCTCGCGGCCGAAGGGTTCGACCGTCTGGCGGAAGCGATGGCCGGAGTCGACGATGACGGCGGTCTCATTTCCCGCGGAGTCGCCTATGTCGAATTCGCACTCGCGTGCCCGTCTCACTTCACGGTGATGTTTCAGCCGCGGCTGCTCCACGACGACGATGCTGAGCTGATTGCGGCCCGGCAGCGCGCGTGGGCCGCGCTCTCCGTCGGAGTCGCGACGACCAGATCGGGGCCGGACTCCGACTTCGGGGTGGCGGCGTGGTCGATCGTCCACGGATACGCCACTCTGGTTCTCAGCGGGGCGGTGGAGCCCGAAGACGCGCTCAAACAGGCGCGCATCGTGGCGGGCCACCTCGTCGAGGGGTCGGACTGGAGCCGTTGAAGGGTCGGTCCGGCAGCTGCGGGATCACTTCCCGGCTGTCTTCTTCTGTCCGGGTTCGAGGCCGTGGGAGTTCTTGATGAAGAACGCGCCGATGATGCCGAGGACTCCGACACAGGCGGCGACGAAGAACGCGACGTTCGCACCGTGGACCAGGCCCGCCATGCCGTAGGTCTCGGGGTTCCGTGCGGCCGAGACCATGATCGTCACGAGCGCTGCAGTGCCGACGGAGGCGGCGATCTGACGCATCGTGTTGTTCAGGGCGGTGCCGTGGGGGATGAGGTGCGAGGGCAGCTGGTTGAGTGCTGCCGTGGTCACCGGCATCATCACCATGGCCACGCCGAACATGCGAATGGTGTTGACGACGGCGAGATAGACGAACGACGTGTCCGGTTCCAGTCGAGCGAACAGGAAGGTCGTGCCCGTGAGCAGAGTGAATCCGGCCACGGCCAGCCACTTGGCGCCGATCGCATCGAAGACACGGCCGGTCACCGGCGACATCAGCCCCATCACCGCAGCGCCCGGCAGCAGGGCCAGGCCCGACTCCATGGCCGAGAATGTATTCATATTCTGCATGTACAGGGGCAGCACCATCATGCCGCCGACCATGACGATGAACACGCACATGCCCAGCAGAGTGTTGAGGGTGAACATGCGGTAGCGGAGGATGCGGAACTCGAGGATCGGCTGCTCGAGCTTGAACTGGCGGATGATGAAGAACGTCAGCGTCACCGCGCCTATGGCGAGCGGGATGAGCACCTCGGCGCTGACCCAGCCGGCATCGCCGGCGGTGCCGAAGCCGAAGAGCAGGCCGCCGAAGCCGAGGGTGGAGAGGATGATCGAGAGGACGTCGAGGCGCGGGAAAGTCCGTTCGGTGACGTTCTTGAGCAGGAAGTAGGCGACGGCGAGGTCGATGATCGCGATCGGCAGCATCATGTAGAACAGCGTCTGCCACGGCAGATGGTCGACGATCCATCCCGAGAGGCTGGGGCCGATGGCTGGTGCGAAGGCGATGACGAGCCCGAAGGTGCCCATAGCCGAGCCGCGCTTCTCGACGGGGAAGATCGCGAACAGGATCGTCTGCATGAGCGGCATGATGATGCCGCCGGCCGAGGCCTGGATGACACGGCCGATGAGCATCACCGGGTAGACCGGCGCGATCGCACACACAAGGGTGCCGACGATGAATAGGCCCATGGCCGTGAAGAACAGACCGCGCGTGGTGAACTTCTGGATGAGGAAGGCGGTCACCGGGATCATGATGCCGTTGACGAGCATGAAGCTCGTCGTCACCCACTGGGCGGCACCGGAGGTGATGTCGAAGTAGTGCATGAACGCCGGCAGGGCGGTGTTGAGCAGCGTCTGGTTGAGGATGATGACGAACGCACCGGAGACGAGCACGGCGAGGACGAGGTTCCGGTTGACCGGGGTGCCTTCAGCCGAGTCCTTCTGGTTGCTGTCTCCGTTCGTCAATGGCATCCCCTCACCTGTTCGTCATCTGCGTCTCTTCTCGTCCTTCAACGACTGCCTGCCTGAGGCGGAGTGCTGAATCGGCCCCTCTTCGCGCCCGGAAGTCAATTCCCTGGTTATATAACCGCTTCATGCAGTTTAGCGCACCACCCTCGCCGAGGCGGCCCCGGGGCGGTGTGAGATTCGTCGAGTTCAGCTGCCGGCCGGCGAGGGCGGAGATCCGCCGCCGGTGCGGAGGATTCCGACCGCGGCCCCACCGGAGGACCGCGGTCGGGCTCGCAGCGGACGATCAGCCGCCTCGGCGAAAGGTCAGGTCAGCCGCGCGGCCGGTGACTGGGTCTTGTTCGGGTCGGTCTCCGGCAGATCGCCGAGGACCTCATCGATGCGGGCGAGGACGTCCGCGCTGAGGGTGACCCCGGCCGCCTCGGCGTTCGAAGCGATCTGCTCGGGACGGGAGGCACCGACCAAGGCGGTGGCGACATTGTCGTTGGCGAGCACCCAGGCGATCGCCAGCTGAGCCATCGTGATTCCGAGCTCGGCGGCGATCGGTTCGAGCTTCGCCACGGCAGTCAGCTTTTCGTCGTGAAGGTAGCGGCTCTTGATCGACTCCGCACCTCCGCCGTCCTCATCGGTCGCACGTGAGCCGGCAGGCAGCGGCTGGCCGGGCTTGTACTTGCCTGTCAGGACGCCCTGGGCGATCGGTGACCACACGATCTGGGAGATGCCGAGTTCCTGCGACGTCGGGACGACCCGGTCTTCGATGACCCGCCAGAGCATGTTGTACTGCGGTTGGTTCGACACCAGCTGGATGCCGAGGTCGCGGGCCAGATGGTGGGCGGCGCGCAGCTGGTCTGCGTTCCATTCGCTCACCCCGATGTAGAGGGCTTTCCCCGCGCGGACGATGTCCGCGAAGGCCTGCATCGTCTCCTCCAGCGGAGTCTCGTAGTCGTAGCGGTGAGCCTGATAGAGGTCGACGTAGTCGGTGCCGAGCCTGCGGAGCGAACCGTTGATCGACTCCATTATGTGCTTGCGCGACAGGCCGGTGTCGTTGTGGCCGCGCGGGCCGGTGGGGAAGTAGACCTTTGTGAAGATCTCGAGCGATTCGCGTCGTTGACCGGCCAGCGCATCGCCGAGGACCTGTTCGGCCACCGTGTTCGCATAGACGTCGGCGGTGTCGAAGGTCGAGATTCCTGCGTCGAGAGCGGCATGCACGCACTTCGTGGCCGTCTCGTTCTCCACCTGCGAACCGTGGGTGAGCCAATTGCCGTAGGTGATCTCGGAGATCTTGAGTCCGCTGTTTCCCAGATATCTGTGCTCCATGACCTCAGCCTACGACCGGACGGAGGAGTGGGGAACCCCTCGCCGAGGGGGCGGACGGCGCGGCGTGGTGGGCCGGCGTGGGTGCGAACGGTGGGTCGGCGTGGGTGCGGACGGCGGGTCGGCGTGGATGCGAACGGCGGCGGCACAGTCTGAGGTGGCCAGCCCAGTTTCAAACTCGAGCTATTCACCTCGCACTGTGCCGTCACGGACAGTGGCCATGACCCCACTCATTTGCACACACACATTCGCCGACTCTGGAGTCCTCGTGGGCCACATCCGTTCACCGCTGCGGGCCACACTGCCGCATTTCGACGCCGACACGGTCGCAGCGGCGTCGTTGCCGCGGTGCGATCCTGCGAATCGGTACACCTTGTTCTGAACTGCCCACCGAAGAACGTGATGAGCTCAGAGAAGACGAGACCACAACAGTCTTCGCCGCTGGCCCTCGTCTGCGAACCGCAGGAATGGCTCAGGCACTGTCCGGTGAGTGTGCAGGAACTGTGTCCGGTGAGTGTGTAGGAACTGTGTCCGGCGAGTGTGTAGGAACTGTGTCCGGCGAGTGTGTAGGAATACCGTCCGAGAAGAGACGAGACAACCTGTCCGATACGTCGCCAGGCAGCACACCGAGGGCTTGGGCTATTCACCTCGAACTGTGCCGTCACGGGCAGGGCCCGGGGCGCGCCTCCAGAAGCTCACTCTCTCACCGGTCGTGCGACGCCGAGGTGGGGCTGAAGTCCCTTGAGGGCGCTCAGTGCGACCTGGGAGCGGCGCCGTGAGCACGCGCCGCCGGCGCGGCATTCTCGGCGATGTGCCCCTGCATGGTGGCCGCGAACGCTGCGGAGTCGCCTGCGCGCAGATGGACGACCAGCTTCTCGTGTTCGGCGATGATCTCATCGCAGCGATCGAGCAGGTGACGGCTGTTCATGAACAGGATGAAGCGGTGCCGGTCGGACAGCAGCGAATACATCTCGAGCATCACCTGGCTGTCGCCGGCTTCGACGAAACCGCGGTGGAACTCCAGGGTCAGTTCGATGAATCGGGCCACGTCCGCCTCGGCGAAGGCGGTCCGCTGCTGCGTGATGAGCTCATCAAAGCCGGCGGCCAGACGCTGTCGCAGGGCTTCGGGGGCGCGGTCGACCGCGGTCGTCTCGAGAACGTAGCGGGCATCGGCGAGCTCGGCGATGGTGCGGTCGTCGACGCCTTGGACGATGGCTCCGCGCTTGGGGTAGATGCGGATCCAGCCCTCGTCCTGCAGCCTGGCCATGGCCATACGGACCGGGGTGCGGCTGACACCGATTTCGGTGGCCAGAGCCGCCTCGCCGAGCATCGTCCCCGGTGTGTGCCCGCCGTCGAGGATCTGGCTTCGAATGACCTGGTAGGCGCGTTCGGCCGCACTCGGCGTCTCGGTCTGCGCGCTCATTCCTCGGCTCCCCGACCGCTCGCAGGGCTTGACTGATCGCTCCCGGCTCCGCGTCGAGCGTGGTCGCTCGTGCCCTCACCCGGCTGGTCGAGGGCGTCCTCACCCGGCTGGTCGCTCGTGACCTCATCCGGTTGGGACGGCGCTGCCGACGAACGATCGGCCGCCTCGGCGGGGGCGGGTCGACCGGGCCAGCTCATCAGAGGGATCGCCCGGATCGAGAACCCGACGGCGATGACCAGGACGAATGTGGCCATGAGGTTGATCCAGAGGAACCCTCCGGCGCCGAGCACGGACCCGGCCATCGCGGCCATGAGCGCACCGCCGAGGTTCATTGCCGAATCCGAGGCGCCCTGCAGCGGCACCTTCGCATGCGCCGGCACCGAGGCGGTCAGCAGGGACGAACCGCCGATGAGGAACATCGACCACCCGATCCCCAGCAGAGACAGCGCGGTCGACAGCAGCACCATCGACGACTCCGGAGCCATCGCGTCGATGACGCCGAGGATGATCGTCAGCGTGAAGATGCCCGCCCCACCGGCGATGACGACGCCGGGACTCCACCGGTCGGCCATCCACCCGAAGACAGGGGAGAGTGCGTACATGCCGGCGATGTGGATGCTCACGACGATGCCGATCGCCCCGAGGGTGAACTCCTGATGGTCCATGTGCACCGGGGTCATGACCATGACGTTGGTCATCATCATCTGCCCGGCGATGATCGTGACCATCGCGAACAGCGGCACCGGGCGGGCCAGGGCGAAGCGCAGAGCTTCCCCGAGCTTCATCGGCGGCAGGGGAGCGGCCGCCGCGGTGCCGGTTGAGGTTCCGATGGGAGCGCCGGCGCCGACGGACTTCGTCAGCGTCGATGCGGCCAGGGTGGCCAGCGCGAAGGCGACCATCGAGATGAGATAGGGGCCTGCCAGGCCATTCATGCCCAAGGTCTCACCGAGGTGGGCCCCGGGAGCGGTGAAGCTCGGTCCCAGGACGGAGCCGATGGTCGTCGCCCACACCACCAGCGACATCGCCCGTCCGGCGGCCGCGGGGTCGGCAAGGTCGACCGCGGCGTAGCGGGCCTGCAGGCCCGAGGCGGTCGAGGATCCGCACATCATCATCCCGAGCATGAACAGCGGCAGGAACTGGAGGGCGACACCGACGAGGACGACCACTGCCCCGAGCGTGCCGATGCCGAAGCCCAAGGTCAGGGCCTTGCGGCGGCCGGACCGACCGGCGAGGACGGCAAGGGGATAGGCGATGAGTCCGGCGCCGAGGATGACGCTCATCTGCGCGAACCCGGCCATCGAGGTCTGCCCGGAGATCTCCTCGGCCAGCAGCCCGCCGACGGCATAGCCTGAGGCGATGCCGGCTCCGGAGAGGAGCTGGGCGGTGATGAGTTTGGCCTGTTCGCGAATGTGACTGGTCATAGTGGTCTCACGTCGTTGTGGCGGCTTGGACTCCATCACGGTAGCTTGCATCCATCTTGGATACAACACGTGTTCGAGGGGCGGGACGGGATGAAGCGGGAGTGTCGCGGTGGGATTCGTGGTGAGGTCAGTGCCAGTGCCGGTGCCGGCACCGGCGTCGTGGAGAGAGCTAGAGCCGGGAGGTGCGCAGCCCGATGGCCGCCTGCGTCGCCGCGATGAGAGCCAGCCCGATGACCGGGACGACAGGCGACCCGACCGCTTCGAGGCCGAAACCGAAGGCCAGCGGGCCGATCGCGGCGAGCGCGACTCCGACGGCCGAGGTCACCGCCGAGACCGATGCCGTATGGGCGGGGGTGCGGCCGAAGTTGACGATCTGGTCATAGGAGGCGCCGAGGCACAGACCCTGCGAGATGCCGAGCAGCACGGTGATGAGCACGGCGGCCGATGATCCGGCGCTGAGGAGAATGATGAGTCCGATGACGGCGAGCAGCGGTGCCGCCGGGGTGATGAGGCGGGCGAGACCGCGTCGCAGGACGATCGGGGCGATGAGTCCGAAGGGGATGGCGACGATGCTGATGAGAGAGGTGAAGCCGCCGGCGGCCTGCTCGGTCATTCCGTCGCGGACGAAGACTGTCGGCAGCCATGCCGAAGTGGTGTAGAACGTCAGCGAGGTCACGCCCAGGTAGAGGGCGAGCAGCCAGACCGATGGGTCGGTGACCACCCTGGGAGGTCGGGCTGCGCCGGTGATGGGAGTGGACACAGGGGCTGAGTCGGCGGGTGCGCGGCGCGAGTAGAGTGCCCACAGGACGAGCGCGAGCACCGAACATGCGGCCCAGGTCAGCAGGGTGCCCCGCCAGCCGAGTCCCGTGAGCTCGCGGATCGGGATCGTTGCGCCCAGAGCCAGCGCCGGACCGAGGCTCAGCGACATCGAATAGGTGCCGGTGAGGCGCGCTCGGATCTCGGCGCTCTCTGCCGTGATGATCGAGGGCACTAAGACTGTGCAGACGGCGATCGCGAACCCCAGCAGTCCGGTGCCGATGAGCAGCGGCGCCTCACCCGGGACCGAGCGCACGGCCATGCCCATGACGACGGCGAGCAGAGAGACGCCGACCGTCCGGTTCCTCCCGAATCGCTTCGCCAAGGCAGGGGCGATGGGGGCCGCCACGAGGGTGAGCGCGAGCGGGATGCTCGTCAACAGCGACAGGAAGGTCTCCCCGTGTCCGGTGTCGGACTTCATCACCGGCACGAGCGGGGCCAGAGAGATCGTCGGGATCCGCAGAGTCAGGCCGATGAACAGGAGCGCGGCGACGGCGATGAGAAGCCTCAGGAGCGTTCGCCGAGGCGGTGGTCGAGCACCGGCGGGACGGGAGACGTCGGTCATTGCTCAGCATCATAGTCCTCACCTGGTTCGACACCGGGCGACGGGGTGGCAGATGGCAGTCCGGGATGCGATCTACGTGTCAGCCACGGTGATGTGCCGGTCGCCTCCGGGCAAGGTGAGTTCGTCCACGGCGGCGGCCGCGAGGTCCTCGACGCTGATCCTCGAGCGTCCGTCCCGTCCGAGCAGGAGCGTCGTCGTCCCGCGCTGGTAGTCGCCGAGGCGGTCGCCGGGTTCGAGAATGGCCGGAGGACTGAGGTAGGTCCAGTGGTTCCCGGCGTGATTCCGGCAGACCTCGAGTTGCGCGACGCTGGCCGCGGCAAGCTCCCTCCACTCGTCGGCGACGAACTCCGAGTCGTCGACGACGAGGATCTCGGGGCCGTTCGGTGAGTGAAGCGGTCCGGCGCCGCCGATGATGAGCAGCGGGACCTGTGCACGGGCGGTCGCTGTCAGCACCGCCTCGGTGAGGGTGAGAAACTGCGCTGTCCGGCCGGGCACGGCCCGGACGGTGAGCACGACCGCATCTGCATCGGTCAGCGCTTTGTCGAGGTCGGATGCGATGTGTGCGTCGACAATGATCGACTGGACCCCGGGGCGGATTGCGGCGGTCAGAACGGTGGATGCGCTGTTCGGGTGACGTGAGGCGGCGATGATGTCATGGCCGCGGTCGGCCGCCTCGGCGACGATGCGGGATCCGACCATACCGGTGGCTCCGATGACGGTGATTCTCATGCTGCGGGCTCCTTCTTCTTGTGATTCGACGTGCGTGGACGGGCGAAGACAGTGGGGGAGAGCTGCCCGCACGCGAGCGCTGCCAGCGCGAGGGCGAAGCCGGTGATCTGCGCGGGGTTGAGGCTCTCACCGGCGAAGACGATGCCGAGGCCGGCGGCCACGAGTGGGGAGAGCAGTCCGAGCAGGGCAGTGGCGGTGACCGGCAGGCGAGAGAGACCGCGGAACCACAGGGTGTAGGCGAGGAGTCCGCCGATCGCGCCCAGCCACAGGTAGCCGGCGACGCCCGGGGCATCGATGTGGGCGGGGACGCCTTCGATGAACAGGGTGGGCGCGAGGAGGACGAGCCCGCCGGCGCTCAGCTGCCAGCTTGCGAAGCCGATCGGTCCGATCCCCGGCGGCAGTCCCCATTTCTTGACGAGGATGACACCGGTGCCCATCGACGCGGCACCGAGGATGCCCGCCGCGATGCCGAGGCCGTCGAACCCGGCGACGGGGCCGAGGACGACGAGACCGACGCCGATGACGCCGACGATGCCCCAGCTCAGGCGCCAAGTGGACAGGCGCTCGCCCAAGACGAGGACGGCGAGGACGGTGACGAGGATCGGCTGGGTGGCACCCAGGGTGGCGGCGACCCCGCCGGGCAGGCGGGCCGCGGCGACGAAGAGGAGCGGGAAGAAGATCCCGATGTTGAGCGTGCCGAGCACAGCGGCCTTCCACCACCATGCGCCTGTGGGCAGACGGCGAGCGATGAGGAGGCCGATGAGGCCGGCAGGCAGGGCACGCATGAGTGCGGCGAAGAGTGGGTGGCCGGCGGGCAGGAACTCGGTCGTCACGAGGTAGGTCGTGCCCCAGACCGCCGGGGCCAGAGCCGTGAGGACGGTGGTGCCGATCCGTGGACCGGACGGCGAGCTGATCGGAGGGGCAGATGCGGTCGTCGATGTCATGACTCCAGCTTCAGCCGTGCCCTGACCATGAGTCCAACACATTGTTTTCATCGAATCCATGAACTGTCATCATGAATAGATGGAATTGCAGCAGCTGCGCTATGTTCTCGCCGTCGCCGAGGAACGGAATTTCACCCGAGCGGCGGCGAAGACGCACGTCGTCCAATCAGCGCTGAGCCATCAGATCAAGGCTCTCGAGCGCGAGCTCGGTGTCCGGCTCTTCGCCCGCACCAGCCGTCGCGTCGAACTCACTTCGGCGGGTCGGGCGTTCATCACCGGTGCCCGGGCCACTCTCGATGCCGCGGAACGGTCTGTCGCCGAGGCTGTCGCTGCGACCGGTCAGATGCGCGGAAGTCTCACCGTCGGGGCGATTCCGACGGTGACCCGCCTCGATCTCGTCAGCGTGCTCGGAGAGTTCCACCGGTCTCATTCGCAGGTGAGCATCGGCATGAGCGTGGGCGGCAGTCTCGATTTCATCGACCGGATCCGGGCCGGGGCGCTCGATGTCGCGGTCCTCGGTCTGCCCGAAGATGTGGAGCCGACAGGGGTGGCGAGCACAGTTCTGGCTCGTGAGAAGCTCGTGGCTGTGCTCGGTCCGCATCACCGGTTCGCCGGTCGCAGACGGCTGCGGTTGGCTGACCTGGCCGATGAGCCGTTCGTCGACTTCCCCTCCGACAGCCCCGGTCGATCACAGTCCGATCGGGCCTTCGCCGAGGCGGTGCTGACCCGCACGGTCGCGTTCGAATCGATGCTCGTCGACATGATGCTCGACCTCATCGCTCAGGGACTCGGCATCGCGCTGCTTGCCCAGGCGGTCGTGCCGGACGGACGCGGCCTGGTCACCGTGCCCGTTCGAAAGCAGAAGTGAACACTCTCCTCCGAATGGCTCACGTTCTTCTGTGAGTAATTCAGAGGAAGGTGATCCATTAGGTGGGGTGTTGGGGTTCGTCTCACCGGTGAGCGCGGCGTCGACGGCAAATCGCTCACCGGGTACGTTGCTGACTACGAGTCCGAATCGCGCACGGTAGCGCAGCCACGGTCCGCTGTGGCCGAGTTTCGTTCGGCGTCAGGAGCAGCACATGATCAGTCAAGACCGCACAGGCGACATCCTCACCATCACCATCGACAATGCCTCACAGGCTAATGCACTCACCGAAGAGATGTTGGACCAGCTCATCGGTGCCTTCATCGAGGCGGGTGCGGACGAAAGCCTGCGCGCCGTCCTGCTCACCTCGACGGGCGGGTGCGGGTTCTCCGCGGGGATGGACACCACGCAGTTCGCACATTCGAGTGCGTCGCGGGCGTACGAGACGATCAGGCGCCTCGGCGAGGTGTGCGAAGCGATCAAGAACTGCGCCCTTCCGGTGGCCGTGGCGATCGAGGGCTACTGCATCGGCGGTGCGGTCGAGATCGCGGCGGCCGCGGATTTCCGGATCGGTGGCAGCGGCTCCTGGTATGCGATGCCCGAGGTGCGCATCGGCATTCCGTCGGTGCTCGAGTCGGTCAACCTGCACCGCCTCATGGGATGGACGAAAGCGACCGAGTTCATCCTCACCGGCAATCGGTTCACCGCTGAGGACATGCTGGCCTGCGGGTTTCTCAACGAAGTGGTCGACAGCGTGGGTGGGGCGGAGGAGGCCGCGTCTGCGGTCGAAGAGCACGCGCTCGCCCTGCTGCACGCCACCATGCAGTCCGACCGTGGGGCCATCGCGCAGCAGAAGCGGCTGCTGCGGACCTGGAAGAACACCTTCGAGCGTGAGGCGGTCGAGGACAGCAAGAAGGAGTTCGCGATCGCCTTCGCGCGGCAAGGCGACTGACCGAAGAACGGTTGACTGAGCTCATCGGTACGTGGACGGAGCGCGGCCGATCTCGCGGGTGAACGCGGCCGAGAACGCTGCCGGTGAGGAATATCCCAGGCGTTCGGAGACCAGGGAACGCTGGTCGGTTCGATGTAGAGACTCCATGTCGTGACGTCGAGGAACCGCACGAGATGGGAGTCGACGGCGTCGATTGCAGGAGTGCGCATGACGCGATCATAGTGGCGAGGTCTCGCAAGAACACGACAGACTGACGATTGCCGGCCCGGCGGCAATGCGCTGGAATGGACGAGTGGAATTCCTCGGACTCATCCTCGTCGGCTGCCTCGTCGGCCTGACGACCGTGCTCTTCGGATTCGGCGGAGGTTTCGTCGCCGTCCCGATCATCACCTTGGTCGATGCGGATCTCGGGCACGACACGGCACGGGTGGCGGCGGCCACCTCGGCGCTGGTCATGCTCGTCAACGCCATCGTCGCGACGGTGTCGACAAAGCGATCCACGCTCGCCCATCTGAGAGGCCGGTGGTGGCTGCTGGGGCTGCTGGGCCTTGGCGGGGCGCTCGGAGCCTTCGGCGGCAGGTTCGCGCCGGATGCGCTGCTGCAGTGGGGGTTCGTCGCGTATATCGCGGCCACGGCGGTCGATCTGCTCGCCCGACCCGGATTCTTCCGGCGGAAGGCCGCGGTCGTCGATGAGGCCGGCGAAGTCAGTGAGGGAGGCCGCGGCATCGCGGCCGTGTGGGGTGTCCCGATCGGCGGTCTGGCCTCGTTCCTCGGCGTCGGCGGATCGGTCATGACAGTGCCGATGATGCGCCGGTCCGGAGCGACGATGACCGTGGCCACGACCCTGGCCAACCCGCTGACCTTGGTGATCATGAGCCCGGCAGTGCTCGTGACGATCCTGGCCCCGGCGTCGATCGAGGCGCCGGGCATCGTCGGATCCCTCGACCTGTTCTCCGCTGCCGCACTGCTCATCGGCGGACTGCCGATCATCGTCTTCCTGCGTCGGAGGGTGCCGAAGATCCCCGAGATCCTCCACGCCTGGGGGTACTTCGTGCTGCTGATCTCCGCCGGAGTCGTCGTCGCGGTGGCGTGATGGACAGGCTTGACCTGGCGGAGCAGCTCACATGAGCGCGAGCATGCCTGCCATGCCGAGTCCCATGACCGCATGGCAGAGCGTGTGGATTCCGATTCGACGCGAACGCACGATCAGGGTGAGCCACCAGACTGCGGCCAGTGCGGACAGGGCGATCGCGACCCAGTTGACGGCCGTCGCCCAGTCGGGAGTCTGGGCCATCGCCTGCGCCATGTCGGATCCGCCGGAGTGACCGTGGTCGTGGTCTCCGTGGTCTCCGTGGTGGCCGGCGTCGTGGCTCCCGCCGCCTGCGTGCCCATCGCCGTGTGCACCGGAATTCATCTGGTGGGCCATCAGGAGAGGCATCGCCAAGAGCATCCACACCATCGCAGCATTGAGCACGATGTGTGAGGCCAGGCTGATCTTCGGCGTCCGTCCCTCGATTCTGATGGCTCCGATCATCATGACCACAGCGAGGATCGTGAAGAAGGCGACTTGGGCCCAAGTAGCGAGCGTTCCCGTGCTGACCCAGACCATGGCGATCATGCCGATGCTCATCACGAGGTGGTTGCCGTGCACGACCAGGTCCATCCTGGCTGCGCCGACATCCGGACATGTCCGGCTCCGAGTCTCGCTCCAGTGCCTGCCGAGGTGGATGAGGCACACGAGGCCGGTGAATGCGAACGCCGCGGTGAGGAGGAGGGACCATGGAAACGAGATCATCCCGAAATACTACACATTGTAGTAATGTGATGCATAACCGCGGCACTGCGGTGCTCTATGGCGGCGCGTGCGGTTGGTCGGTGCTGAGGTGGGAGCCGCGGCCCGGGCGAGACGCATGCCGATCACGAAGTCGACCGGGTATCCTCGGTGATACGACCTACCGACGAGCGAGAGCGGACGATGAAGCGCAGGAGCAACGGCGAACTGGAGAATGCGGTTCTCACGGCACTGTGGGAGCGCGGCGAGCCCATGACGGTCGCTGAGCTGCAGTCGGCCGTCTCTCCGCCGATGCCTGCGTACACGACGATGATGACGGTTCTGACCCGGATGGAGGACAAGGGTCTGATCACTCGCGATCGGGTCTCACGGTCGCTGATGATCAGCCCGGTGCGCTCTCAGGCCGCGACCGCGGCCTCTCGGATGTCGCAGACGCTGCGCGACTCGACCGATTCCCGTGAGGTGCTGATGTCGTTCATCGGCTCGTTGGATGATGACGAGATCGAAGTGCTTCGCTCCTTCGTCCGCGACTGACCCGCTCCGGCATGCTCGTCACGGCGATCATTCTCCTCATTGCGGCTGCCGCCGTCTTCTTCCTCTCCCCGGTCGTCCTCTCTTTCGGCCGCTGGCAGTCCAGACGGCCGAGCCTTGCGCTCAACGCCTGGCTGACCGCGCTGATCGGCGGCCTGCTGCTCAGTGCGGCCGCCGTCATCGCTCTCATCGCCGGCGCGCTCGAGGTGCAGCGTGGGGATGCCGGCCCCCATGTGCTGGTTCCGTGGATCGCGGGCTGGGCCGCGCTCTTCGCAGCCGGAATCGCGCTCGCTGTCGTGCTCAGCGCATCGGACGACTTCGGGCGTCGGCTCAGGGCCGAAGCCCAGGTTCTGCGTTCACGATGGACCGACTGGTATGTCGATTCGCCGTTTCGCATCGTCACCGTCGACGATGACGACCCCTCTGCCTGCTCGCTGGCGGGACGACCGCCGGAAATCTATCTGAGCACGGGCATGCGTCGTGTCCTCAGCGGTGACGAATGCGCGGCGATCATCGCCCACGAAAAGGCTCATATCCTGCGCCGACACAACCTCGTCCTCCGGGCGGCGGCGATCAACTCCGCCTGTCTGCCGCGGCGGCTGCCCGTGTCTCGGCGGTTCCGGGCCAGTGTGCTCACCCTCGTCGAGATGATCGCCGATGACGATGCGGTGCAGGCGACATCGGCCGATGCGGTCAGAGATGCTCTCGAGTCCATCGGCCGATTCAGCGGCGATTCCTCGCTGCGTCTGCGGTCGCTGCGCCTGCGCCGCATCCAACTGGGAGCCGGCTGAATCACTCTCAGGTCGTATCTACTACACTGTTTCGTAATATGGTGGACACGACGACGGCGGTTCGCGACGAACCAGCCAGCGGAACCAAAACAGCCAAAGCACCTGCAGCCGCAGCAGTGCTCACGATCTCGGTCATCGCCGCGACGGTCGCGATCATCACCGGAATCCTCGCCGGCCCCGAGGTCTACACCTCGATCGCACGGGAATTTCCGGGGCAGGCGGTCGTCGCCGCTGTTGCAGTGCTGCGTTCAGTCCACGAAGTCTTCTCGGTCCTGGCCCTGGGCATGCTCGCTGTCGTGCTCATGTCCACCTCGCGCACGATCCGGCCAGGCTGGTCTGAGACCAATGCGACGGCGCGAAGCCTGCTGAGGGCCTTCAGCGCGATCTGGGCCACTGCGGCGCTGCTGCTCGCGGTCGTCGACGGACTCAACACCAATGGGCTGTCACTGACGGCACTCAATGACCCGAACCAGCTGAGGTTCGCCCTGACGGGGACCTTCTATCCGGCCGCGTGGCTCATCGTCGCCGTCGCGGCATTCATCGTCTTCGCCGTGTCCCTCCTCGCCGAGTCCTGGGCCGCTCATGCAGTGAGCCTGTGGATCGGGATGATCGCCATCCTCGCTCCGGTCGTCATCTCGCAGGTGCTCGTCGGGCCCGACCACGATCTGGGCGAGGACGCGGCGATCATCCAGACTCCGCTGGCGGCAGTGGTTCTCGGACTTCTGGCGGCCGGCGTCCTCCTCGAACTCGTCCACCCCCATTGCGGGATCCTCCGCCGGATGGCTCGCTCGAAGCTCATGTGGGCGGGAATCGTGGTCATCGCCTGCGCGGACGTGATGATCTCGATCTTCAAGCTCGCCGGGACCCCGCTGCTCGAGTCGACCACCGGATGGCAGCTGCTCACACGTTGGGCGGGGCTGGCCGTCATCGTCATGGCGCTCCTGGCGGCCGCCTCGGCGCGAAGGGGCGCGGCACGCACCGGCATCCTCGTCGGATTCACCACCTGGGCGGCGATGACGGCCGCCATGGTGCTCGTTCCCTCACCGAACTACTTCGCACCCAACAGCACCGTCGCCGTATTCCTCGGCTACACCGTCGAGGCCGCACCCGATCCGCTCGTCCTGCTCACGCACTGGCGGATCAACCTCCTGCTCACCGCGCTCGCAGTCGCCGCCATGGCCGCCTACGGCCTCGGCGTGCTCAGACTCCGCCGCCGCGGCGACTCCTGGCCGGTGATCAGAACGCTCTGCTGGATGACGGGGTGGATCATCACCATCGTGCTGATGGGATCGGGCCTGGGCAAATACTCCCCGGCCGACTTCGGCATCCACATGATCGTGCACATGACGCTGAACATGCTCATCCCGGCCTTCCTCGTCGGCGGCGGGCCGATCACGCTCCTGCTGCGAGCGACGACGGGCACCGGACGCCTCGGAAAGCAGGTCCACAGCCGCGTCAACCAACTCATCAACTGGCCGGGACTGCGGCTGCTGCTCCACCCGCTCGTCGTCTTCGTCGTCTACGTCGCCTCGTACTACGCCCTCTACCTCACCCCGCTGTTCGGCGAACTCATTCGGTACCACTGGGGGCACCAGCTGATGAACGTGCACTTCCTCATCGTCGGGTACATGTTCTTCTCGCTCGTCATCGGCGTCGACAAGCTTCCGATCGAACTGCCGCACATCGGCAGACTCGGCTATGTCATCGCCGCCATGCCCTTCCACGCGTTCTTCGGCATCGTTCTGATGATGACGAACACCCCGGTGGCACAGAACTTCTATCGCACTCTCGACCTGCCCTGGCTCGACATCGCTGCCGAACAGTACTTCGCCGGCGGCATCGCCTGGGCAGGTGGAGAGCTGCCCCTGCTGGGAGTCGTCCTCGTCCTCGCCGTGCAGTGGACCAGACAGGACAAGCGCGATGCGCGGCGCTTCGACCGCCATGAGGACACGGGCCTGAGCGATGAGTTCTCGGCCTACAACGACATGCGGCGAAAGCTGGCCGAAAGGGACGGAGTCGTTGCCGCCGGCAGCGCGGCGAGGGAAGGAACGAACGAACGTGAGCAGTGACAGCACGGTCCGTGAGGGCAGCTCGGCACAGTCGACGGGCCTGACCGGCGGGGTCGACATCGACATCACCGGCATGACGTGCACCGCCTGTGCCCGCCGGGTCGAGAAGTCGTTGAACCGGATCGACGGAGCCACGGCGTGGGTGAACTTCGCGACCGAACGCGCTCGCGTCACCGGCCTCGACGATCCCGAGGCGGCTCTCAGCGCGGTGAAGAAGGCCGGATACGGGGCTCAGATCCACACGCCCGGCGACGACGCCTGGTCCCAACGGGCCGCCGAGGTGCGGCTGGGCTCCCTGCGCCGGCGCCTCATCCTCGCCGCCGTCCTCACCGTGCCGCTCATGGACGCCACGATCGCGCTGGCGCTGGTCGAGGCGTGGCGGTTCCCCGGTTGGGAATGGGTGTGCGTGCTCGTGGCTCTGCCGATCGTGACGTGGGCCGCCTGGCCGTTCCACCGGTCGGCGTGGAAGAACCTGCTGAACCGGACGACGAACATGGACACTCTCGTGTCCCTGGGCATCATCGCCGCCTTCGGTTGGGCCGTGGTGACCGCGGCCTTCGGCTTCAGCGGACCCGATGCCTGGCTGGGCTTCGGGCTCGTCCCCGAGGGTGCTGACGCCCTCTATCTCGACGTGGCCGCCGGGGTGACGACGTTCCAGCTGGCAGGCCGGTACTTCGAGACTCGGTCGCGTCGCAAGGCCGGTGACCTGCTGGCCGCGCTCAGCGATCTGGCTCCGAAGACCGCCCGCGTCCGTGGTGAGGACGGAGCCTTCGTCGACACCCCCATCGAATCGGTCAGACCCGGTGATGTCGTGCTCGTGCGTCCCGGCGAGACCGTGCCCGTCGACGGCACGATCGTCGACGGGACCGCCGAACTCGACACCAGCAGCCTCACCGGCGAACCGGTGCCCGTGCCCGTGTCCGCCGGTGATCGCGCCGTCGGCGGTTCGTTCGCGACCAATGGACAGATCACGATCGACGCCGAGGCCGTCGGCGCCGACACCCAATTGGCGCAGATCGCGACGATGGCGGAGAAGGCACAGTCGCAGAAGGCTCTGGTCGAGAGCCTCGTCGACCGGATCACAGCGATCTTCGTACCGGTCGTCCTCGTCCTCGCACTCGCCACCCTGCTCGTGTGGCTGCTGCCGCTGGGGCACACGCCGTCACGGGCGATCGGAGTCGGCATCTCCGTGCTCATCATCGCCTGCCCCTGCGCACTCGGGCTGGCCACCCCGACCGCACTCATGGTCGGCATCGGTCGAGGTGCCCGCTCGGGCATCCTCGTCAAGGGCCACACCGCGCTCGAGGCCAGCGGCAGGATCGACACGGTGCTGCTCGACAAGACCGGCACCGTGACCACCGGTTCCCTGCAGGTCGCGGGGTCGTGGCTGCCCGATACGGGCCGCAGTCAGCTGCTCGAGCGGGTCGCCGGCCTCGAGATGCGCTCGGAGCACCCGGTCGCCCGCGGCATCTTCGACTTCGTCCGCTCCCACGCCGAGGAAGGGGAGGCGACCGCCGGTACTGCCACTGAAGTCTCGGACGTGGAGGTGCTTCCCGGAGTCGGGATCGAGGGAATCGTCGACGGGAGGCCGATGGCCGTCATCAGCGTCTCCGCCGCTGCCGAGCGCATCGATCTGGGATCGGAGATAGACGACTGCGTCCGTGTCCAGGCGGAGGCGCAGCGCACCGTCGTGATCGTCATCGACGAGGGAGCGCCGGTGGCTGCGCTGGCGCTCAGCGATGACATCAAGCCCGACGCGACAGCCAGTGTGGAGCAGCTGCGCACCCTCGGACTGCGCACCGTCCTGCTCACCGGCGACGGCTCCGCTCCCGCAGGAGTCATCGCCGAGGAGATCGGCACTGACGATGTCATCGCCGAGGTCCTTCCCAATGACAAAGCAGCGGTTGTGACCTCCCTGCAGGAGGCCGGCCACCGCGTCGCGATGGTCGGAGACGGGATCAACGACGCGTCAGCGCTGGCTGCCGCGGATCTCGGCATCGCCGTGGTCACCGGTTCGGACATCGCGATGAAGTCGGCCGACATCATCATCGTTCGCGACGACCTCGGTGCCGTCGCCGAATCGATCATGCTCTCCCGCAAGACTCTGGGCACCATCCGCGGCAACCTGGTCTGGGCGTTCGGCTACAACGTCCTGGCGATTCCCATTGCGATGTTCGGCCTGCTCAACCCTCTGATCTCAGCGGCCGCCATGGCGATGTCCTCGGTGTTCGTCGTCTACAACAGCCTCCGGCTGCAGCGAGTGAAGCTGCGAGCTTGACACTCTTCGGCCTACGCCCAGGCGCCGAAGCAGGTGCTCAGGATTCCCAGCGGCGCTGACGCAGGATGGGCGGCAGGCCGAAGTAGATCAGCGGGCGCGCCGAGGCCGCCGGTGGTGAAGGTTCCGAAGCGGCAGCGCTGCCCGCGTCGTTCGCGCTGCCCGCGCCGTTGCCGGCCTCACCCAACGCCCACGCGCTCTCCCAGCTGATGAGCTCGCCGGCGTGGCAGACGGGGTCGCCTCCGCTCGAGGGCGGCTCGGCCCACATCCACAGGTTGATCCCGTACTCCATGAGAACCAGCTTGTCCCCGGGCTCCCGTGCCGAGTTCTCCTTGACCAAGGCCGCCCGCAGCTTCGCCGAAGCGTCCTCGAGATCCGCCCACCCGTCCTTCCGGTGCGGCAGAAACACCCACGTCCCCGCGGGGACGCGATCCGGCACGACCTCCTCGACGGTGGCGCTCTCGATCGCGTCCCCGAACGCATCGAGCATCCCCCCGAAGCACGCCCGGGCCACCCCGGGGGAAGGCGCGACGATGAGCAGTCGGGCCGCCTCGGTGCGCACCTCATCGGGGGAAAGATGCGTGAACGGATTCGCCCGCATCGACCCGAGCACCTGCGTCCAGTGCCCCGGCACCGCCCCGTCGGCCAGGAATCCGCTGGTGCGGGGACGTTCCTCATCGTGTCGCATCGAAGATCCTCCTCACCGAGGTTGCCCACCGTTTCCGTCCATCATGCACCCACCCGCCGGTCGAGTCAGCCGATGGCCGGCGGAAGGCGACTCTGTCGGGAGGTGGACGGGCGCTGTGTCTGCCTTCAGGCGCGATGCGCCGACCTTCAGAAGAACACGCCCCAGACGATCACCGCGGCGAGAACGATTCCGGCCAGCCACGTCCACGGGCTGCCGAAATTGATGGTCCACCCCCAGCCATAGCGCTTGGGGATCAGAGGGGCGCGGTCTCGCATGGAGGCGTAGAAGAGGCCCAGCTTCCAGTTGGAATCGTCCTGGCGGAGGGCCTCGACGTTGGGATCCTCGCTCATTGAGTGTCACAGCCTTCCTGCGTTCGAGATCATATGTAGTGGCCAGTCTATGCCCGTGCCCCGAGAGCTCTGAGGCCGTTGTCCGGCCAGTTTCCCCCCCTCACGATCTGGTGCATCTCCGGTCCGGTCTGCCTCGTACCTAACGAATGGGACACGTTCCCGCCGATCCTGTGTCCTCGACGCTCCGCCCGCTCTAAACTGGTCGAAGTGGATCGAGCAGCGGCATTCGTGTCGGCTCGGTCCACGACCACGTCTGAACGATCTCGCCACACCGGTGAGCCTGCACCTTGCGAAAGCCCACACTCTTGCTCTCTTCCTCACGCCGCGCCCTTGCGGCACTCGCAGCAGTCCTGTGCCTCGGTCTCCTCTCCGGATGCGCCGAGGCGACCGAACCGACCGTCGACACCGCAGCCTCCAGCACAGCCGACCCCAAGCCCACTCGGGAGGCCCCGGAACCGACCAGCGATGCCTCTGCGTCGGCGACACCCGATGACGCCGACGACGGGGGAAGCGACGACGGCGACGAAGGCCGCGCGGGCAGCTCGAACCCGGGCACCGCCTCGGCAATGCTGGACGAACTCACGGTCAAGGGTCGGGCACCGAAGACCGGCTATGACGGCGACCTGTTCAAATGGCGTTCGGACACCGACCACAACGGCTGCGACACCCGCAACGATGTGCTGCGCCGGGACCTCACGACCATCACTCTCAAGGCGGGAACCCACGGCTGCATCGTGCTGGCAGGCACGCTCGCCGACCCCTATGCCGGTGAGACCTACGACTTCGACCGCAGCGCGAACGCCGTCGACATCGACCATGTCATCGCCCGCTCGAACGCCTGGCAGACCGGGGCGTTCACATTCGACGAGGAGACGCTCAAGGAATTCGGCAATGACCCGCTCAATCTGCTCGCCGTGAGCTCGAGCCTCAACCGGCAGAAGGGCGACGGCGATGCCGCGACCTGGCTGCCGCCGAACAAGGGCTACCGGTGCGAGTACGTCGCCCGGCAGATCGCCGTGAAACACAAATACGAGCTGTGGGTCGTCCCGGCGGAGAAGACGGCCATGCAGCGGGTCCTCGACAAGTGCGATGACCAACCCGCCTTCGCCGAGGATGCCGACTGGCCCGTCCCAGGCGACGGTGACGATGTCACCACGAAGGAAGAGACCCGCCCGGCGAAGCAGAAGTCCTCGAGCACAGGATCGTCGGGCGGTTCGTCGACCGACGGAGCGTCAGGGTCGGGATCATCGTCGAGCGGTTCGTCGGACTCATCGACCTATTTCGAGAACTGCACGGCCGCCCGCGAAGCCGGCGCCGCGCCCGTCCACCGAGGCGACCCCGGCTACGGGTCACACCTCGACCGCGACGGTGACGGAGTCGGCTGCGAATAGCCGAAACATCGCAGTCAACGGACGGAGCACGCAGGGACGACGTGAACGCTGATGATCGGCCGCCTCGGCGAGGGTGGTGTGCACACCATCACAGTCGCTCGGTAGTCTGATCCCGAACACCGTCGCAGCTGCTCATGCCGACGGCCGCCACGATCATCGACGATGAGGAGACCTGCCATGTCCGGACTCGATACCGCCCTGACTCCGCTGCGCTTCCTCGAGCGCTCGCTCGAGGCCCACCCCGACCGGGAGGCGATCGTCGACGGGCCTCGCCGCTTCACCTACCGGCAGATGGCCGCGACCGTGCAGAACCTCGCCGAAGGACTCAGACGCCGTGGACTGTCCGACGGCGACACGGTGGCGGTGCTCGCGCCCAACAGCGCCGAGGCGCTCATCGCCCACTACGCCATCCCGCTGGCCGGCGGTGTGCTCGTCATGCTCAACACCCGTCTGGCCCCGCCGGAGGTCGAGTACATCCTCGGCCACAGCGAGGTGAAGTTCCTCTTCGGCGACGCCGGACTCCTCCAGCCGGTCATCGACGCCGGCGCCGCGAACGCGGTCGAGACCATCGTCGTCCATCCCGACGAGAACGGCACTCCCGGCGAAGTGAACCCCGGGGATCTCAGCGTGGAAGCGTATGCCGACTGGACCGCCTCGGCGCCGGAATCACCGCGGACCTACGAGGTCGACGACGAGACCGCGACGATCACCGTCAACTACACCTCGGGCACCACGGGCCGGCCCAAGGGCGTCATGTACACCCACCGTGGTGCGTACCTGAACTCACTCGGCGAGGTCGTCACGCAGGACTTCGCGCCGCTGACGAAGTACCTGTGGACGCTGCCGATGTTCCACTGCAACGGCTGGTGCACGACCTGGGCGCTGACCGCGGTGTCGGGCACGCACGTGTGCATCCGGGCCGTGCGCGGACCCGAGGCGTGGCGGCTCATCGACGAGGAGAACGTCACGCGGATGGCCGGGGCACCGGTCGTGCTCAACACTATCGCCGGGGCCGAGGAGGCCCACGGCATGGACGGAGCGCTGTCGATCACCACGGCCGGCGCCCCGCCGTCGCCGACGACGATCGCGCTGCTGGAGAGCCTCGGCATCGAGGTCATCCACGTCTACGGACTCACCGAATCCTACGGCCCGTACTCCTCGTGCGAACCGCAGCCCGAATGGACCGGCCTGCCCGTCGAGGAGCGCGCGGCACTGAAGTCACGTCAGGGAATCGGCATGATCAGCGCCGAGCGCATGCGCGTGGTCGAGCTGCGCGACGACGATGTGCTCACCGACGTGCCCCGCGACGGGACGACGATGGGCGAGATCGTCATGCGCGGCAACAACGTCATGAAGGGCTATCTGAACGCCCCCGACGCCACCGCCGAGGCCTTCCGCGGCGGCTGGTTCCACACCGGCGACCTCGCCGTCATGCACGAAGACGGCTACGTCCAGATCCTCGACCGAGCCAAGGACATCGTCATCTCCGGCGGTGAGAACATCTCCACCATCGAGGTCGAGCAGGCCCTCGTCGCCCACGAATCCGTCGCCGAGGCGGCCGTGGTCGGCATGCCCGACGAGAAGTGGGGACAGCGACCGTTGGCCTACGTCGTGCTGAGTCCCGGCGCCGAGGTGGCCGAGGAGGATCTCATCGCGTTCGTCAAGACCCGAATCGCCTCCTACAAAGCACCGGCCGGCATCGAATTCGTCGATGAGCTGCCGACGACGTCGACGGGCAAGATCCGCAAGAACGCCCTGCGGGAGATGGCGCAGGGTTAGGCTCGGCCGGCCCGCACGGACCGGCCCCACGCGGGACGGCGAAGTCGGCGCTGCCCGGTTCCGGGATCGCCGGCCGCTTCGTTCACTCTCCGTCGCTGGGCAGAGGAACGTTCTGCAGGCGCAGCTGACCGCGTGAGATCTGCTTGCCGCTGGCCGAATCCGTGATGATGACCTCCCACAGCTGCTGGGTCCGACCCTGGTAGAGTGCGCTGGCCTCGACGACGACCCGGGCGCCGGTGCTCGGACGCAGGAAGTCGGTGGCGTTGTGGACGCCGACGGCGAATTCCCCGCGATCGGCCACGGCGTGGCTGGCGCCGATGCTGGCGGCGCTTTCGACGATGGACGTGTAGACGCCGCCGTGGACGACACCCCATGGGGTGTGGTGGTCCTCACCGAGTTCGGCATGTCCCCGCACCGAGGTGGCAGTCACCGCCTCGACGACGAAACCGGACGCGGCGACGAATCGACTGGATTTCGCCAGAGAGACATCGGGGGTCTGGGCGGCCTTCGCGTCATCAGTCATGCGTTCTCCTTCGATCTGACTTGTTATTATGAAGTTAGCTCAAGACGTCGAACATGGTCAACCGAAGGAGGGGAACATGGAATGGCTCGAATTCGACTCCGCTGCCTGCTCGATCCGACGCAGCCTCGACGTGATCGGACAGAAGTGGACGCTGCTCATCCTGCGCGACGCCGTCAACGGTGTGCGTCGGTTCGATCAGCTGCGCGACCACCTCGGGGTCTCTGACCCCATGCTCGCCGAGCGTCTTCGCACGCTCGTCGCAGCCGGGCTTCTCGCGTCCGCACCGTACAGCGAGCCCGGACAGCGGGTGCGGAAGGAATACCGACTCACGGACAAAGGGCGCGACCTCTATCCCGTGCTGATCGCACTGCTCCAATGGGGCGACAAGCACTGCTCAGAACCCGACGGTCCGCCGGTGCGCGTGACACACCGCGACTGCGGCGAACCGGTCGAGGCGAAGGTCATGTGCGCGGCCGGCCATGAGCTCACTTCACCGAGCGAGAGCCAGACCGCTCCCGGCCCCGGCGCGCAAGAGAAGGCATAGGCCGCTCACGCGAAGATCGCGAGACCGAACACGACGAAGATGATGAGGTGGGCGGCACCCTGCACGGCGGTGACTCGCTTGCCGGCGAACCCGATGACCGAGACCAGCAGGGTGATCGCCAGCAGCGCGAGGTTGATCGGCGACTCGGCGAGCACGATCTGCTGATCGGTGAGCATCCCGATGACCAGCACCGTCGGAATCGTCAGCCCCACCGTCGACACCTGCGCCCCGTGGCAGAGGTTGCTCACGCGCTGGATCTCACCGTTCCACGCCGCTCGCAGCGAGGTCAGCGTCTCGGGCAGGAACACGATCATCGCGATGACCACGCCGGACAGCGCCACCGGAGCGCCGAGGCGGGCCAGACCGTCATCGAGAAGCGTCGCCATATCGTGGGAGAGCAGCACGATCGGCAGAACCGTGGCGACGAGGAGAACCAGCCGGGCGATTATCTCCGTCCGATGGGTCGAGAGGATCTCGACGATTCCCTGCGGATCGGATTCGGAAGTCTGCGCTCGCGGTTCGGGGTCGGCCGCCTCGGCGGGGGAGGGGTGCGTCGTTCCGGCAGTCGATGAGGCGCCCGCCGAAGCTGCAGCGACATCCGCGGGCGGCGCCACCTCGGTGAATTCGCGGGCTTGCGAACCCATCTGCCGGTAGAGGAAGAAGACATAGGCGCCGACGGTGATCACGATGATCGGGATCTCCTGCCATATCTCATAGGCACCGTCGGGGGTGCCGATGAGGGCGGGGACGGCGAAGGCAAGGGCGGCGAAGACGACGATCATGACCAGGTAGTTCGATACGCCCGTGCGGTTGTGCTCCATGGCTCCATGACGCAGGCCCCCGACGAGCAGGCACAGTCCGATGACAGCGCCCAGGATGATCATCGACACCGCCATCACCGAATCGCGGGCGATCGTGGCGTGGTCGCCGTGGCCGAGCAGGACGGCGGCGATGAGGATGACCTCGATGAGGCAGATCGAGATCGTCAGCACGAGTGAGCCGTAGGGGTTGCCGAGGCGGTTCGCTAAGTGTTCGGCTTCGGTGACGACTCCGAAAGCGCAGATCAGGATGACCGCGATGATGACCACGAGTGCGGTCACGAGCAGTGTCATGGGCACCGGCGGCGCGAGCAGGGAACCCATGAACTGCAGGGCGATGAATGCGCCCCAGCCGAGGACGAGTCTGGTGATCGCAGTCGGCGTGATGATGGTGCGGAGGGCGGCGGTCATGAAAGGTCTTCCTGTCTCTGAGGCCGTCCTCATCGTGAGTCTCACACAGTCGGGTCGTCCCGACTGGTTCCTTCCACTTTCAGGTTATCCATGCCCGCCTGGACCGGCAAATCCGGTGATCTGGGGCACCGGATGGCTTGGGGTGATGGCGCGGCTCAAGCGCGCCGTCGGCCAAATTGGGGTGCGCGTTGGTGGGCGCGAGCCTTTCGTCGGAGCGCACGTTCTGGTTCTGTATAGGTTCCTCTGAAATGACCACTTTCCTCGCTGTGAAATTCAGAGCAGAATGTACCGATTCGCTGGATCGGGCAGCCGCAACGGCACTATTGAAGTTGAGCAGCCCACGTTTGAAACAGCGCTACTCGTCGTCAACCGTGCCGCTAGCCCCCACGTTGCCGATCACTTCTGTCGCGCGCGGTCGACGAGGCTGCTCAGTGCTGATGTGTCGGAGCCGTTCCGCATCGCGTCACGATTGCTGAAGGGGATGCCTGACTGCAGGCCCCTCCCGCCGCAGGTGATCGCTTCGCCGAGCAGGCTCAATCCGATGCTCAGCGTCATGGGGCGCACGGCTTCTTCGGCGCCGATGAGCTGAGTTCCGAAATGCAGGCCCAGGCCTGCGAGCAGGCTGCATGCCCAGATGATCATCGTCTTCACCGTGTATTTCTGATGGAGGGTCCCGTCTCGTTCGAAGAGGACCGTGGAAGCTCCGCGCAGCATTCCGAAGCTGACACCGACTACCACCGAGGCGGTCAGGAAGGTGATGTTCGCCGGTGTCCAATGGCTGAACCCCCACAGTTCCTTGATGGCCAGCCCCAGCAGGATCACCGGTGGAACTGCGAGATCCTTGGCGTCGACAGGCTCTCCGCGGAAGCGTCGAACGATGACGACGACGATGACGGCTAAAACCCCGAGGGCAATGAGGAGGGGTGACATGGCGGGTCTCCTTCGACGTTGTGGCAGGTGCGTGCTAAAACGATAGCACGGTGTAGCAGGGGTGTGCTATAAAAGACCTATGCCGAAATTCGTCGACCCGGCTCAGCGCCGCGAACTCATTGCCGATGCTCTCTTCGCCATCGTCCTCAGGCAGGGGTTGGCCAAAGTCTCGCTGCGTACGATCGCCGACGAAACCGGCCTGGCGATCGGCTCGATCCGCCACTACTTCTCCGCCGCCGACGGCATCGTGCGCTTCGCGCTCGAGACCCTTGTCGAGCGAGTCGGCGGTCGGCTCGAGTCGCGACTGGCCGACATGCTCCCCAAGCTCGATGCCGGGAATCTCGACCACGGTGAAGCCAAGGACCTGACGGTCGACTTCCTCTCCGAGCTGCTGCCGCTGGATGAGACCCGGCACCGGGAATCAGTGGTGTGGCTGGCCTTCGAGGAGGAGGCGCGAACGACCCCGGAGCTCGCTGACGTCTTCGAAACTGCGGTACGCGGCACCCGTGATCTCATGGCCCGTGTCGTTGAGAGCATGACTGCCCGCAGAGTCCTGCGCGCCGGCCTCGACGCTCAAGTTGAGGCTGAGACGCTCGCGGCTCTCATCGACGGGTTGACCCTGCGCTCGGCTCTCCACCCCGCGGTGCTGAGTCCTGAGCGTGCGCGCGAGCTGCTGGCTGTGCACCTCGAAGGTCTGCGAAATTAGGGCGCTGTATCCGACGATGCGGTTAGCCCTGTCGGCTGCGACCGCGAGTGCCGCGGGCAGGTCTCCCACTGCGCGCCGAAGTCCCTTCCCTACTCGCAAGCCGAGCTGAGTATCGACTCGGCCCCGGCGAGATAGCCTGCGATCATCGCCCGTGCTACGTAAAGCACGGACCGCTCGGACGGCAGATACCCGGGGTTGTGGAGGGAAGCCAGCGGCTGACCGGTGCCGACGAAGCTCATGGCCGAGGGGACAGCTTCGGAGAAGAACGAAAAGTCATCGGCACCCAGTGACCGCATCGGCGATGCCACGGTCGTGCCGAGGCCCTTAGCCTGCGCGGCAAAGCGTCGTGCCAGGTCGGAGTCGTTGATGAGCACAGGTTCTCCGTCGACGATCGTGACGTCGGCCTCGAGGCCGTAAGCCTGTGCAATCCGCCGTGCCATGGTCCCAATCGCCGTCTGGATGTCGGTTCTCTCCTGCGCCGAGGTGGTCCGAACTGTGGCGCGGATGCTTCCGTAGCGGGGCAGCACGTTCGCTGCACCATCACCGACGCTCATCGTCCCGACGCTGACCACGGCCGCCGACATCGGCCCGATGGTCCTCCGTACGATCTCGGGCAGTGACAAGGCGACGTTCGCAACCGCCGCCACCGGGTCGGAGGCGTTGTGAGGGTAGGCGCCGTGTCCTCCGCGACCGTGGATGGTGATGTGGACTTCGTCCGCTGCCGCGTTGATGTAGCCCTCGCCGATCGCCACCTGCCCCAGCGGCACTCCTGGGTGGTTGTGGACGCCCACCATTCTGGCGATAGATACCGCTTCAAGACCCTTTTCGGAGACGATGTCGAGGGCGCCAGAGGGATAGGACTCCTCGCGCGGCTGGAAAACCGCGGACAGTGCCACAGGCAACTTGGAACTGGTGCGCTCGCGGACCTGGGGGATCGCCCGAATGACGGCGACGAGCGCGGACATGTGCACATCATGCCCGCACGCGTGCATTGCACCGTTCGTGGAGGCGAAGTCTGCGCCGGTCGCTTCCTTGCCGGGCAGAGCGTCGAGCTCGGCGCGGATGCCCACAGCGGGACCGTCCGTAGGCCCGATGCGTCCGATGCGACCGGTTCCGGCGATCGTGTCCAGGCACATGTAGGGAGAGAGCTCAGCTTCGATGACCTCGGCGGTTGTCTGCTCCTGACCACCGAGGTCGGGGGAGGCGTGGATGCGGCGGCGGAGGTCGAGGGCATGGTCGAGATCTGCCTCGACTGCATCCAGCCAAGCGGCTCCGAGTTCTGCGGACTGCTTGGTAGAGAACTGCTCCTGTCTGGTGCTCATACTCACTGTCCATGCTCTGTTTCGTTCGCCGCCAAGCCGTAGACCCGACGTGCGTTGCCTGCTCCGATCATTCCGGAGATACGACGGAGCTCATCCTCGGGCCAACCGTGTCGGGTGGCCCAGTCGGCGAGAACCGAGTCGAGTCCGTCTCTGAAAAGAATCGACCCGAGGCTGTAGAGCTCAGCGGCTCCCCAAGCATCGGAAGAGAACAGCGCCTTATGGAAGGGGGTGAGCTCGAGGGATTCGGCGATCACCTGAGCGGCCTGGGCCCCGGTGTAGTTGATGGCGAGTCCGACATCGGCATAGACGTGTTCGAAGCAGTGGGCTAAGTAGCCGGCCTCGCGGTGATAGGGGTAGCAGTGCAGTAGCATGACGCTCGCTCCTGAACCGCGACTGAGCCGCAGGAACTCGGTGAGCAGGAGCGGATTGCAGCGGTGAAGATCAACGTCGGGATCGCCGTAGCCAATGTGGAATTGAATCGGCACGGACCGGTCGACAGCTTCCCAGATGAGGTAACGGATGATCGTTGCGCTGTCGAGGCGGACAGGGCCGTCGGTATGCGCTTTGGTCCACTCACCGACTGCTGCGTCGACCTCGCCAGCGGTTGGGCGCTCGGGTGCGAAGTCGAGGCCGATGCGGTAGGCGGCGATCGACTTCACCCCAACGGCGGTGCGCAGGCGAGCATCAAGTTCGTCGGCGAAGGCGGCCCGGAAGTCGGCGGCGGAAACCCCTGATTCCACGAGCTCTTCGGCGATGCGTTCGAGGCGGACCACCTCGGAGACCCGGGTGCCGGCTCGCACTCCCATCTGTTGGGGACCGAGGATCTCATCCCCGCGGTGTCCAGTCTCGACTAGGAGAGTGTCGTAGCCGTGTCCGGTCAGCAGTCGTGTGTTGACCTCTACCGCGCCGAGGTGGGCCCTCTCAGCAATGTAATCTTCGGGAGAGGCGAAAGTCGGGAGACCCAGGAGCGGGGCGCAGTACCGTCGGACCATGAAGCCGAGTTGTGTGTCGAAGAACGTCGTGCCGGCCGGACCAGGACGATCGGACTCGGTGATGAGATCCTCGAAGCCCGCGCGATCGAGGTCGTGCTCGAGCACGCCATGGCAGTGGTGGTCGACGAGTTCCAGATCGTTCATCCATTCAAAGTGCACGGGGACTCCTCAGTAGAACTTCCGGTAGGCGGCGCACTGTTGTGAGGGCTCGAGGTCACCGAACTCGGCGATCTCCGCGCGCTTGACGGCCAGATATGTCGCTAGAAGCTCCGGATGGAACCAATCACGGACCACGTCATCGGATTCGAGGCGCTCGATAGCCTCTCGCAGGGACGTCGGAAGTTGACCTTCGGCGCTCACGGAGGAGTCGGGATCGCCGACGACCACCTCCGCGGGCTCGAGGTCCTGACGAAGTCCCTCCATACCGGCCTTGAGGAGGATGCCGAGCAGGAGATAGGGGTTGGCTCCGATGTCGCCACCGCGGAACTCGAAATGCAGCTGCGGACGAGGGTCTGCTCCGCCGATCTCGTTGGTGGGCACGATCCGCAGCAGCGCCTCGCGATTCTGGAGGCCGAGGAACGACGCCGCCGTGGACCAGTTGTGTGGGCGCAGCCGCTGGTAGGACACGACGAGTGGCGCGAAGATCGCGGTCAGTGAAGGGGCGTACTTGACGATTCCGGCTGCGAATTTTGCGGCCTTGGCAGAGATGCGTCCGGGACGTTCGGCGTCGAAGACTAGGGTCTCGTCGTCGAGGTCGTTGAGACCGAAATGGACGTGGACGCCGGAGCCTCCGTCGCCGGCGACCGGGACCGGTGAGAAGGTGACCTCCCTGTCGTGGCCGGCGAAGACCGCGGCAACGGTATCGCGGACGAGAACGGCCCGGTCGGCCGCGGTGAGTGCCGGGGCTGGTGAGACGGTGAGCTCGAACTGGTTGGGGGCGTATTCTGGCAGCCAATTCTCCGGTTGGGCGCCCATCTCGGCCAGGGCAGCCATCGCTTCCGAGCCGATGGGTTCGAGGGCGCGGTGGGCCTGCAGAGAGAACGGTTGAGTTGGGGAAGTGTTGCCGAGGTCGGTGAATTCGTGCTCGAAGGCGGCGTTGACCTGGATACCGAATTCCTCCGCCAACTCTGCGATCGCCCGCCGGAGGAATGAACGAGCGTCACCATGCCAGGGTGTGCCGTCGGTGTTGACCTGATCGGAGAACACGATGGTCAGCGGTGGTTGGCCGGGAATGAGGGTGGTGCGCACAGCGGAGTCGAAGTCGGGAAGGAGCCGGAGATCACCGGAGGAATCGAATGGGATGTCATCGGTGATGTGACCACTGGGACCGATGCCGAGATTGGCCGGCACCCATCCCACCGACGTCGACGACTTCAGCGATTCGGCGCGTACCGCACGGCCTCGTGTGTGTGCGGAGAGGTCGGAGGTGGTGAGGAAGACGAGTTCGCCAGGTTCGGGCCGCACGCGTTCGTGCAGCCACTCATGGCAGGGTAGGTCGGTGGCGGAAGTAGGTCCTGTGCTCACGGTGTGACTCCTTGTTCGAACGTCGGTGTTCGCTCGTGGCTGGTGGGCTGGAGTGGCGGGATGATCATACGCAATTCCAGTTATGTAATGAAGAATATCAAATGCAAGGATATGGTCAATCTATGTAATTGTGATTTCAGGCGGTTCTCCTCACCGCGTCGCGATCGGGTTGGCCGGCTGCGTGAGGGAAAGTTCGCCGAGCACAGACGTTGATTCGTCAGCGGACAGACGACTTCGCGCGGACACAGTACAGTCGGGGATGAGACAGAGAGGCGATGAGATGACACGCAAGGACGCGACCGCCGAGGACGAGCCGGATACGCAGGGTTCGAGAGGCGAAGACGGACCGAGTCTGGCAGTGGGACTGCGGGCTGCCATGTCGACGTTCACCCCGGCTGAGAAGAAGATCGCCCGTGCGATCCTTGCCTCCTATCCGTTCTCCGGACTCGAACCGATCTCGAGCCTTGCCGAGACCGCGGGAGTGAGCGCGCCATCCGTCGTCCGTTTTGCACGGACGCTGGGATTCAACGGTTATCGGGAGTTCCAAGAAAGGCTTAGGCAGGAAATCCGTGAGCGCGAGGAGTCGAATCTCTCGCAGGCCGAGACGCGCCCGCGTGGCCAGGAGCCGCAATTCGACGCCGCACGATCCGCCTATCATGCGGGGATCGACCAGACTTTCGACTCGGTGATCGGTGACGACCTCGACAGCACTGTCAGACTGCTCGCACAGATAAAGAGGTCGGTGGTCTTCCTCGGTGCGACGTACTCGGGTTTCATTGCAGACATCTTCCACGCCCAGCTGGCTCCGGCGAGGCCGGGCACGATGCGGCTGGCGGCAAATCCTCTCGTCGCTGCCGGCCAGCTCCTAGATCTCAAGCGGGGTGACGTCGTTGTCGCCTTCGACGTCAGGCGGTACGAGCCCGGAGTCACGGATGTCGTGCGGACGGCCAATGAGCTTGGCCTGACGACGATTGTGTTCACCGATCCCTGGATGTCTCCTGCTGCGGCCTTGGCGGACCACGTACTCACCGCCGATGTCCGCGCGGCGGGTCCCTCGGACACGATGGTGCCGATGCTTGCGCTCGTCGAGGCGGTGAGCGAACTCGTGGTGGTCGAACTCGGTCAGGCGGGATTCGACCGTTTGGGACGGCTGGATCCGCTGAGGCTCCGGCTTGGAGGCAGCGCGAACAGAGCGTGACCTTCACCTGGTCCGGTCCTGATTGCCGTGGTGCGTTAATCTTCCTCGATGACGCAGGCCACAGTGTTCTCACCACTGGCCGTTGCCGTCAGTCCATGGGTGATTCCGTTGAAGCCCGGGTAGAGGCGAGCGAGCTCGGCCTCGGCCTTGAGGTACTCCACGATCTTCGGGCTCACTCGTTCCCCAGGGACAAGAAGCGGGATGCCGGGCGGGTAAGGCGTGAGCAGGACTGCGGAGACGCGTCCCTCGAGCTGCGAGATCGCCGCATGCTCGATCGTCCCGCTAGTCATCGCCGCCCAGGCATCGGTCGGCAATAGTGCGACCGCAGGCTCCTCGAGGTAGATATCCGTAGTGAGGTTCGCGAAGTCATGCTCGCGATAGAGAGCGTGGAGCCGTTGGCAGAGGTCTTTCAGGCCCAACCCCGCGTACTGCGGCGAGTCCCCGACGAACTCCGGCATAACTTCGTCGATGCGGACGTTGCTGTCGACAGCACTCTTGAATCGGTGCAGTTCGGCGATGAGCGTATTCCACCGTCCCTTCGTGACTCCGATCGTGAAGAGGATGAAGAGCGAGTAGAGGCCGGACTTTTCGACGACGACACCATGTTCGGCGAGGTACTTCGACAGCACCAGGCCGGGGATGCCGAAGTCGCCGAACTCGCCGTCGATGCTCAGTCCCGGAGTCGTCAGGGTGACCTTGATCGGGTCGAGCATGGCGAAGTCCTCACCGATCTCGCCGAATCCGTGCCAGTCGTCTGCGGCACTCAGCTGCCATTCGGCCCGTTCTGCCAGCCCCTCCCGCGGGGGAGTGTCCGGCCCCCAGACACCGAACCACCAGTCAGAGTCGGCATGCTCGTCACCGATGCGGATGATCGCCCGGCGGAACTCCATCGCCTCGGTGATGGTCTCTTCGACGAGCGCATGTCCGCCGGGTCCGCGCATCATCTCTGCGGACACATCGCAGCTGGCGATGATCGAGTACTGCGGACTCGTCGAGGTGTGCATGAGGTAGGCCTCGTTGAAGATGTCGCGGTCGAGCTCCGTCTCCTCGGAGTTCTGGACGAGGATCTGTGAGGCCTGCGAGAGCCCGGCCAGGAGTTTGTGCGTCGACTGAGTGGCATAGACCAGCGACCGCCGTGTCTTCGAGGTCCGCTCGCCGACGCCGTGCATGCCCCGGTAGAGCTCGTGGAACCGGGCATGCGGGAGCCAGGCTTCATCGAAGTGGAGGACGTCGACGAATCCGTCGAGGGTCGACTTGATCTCCTCGGCGTTGTAGACGACACCGTCGTAGGTGCTCTGAGTCAGAGTGAGGATGCGCGGGGTCACGCTCTTATCCGAGACCGCCGGATGTGCCCGGATCTTCTCCGCAATTGCCTCAGGAGAGAACTCGCTGCGGGGGATCGGGCCGATGATCCCCGCACGGTTCCGAGTCGGCCAGAGGTAGATCGGAATCGCCCCGATGAGGATGATCGCATGGAGGATCGACTTATGGCAGTTGCGGTCGACGATCACGACGTCGCCGGCGCTGACAGCAGAGTTCCAGACCACCTTGTTCGAGGTGGAGGTGCCGTTGGTCACGAAGAACAGGTGGTCGGCGCCGAAGGTTTCGGCGGCCCTGGCCTCGGATTCGGCCACGGGGCCTGTGTGGTCGAGGAGCTGGCCGAGCTCCTCAACGGCGTTGCACACGTCCGAGCGGAGCATGTTCTCACCGAAGAACTGGTGGAAGACCGTACCGGCCGGTGACTTGAGGAAGGCGGTGCCTCCCGAATGCCCAGGGCAGTGCCACGAGTAAGCGCCGTCGTTCGAGTAGTCCATGAGGGCTCTGAAGAAGGGCGGCGCCAGACGTTCGACATAGCGTGTGGCTTCCCGGTGGATGACCTTGGCGACGAACTCGGGAGTGTCCTCATAGGCGTTGATGACGCCTTCGATCTCGGCAAGGACCTCCGTGGGAAGGCTGCGTGCCGTGAGCCTCTCTCCGTAAAGGAAAACCGGGACGTCAGCGCTCTGGGACCGGATCTGTCCGAGCAGTTCCCGCAGTGCGTCGGAGGAGTTCTCCGGACCGGCCGCGGCGTGGCCGGTGATCCGATCGACGACGATGAGCAGGCCCGACTTGTCATTGAGGAGCCTGGCCGACTGGAACGGCGTGATCTCGGTGACGGCGGTGCCCAAAGTGGTCAGCGCCCGTTTGACCGCCTCTAAGGGATCGGCATGGTCGGTGTCCGCCGCGCTGTGGTCGGAGACGACGGCGAGCGTGAAATCATTCTGGCTCATGGGGTTCCTTCGCTGGTGGGTCGGTGATCGGCGGGTGGAAGGGCGCATCGATCAGGGTGCTGTCGGCGGGCTTCGTCACCAGCCGGCGAACCGGTCGAGCACCTCGGCGGGCACTCGCCCGGACACGGCATCGTCGAGGGCACCAAGGATGATCTCGATGCCGCGGTCGAGATCACCCGTGGTGATTGGCAGCGGTGGGCTGATCTCAAGGACATTGTCTCGCACAACGTAGACGACAACGCCGAGTTCCCAGGCCCGATAGATCGTCAGCGCGGCAAGCTGCGCATCGGTGAGAAGGGACTCGTCCGGGGTACGGAGCTCGACTCCGAGGAGCAGCCCATTTCCGCGGACCTCAGCGACGGCCGTCGCGCCCGCACGGTCGCTGCCGCGGTAGTCGGCGATGCGTTGACGGGCACGGGACCCGAGTGCGGCGACCGCCTCGGCGAGGCCGGAATCGGTGGCGAGACCGAGGACGGTCTCGGCGGCTGCGGCGCAGATTGGGGCGCCGGCGTTGGTCAACAGCGCCGAGGCTGGGGCGACGTCGAGGACGGCTTCGGGACCAACGGCGGCCGAGATCGGCAGACCGCCGCCCAGGGACTTGCCCAGGGTGACGATGTCGGGCCGGACGGATGAGGCTTCGAAGGCGAAGAGCGATCCTGTTCTGCCCAGGCCCGCCTTGACCTCGTCGAGGATTAACAGCGTGTCCGTGGCGTCGCAGAGTTCGCGCAGCATCGGCAGGAAGCCAGCGGCGGGCACCCGGACCCCACCGTCACACTGGATCGCTTCCGTGATGACGGCGGCGACCGTACCTGACTCCAGCGCCTCGGCCAGCTGCGGGCGCAGCTCACTCAGCGCCGCCTCGGTGAGGGGGTAGTCGAACACCAGTGACCCCGGACCGGGGGACTCGGTGATGCCGGAGACGTCGCGAGAGGTGCCGAAGCCACCGTGATAGCTCCCGGAGAAGGAGACGATCGTGGGGCGCCCGGTAGCACGGCGGCAAGCTTCCACGGAGGCCGTGTTCGCGTCACTGCCGCTCAGCCCGAGGTAGGTACGCTCGGGGTGCTTCACCGGCACCAAGCTCACCAGCCGTTCGGCCAGATCGGTGGTGCCGGTGACCGCTGAGGACAGCGCGGAGGAGCCCGCGCCGGTGAGCGAGGCATGGTGGATCGCCTCGGCGATGGTGGGGTTCCCGTGTCCGAAGGCCGAGGCGGTCCAGCTCGCCGAGAGGTCGATGAGCTCCCGGCCGGAGGCAGTGTGGAGCCTCGCGCCGGATCCTCCGGAGACGACCAGAGGGAAGAATCGCAGGTTCTCGATGTGGGCCAGCGCGGACTGGTCTCGGGCGTAGGCGATCTCTTCGGTCGCGCGCTGTTCGGGGGTGATCTCGGCGATGTTCATCAGTCGATGTCCTCTGCTGCGAGCCGGGAGCCGATGCGCTGCGCGAGTGCCGGGCGGCTGATGACGATGATGAGACCGATGAGGCACCAGAGGCCGACGGCCCAAGGGAAGTAGGTGTAGGGGGCTTCCTGGCCGGTGACCTGGATGACGTAGACGAACACGAGGTAGATGAGGCCGAGGGCAGGGATGATGATCTCCCATTTCGGAATTCCCGAGTTCGCACGGAACGTGTGCCGGATGACGCCGACCGAGGTCATCCCGTATGCGACGACCATGCACAGGGTGCCCAGCGTCGCATACCAGTAGTAGGCGTCGACGCTAGTGGCGCCGAAGACCCCAAGGCCGAGGGTCATCAGGGTGGTGAGGACGATGACGGTGGTCACCGAGGTGGTCGGAACCTTGCTCACGGGGTGCTGGCGGGCCAGTGCGGAGGGTCCGAAGCCGTCGCGGGCGAGGGCGAAGAGGAGACGGGAGGCGGCGGCCGACGAGCTGAGGAAGGCGCCGAAGGCGACGAAGAAGGCGACGACAGAAATAAGCACGGCGAACCAGGTGCCGATATAGGTTGCCGACAGGCTGGTCAGGGTGGATGCGGCCGTGGAGAAGGCCTCGATGCCTGCCGCATCCGTGCCGAACCCGATGGTCTGAGCGAACATGACGAAGACGTAGACGATGCCGCCGATGACGACGGCCATGAGCAGCGAGCGCGGGATGATGCGCTTGGGTTCGGCGGTCTCTTCGCTCATAGACGATCCCGATTCGAATCCTGCCCAAGAGAGGAAGCCGAACACCGAGGCGGTCATGATTCCCGACAAAGCGTTGTCGCCGGGGGTGAGCACGCTGAGGTCGATACCGGTGCTGACCGGGGCGTTGCCGGTGCCGACGCGGGCGATGATGACGATCGAGAGGATGATCATGGCGGCGATGCCGACGAACCCGATGCCCAGCAGCGTCCGTGCGACGGTCGCGGATTCGCGGAGATTGAGTGCGAGGGCGATGACACCGACGACGAGGGCGACGATCATCCATACGCCGGGAGCCAAGTTGATGCCGATCTCCGAGAGCATCGCCTCGAAGAAGACTGCGCAGGCCCCGAGGATGCAGGCGGCGAAGAAGATATAGGTGCCCAGGAGGGCGAAGCCGCCGAAGAATCCTGCGCGCGGTCCCAGTGTGATTCCGGTGAGAGCGTAGACGGAGCCGGCATGGGTGATCTTCCGGAGCAGTCTGATGAAGCCGTAGGCGACGAACAGGGTGCCGATGAACGACACGAGGAACGTGAACGGGACGGCCTTGCCGACAAGGCCAGCAACCCCGATACCGTTCAGCGCCATGGCCATGACCGGGCCCATGAAGCCGATCGAGATTGCCGTAACTTCCCAGGTATGCAGGGGCCTCTTCAGTGATGTGCCGACTTCTTTGCCGGGCTTCGTGTCTTCCACTTGTTTCTCATTCCTTTCTAGGAACTTGAAAGGTTTCATCGTCCGTCCAAATACGCGAGCGCAGCCAAGGAAAGATTTCGGGAAACTCGTTTCAGCGAGTCGATAGACACCCACTCGTCGGGACCGTGGATTCCGCCTCCCTGCGGGCCGTAGATCACGGCCGCACTGCCGGCTGCAGCATAGAATGCGGAGTCGGCGACTGCTGGGAACCCGGTGACCTGTGGAGCACTTCCACTTGCTTCGACACTTTGGCTCAACGCTGTCACCAGGGAATCGTCGAAAGGTGTATCCATTGAGGGGAACCTAAGATCTGCCACCTCCCATTTCACCAGTGGAGGATTGTTCGCAGTCCAGTAGTGCTGCTTCGCCCAGGTGGACACGAAGTCCTCGAATTCCGCTCTGACAGAGTCGTCATCGCCCGGGATGAATTTGAGATCGAAGTCGATTGCGACGCTATCGGGTATCACAGCTGGATTGTTGAACAAGGTAGGTAGGCCCTGGCCGTCAAGTCCCGATCCTCCCCGAATGACTCCAGGCGAAATGGTGGTGATTCCCGGAGGCAAAAGGGGGTGAACTTTTGTAGCGGACCATTGCCTCTCCAGGCCGTTGACCGCTTGAAGAAAGTTCGAGGCCAAATCGATTGCATTTATGCTAGTGCCAGCATCTCGTTCAGGGGATTCGAAAGGCTGGGGGTAGATCTCAGCAAAGCGCCATCCTGCGTGCCCGCTTCGTCCTCGAATGGTGACGCGGACCCAATCGAGACCGCCTGCCGCAATCTGGATCTCTTCGTTGCTCGGTTCGCCCACAATGACTCCATCTGGCGCGAATTTCATGCGCGAGAGCAGATCTCTCGTTCCGAAGCCGCCTGCCTCTTCGTCGACGACAGTATGCATCCCTACTTTTCCGTCGATTTCGAAACCTGTGTCGTGCAAAGCCCGCAGCGCCAGCAGTGCGCTCGCGATTCCACCTTTCATGTCCATTGCCCCGCGGCCGTAAATGCGACCGTTGGACAGTGCTCCACTGAATGGAGGAAACGACCAGGACCGCTCGTCGCCCGCAGGAACCACATCGACGTGGCCGTTGAATGCTATCGTCCGGTCTGCTTCGGGATTCAGAGGTGTGTGCAAGTTGAGCCGGTCATCGGAAGCCGCGTAGAGAACGGGGTCCATTCCGAGTCTGTGGAGATAGTCTGCAATGTATTCTTGAACGTTCGCTTCGCCATATGGTGACTCCTCCGGATTGAACTTCGGGTTCACGGATGGAATCGAAATGAGATCCTGTGCGAGCTTGACGACGTCGTCGGCGTGGTCGTCAAACCACTGATGGAGCTTTGCATCGAGGCCTGGCGTTGGTTGCATTGTTAGTTTCCCTTCAGCTCGTCGCGCTGTTCGTGCTTGGTCGATGGACTATGGAAGTGGGAGCGGTGGCGGGTCTTGGAGCACTGATTGCGTACCCCACGATTGCGATGCTCATGGTCACCAAGGCTGGGAGGAACTGATCAGGGAGCGCGATGTAGACAATGGCTCCGACAGCTGTCCAGCAAACCGCGTGAATGTTCACGCCGTGTAAGTATCGATAGATGCCGTTCGGCTCGAAAAGTTGTGAGATGTCGATGGAGCCGCGCTTGATTACGAGATAGTCGGCAATCATCACGCCAGTGAGAGGCGCAAAGACGAGCCCTGAAGCACTCACTATGTCGGTGAAACGATTGGCGAGATCAGGTAAGCAAGACAGTACAATTCCGGCGAGTCCGACTGCCATTGTGGACGCTATTCGCCCTGCCCTGGGGATCAGATTGGCCAGCGCCAGTCCGCCGGTGTAAAGATTGAGAACGTTAATCGTCCAGTTTTCAAGGACTAAGACAACCAGGATGATTACGAGGACGATTGACCCGACATCGGATCCTCCTGCAACCTCGAAGGTATTGCCGCTCTTGCCTTGGCTCACCGCGGCACCGAATGCTCCGAACATAGCTGACAAGCCCGCCCCGATGATGGCGGCGCCGGCTGTTGACCACCACATCGCCCGTCGCGACTTGGTATAGCGACAGTAGTCGGCGGCGTCGGTTGCCTGACCTAGCCACGTGACGGCTACTGTATTCACCGTCACGAGGAATACAATCCATTGCGATGGGGATTGTGCGTTAAAGGAGAACACCTGAGCCATCCCCTCGCCACTGGCGTTGAGTAAGGCAATCGCGATGATTGGAAGACCTATCAACTTAACCGGAAAAGCGATCTGAGACAGCCAACTGAGGCTGCCGTACCCCATGACAGCCACCGCCAGTTGCAACATGCCGAAAACGACACACACGGCGATGAAGTTCATTCTTACGCCGGTGAGCCCATCGAAAGCAGCGATGATGCCGATTGCTCCCGCAGTAGTCTGCACAGCAAACCAAAACGCTGCGCTTAGGGCTCGAATGACAGACACGACCCACTTAGACGCAACTATGCCGAGAAAGCCTCGTGTCGAAACGATTCCTGGAATCCCATAGTCGACTCCGACAGTGGCGAGAACAATATAGGCCCCAAAAGCGACTGATATGCCGAGCAACGTCGCCGCGACGGCCTGGACGGGGGTGAGTCCGGATATGACGGCCAAGCCGCCGATCAGCATGAGCCCTGGATTGAGAAGAGTGTTCACAAGAATTTGGAACAGGTTCCAACCGGAAACGTTGCGTTGGCTTTGAGCGACGGGCTCAACCCCGTTGATCTCAACTAAACCTGGTGTCGAGGCGACCCGGTGTGCAGCCGTCAGCTCATTTGGTCTGTCCGCGGACCATTCAGTTGTCATTGCCGATCCTGTCTTGCGAGCGAAGGAAGGATGCGTCTGATGCGCGAAGTTCAAGGGGCATCGTTGCTCCAAAATGTAATTGCATTTACAGCATAGGACATTATGCCGAAAAATGTAACCAAACTTCCCGATCGGGCGTTTGATTCGACTCTGAGTGGTGGTGAGCTGCATTGGACTGCAGTGAGACCGTCCGATTTGCGCCTGTGCGCGAGCGCTCGTGGCGACCAGCCTTGCTATGAAGTACCTTCAGAAAACTTGAGGTGGGCGCGCGAACGGGCGGAGCTGACTTTATTTAGCCTCAGCACCTTAGTTGTTGCTCTAAAGGCATTTGAACGGCGCGGCGGTCGAGGGGCCGGGCCGGCGTTGTTCCCGAACGGGCGGGCCATTATAAATCGAAGGACCCTGTCGTTGACGGCTTAGGGTGCACGGATCTTCAGGTACGGACTTGCACACTTATGTCGTATTCGAGCAGCAGGTACGGGTCATCTTCGATATGGTCATCGCCAAGCGGGTGGATGATAAGTTCGGTTCCGGCGGTAAAGAGGGACCTTCTTGCCAGTGCCGCGGCATGGCCTGCGGACTAGAGGAGAGACCCCGAAAAGCAACTGCACTGACGCTGTCACCTACTTACGCCTAAGCTTCGGGATGGCGCCGCCGCAGAGCAGAGGCAGTTCCTGGGCTTGCGCGGTATTCTTGCCCATCATCTGCGCGGCCAATGGCCCAACTGGGAAACCATGTACGATGAGCTCCCGTCCAGGCCTCTTCGATTGATGCGCGAGCGCGGAGTAAGTACCCGGCCTCCTAGAAGTGAGATGTCTCGGCCATGGTGTTGGCGAAGGTTCTCAACGCGCAGGCATCGCGAAGGTTAACCGCGTGTCAGGCGGTTCTGCGTTTGGCGGCGGCTAGTCCGACCCATTGGCCAGTCACGACGTTACTTTACGATTCACGAAGAAGCCGGGCGCTGCGATTCGATCGGGCGAGCCTCTCTTCAATATTCTTCTGAGAGATACCTCATGCCGCGAACTATTGTCGTTGACGGGCTGTTGCTCAGCGGCAGTGAACGAGATCAGGGTCCGCATCATAATGAGGTCATTCATCGCAATGCGGATCCGGAACGAGCTCTGAGGGCTGGAGGGCGTGCAGGCATGTCCGATCTGCAGAGGCGGAGGTGGGGCGGGCCTCGTCGGCCACAGACCTTGATCCTGTCGCGCGCTTAATGCCCTTGCCCTTCTTCCACGCGAAGGGAACATGGTCAATTCTGAACTGGTCCGATCCTATGGTGGCGATGAGCTGTGAGCTGTGAGCTGGTGGCTAGTGTGGGCGGCGGGTCCCCAGTCGCCCAGGTCGACGAAGGCTGCGAAGTACGCGGCGATCCCGGGCAGAGGAGCCTCCGTCTGCGAGAACGAAACAGTGGTTCCGGCGGCGGCCCACTCGTTGAACCTCTGTCAGCCATGGGCGATGAAGATGGCGCCGAGGGAGATTCGGGGCGGTGGCGGTGATGATGCCAGGGGAGTTGTCGGAAAACCGGCCTTTGCGTACGTGCTAAGCTTCAGGGCTGGTTGAAAGTGCACCCACACGCTATGGGTGAGGATAGGAGGATCCGGAGCGCGCTTCCGCTGTCGATGGGGTGTCTGCTGGCAACGGCGATATGGCGCGGCGGTCCAAAGTGTGGAGGGAAGCGCACGCGGCTCGAATGCCAGCGAAACGGGATCTTCTCTCAGCTGCCGATCTCCTCGGAGGCCGCACGAGCGATGGTCGCCATGCGCTCGAGCGTGTCGATGACGGTGGTGCGCTCGGCTGTGGAGAGCTGTTCGGAGAGTGCGGCGGCATGGCGGTCCACCGGCGCGTAGATGGCTCTCAGTTCGTCGAACCGTTCAGATGCCGTCAGTGTGTGGGAGCGACGGTCGGTTTCGGCGACGTTCTTGCCCACCCAGCCTTCACGCTCCAGTCGCGCGAGGATTCCCGTCAGTGTCGCTCGGTGATAACCGGTCCGCTCTGCGAGGTGGGACGGAGTGCAGGGCCCGTCCCGATCGATGACATCGAGGATGTCGAGATCCCTAGGGTTGAGGCCGGCCGACATCGCCACCTTGTCATTGACGACCCTCAGCTCGATTCTGATCGCACGGATCGCGTCTCGCAGGCCCTGGTCGGCGGTCATCGGCGACGTCCTTCCTTCGTGGTGGTCGGCGCGACTGCCTTCCTCGCGTGAGCACTGTCCTCAGCCTCCGCGACCGTCGCGGCGGCGAGGTCGGGGCAAGTAGTGAACCCGTGGCTGGGGTGGTCGAAATCGACGGCGTAGTCGGAGACGTGATCGGCATCGATGAGGCGGCCAGGTCGCATGATCGTCCAGGCGATGTCATCGATCGAGCGGAGGTATTCCTCCATTCGTCGCATATCTGCATAGAGCGTGCGGCCGAGAACGTTCCGCAGGAACGGGAAGAGGAGGTGATCGGCCGCCCAATTCATCGGCGGTGGCGGGTAGGTGAGTCCAGAGCTGAAGACGACGAGGCGATCTCCTGCCGCGTGGCTTCGCATCGCCTCGACGATGGTGCGAGTGCCTGACGAATAGATCGAGATCGGTCGGCGCCCGTAAGGGGCACCCAGGGTCGAGATCACTGCGTCAGCCCCCGAGACCGCTTCTGCCACTCCTTCGCCGCTGTGGGCGTCGGCGCGAACGACGGTCAGGCGGTCGTTCGCCGGCAGGGGCAGGGGATCGCTGCGGCGGCTGACCGCCGTCACGGAATGCCCGGCTCGCAGAGCCTCACTGCAGGTCCAGAGTCCTGTCGGTCCAGCGGCACCGAAGATGGTGATGCGCATGATACGTCCTCTCGCTCGAAAGCGGACGACCATAGGCCTCAGGTCATGTGCCAGGGGTCAGCTCGACCGCTCAACTAATACGGAAAACAGACTAGTTTGGCAGAGGTTGGGCAAGAGCACGATCAGCGCTCGGCTCGTTTTTCGCAAGCGAGGCAGCGGCATCTGCATGGAAGACTCAGAACCCGTAGGCCGCGTCCCGCTCCTGACGGATCGAGGCAAAGGTGCGGGTGAGCACGATCGTGTCCTCGACGAGGCGGTCGAGGCGCTGAAGGACATCATGGCTGACGATCTCGCCGCGGTGCAGATCGCTCTCCTCGACGAACACATACGGCTGGACGACCTGCGCCTTCATGTAGGTCAGGATCGGGAGCAGGTGCTGAGCCGGAATGAGGTAGTGCTTCGACGATCCGGCCGTGGCGATGACGCCGACGACCTTGTCGAGGAAGGCACTCGTCGGCAGCAGATCGAAGACGTTCTTCAGAGCCGCAGGGATCGACGCCTGGAAGATCGGGGTGCCGATGATGATCGCATCGGCGTCCATGAGCTCCCTAGCCACCCGGCCGGTGTCTCCGGTGTACTCGGTGAAGTTCCGGCCGTCGGCAAAGACCATGTCCGCCTCGGCGAGGTCGATGACGCGGGCCTCGATGGTGGGGTCATAGGCGGCGACCGCCTCGGCGAGGTGATCGATCACGGTTCGGGTCTTCGTTCCGACGTTCGAGCCGGACAGCAGGACAAGCTTCACGAGTGGGCCTCCTCGGCGGAGTCGGATGCGGAGCCGGGGGACTCAGTCCCCGAATCCGCGGGTGCGGCAGCGGTGTACTTCTTCACGGCGGGCAGGATCTCGGTGCCGATGATCTCGATCTGCTTCATCACGTCCGCGTAGGCCATCCCGCCGAAGTCGACCTGCGCGAGGTAGCGCTGATGGCCGAACACCTCGTGCTGGCGGAGGATCTTCTCGATGATCTGCTGCGGGCTGCCGATGTTCGCGATGCTCGCCGGCTCGACGCTCTGGGCGAAGTGCTGCTTGGGCATGCCCTGCCCGTTGGTGCGCTTCATCCCTTCGTTGATGTGGGGGTACATTCCAGCCAATGCTTCCTGCGAGGTCTCGGCTGCGTGGAAGAACCCGGCCGTGGTGATCGGCAGGGTGGCAGGATCGAATCCGGCATGAGCGGCCGCGCGACGGTAGGCATCGACGGTGCCCTTGAACACCGAGGTGGTCCCGCCGAGGTGGGCCATGACCATGGGAACCCCGGCCAGTCCCGCCTTCACCGCGCTCGCCGGTGCTCCGCCGACCGCGCGCCAGATGCGCAGCGCCTGCCCGGTGGGGCGGGGGAGGACCTCGGCGTCGTTGAGCGGTGCCCGGAACCGACCGGACCAGGTCACCTGCTTCTCGCGGTTGATCTGGAGCAGCAGGTCGAGCTTCTCCTCGTACAGCTCTTCGTAATCGCGCAGGTCGTAGCCGAGGAGCTCGAACAGTCCGACCCGGGAGGCGCGTCCGGCGACGAGCTCGGCACGACCGCCGGAGATGAGATCGATCGTCGCGAAATTCTCGAACACCCGGACCGGGTCCGAGGTCGAGAGGATCGTCGAGGAGCTGCCGATGCGGATTCTATCCGTGGCTTGGGCGATCGCGCCGAGGATGACGGCATGGGCCTGCGAGGCGAAGAACTCCTGGTGGCTCTCGCCGAGGCTGAAGAAGTCGAGCCCGGCGGCCTCCGCGGCTTGGGCATAGCCGATGAATTCATGGATGCGCTGGCCTGCGTCGACGCGTGATCCGTCGTGCGGATCGGGCAGATGATCGCCGAGGCTGTAGATGCCGAACTGCAGCCCCTGACCTCGGTCGAGGCCGAATTCGTGCATGTAGTTCGGCTGCTGTGGCGGCGGGGACTCGGGTGCTCCGGAAGCCTGCGTCGGGTTGGTGTGCGGCTGCGTGGACTCGCTCAAGGTGTCTCCTCGTGATGGCGACGAAAATGTCATTTGCCATGTCAACTGAGACGGAGGCGGGATTATTCCCGCGTGCCTTGACCGCGCTTCCGACTGGTGTCGTAGAGCTTCTTCATGAGCGCGTGCAGCTGCGCCTTCTCATCTTCGGTGAGGGCATCGTCGAACAGAGATGACTGCTGCTGGAGCTGGGAGGGGAATGCGCGCTCGAGGAGTGCGCGGCCCTTGGTCGTGAGCGAGATGTGTTTGGTCTTCCAGTCCTGTTCGCGGGAGATGAGCCCTTCGGCCTCGAGGCGGGCGAGCATGCGGGAGATCCCTCCCCCGCTGACGGTCAGACCCTCGGCGAGAGCGGACTGGGTGATCGGTTCGAAGTTGCGGATGTGGGCGAGGGCCTCGAATTGGGCGACGGTGAGACCGAACTGGCGCAGGTGCTCATTCGACAGCTGGTTGCTGTTCTGGACGAAGCGGGCCATGCGCAGCCAGATGAGCGTGCTCAGGCTCAGATCCTCCACCATGGCTCCTTCTGCTGACTTCGTGCTCGCGATTCGTCCTCACATTACCTGGCTGCAGGTGAGGCAGGGAGTGGGCAGGGACGTAGCTGCAGGAGGGGGCTGTGGAGGCGCAACGCAAACGGTGGTCACCATCGGATACTTTCCGGCAAGGGGAAGTGTCCGATGGTGACCACCGTTTGGCCTAGGCGAAGAGTCCGGCCCGGATTCTCAGGCGTCTGCGGCCACGGCGCGAGATGCACTCGAGCGTTTGCGGCCCGTGCCTTTCTTGTCGGCGAAGAGGAGGCGGTCGACGCTCAGACGGCCGGGACCTGCGGCGGCAATCAGCAGGGCACCGGCGGCCAGTGCGGCGACGAGCTCCCAGCCGCCCTGGTCGACGAACGGGGTCGGTGTGAGATGGACGATGACGAGGGCGCCGATGACATTGGCCGCCAGCAGGAATCCGACGATGGGAGTGAGCGCGCCGAGGATGAGCAGTGCTCCGCCGATGAGTTCGACGAAGGTCGCAACCGGGGCCGCGATATCGGCCATTGGCACTCCCATCTGCGCAAACGAATCGCTCGTTCCGGCGATGGTCCACTCGTTGAACTTCTGCCAACCGTGGGCGATGAAGATCGCGCCGAGGCCTATCCGGGCAATGAGAGTGATGATGTCGCGGGCAGAGGTCGGCAGTCCGGTCGTTGCGTACACGGTGATCTCCAAGATTGGTTGAAATTGCAATCACACGTTATTGGTCGAGTATGGCAAGAGGCTGAACGTCAGGAGGAAATCGAGGCGGATCGACCGATCAAGCCCAGCGACGAGAGTATTACCGTGGGCGAGACTCATGTCGCTGCTCGCGAGACCCGGTACTCACCTCGGCGTTGGGCGGTCTCACCGGCTCCGGTGTCGGTCTGACCCACTTCGGTGGGCGGGGTCTGTGTGGAAAAGGCAGGCGGGCGTTCCGCACCCGGCTCGGAGGCGCGGGCGAAGGCGAGGACGATGCCGACCCCGGTCAGCGTGGCGACGAGCGACGACCCGCCATAGGAGACGAGGGGCAGCGGCACCCCGATGACCGGCAGCAGGGTGGTCACCACTCCCATATTGATGAGTGCCTGGCCCACAACCCAGGCGAGAACACTCGCGCCCAGGATCTTCGTCCGCCGGTTCCGGCTCATCAGGGAGGCGCGGATGAGCCCGATGGCGATGAGACCGAACAGAGCGACGACTGCCAGCGTCCCGAATAGGCCGATCTCCTCGCCGACGATGGCGAAGATGTAGTCGGTGTGGGCCTCGGCCAGCCAGAACCACTTCTCGCGACTGGCCCCGAGTCCGACGCCCGTCCATCCGCCGGAGGCGAGGGCGAACAGGCCGTGGCTGGACTGCCAGTGCTGGCCCAGGGCCTCGGCCTCGCTCTGCGAATCACCCGCGAACATCGCGCGCACCCGTGCCATCCGATAGGGGCTCGAGGTGACCAGCAGTGTGACGGCCACGGAGATGACTCCGAAGGCGATGACGAAGTACCGCTTCGGCACCCCGGAGACGAACAGCGCGGCCAGTCCCATGAGCATAAGCACCAAGGTCGTGCCGAGGTCGCCTCCGATGAGGATGAATCCGGCGGCGACGATGACGGGGCTGAGAGTGAGCAGGAGCCTCCGGGGACGGTAGTGCTGGGAGGTCAGGTGTGTCAGAGCCACGGCGAACCAGACCGCCAGGATGGGCTTGAACAGCTCGGAGGGCTGCGCCTGCAGGCCCCCGATCCGCAGCCAGTTCGTGCTGCCGTTCACCGTTGTTCCCAGCCCCGGTACCAACGGCAGTGCGAGCAGCAGCAGGCCCGCACCCATGAGCGGCCAGGCCAGCCTCTCCCAGGCCCGCACGGGGGTGAGCGCGGCGAGGGTCATCATCGTCAGTCCGGCGATCGCGAAGAGCCCCTGCCGCACGAACACGGAGAAGGAGGAGGTTCTGGTGCCGTCGTACGCGGTGATCGACGTCGCCGAGAGCACCATGAGCAGACCGAGGGCGACCAGGCACAGACAGGCTGCGACCAACATCGTCGTTCCCGGCAATAGGCGCGGCGGCCGCTTCAGCAGCTTTCGCAGGGGGAGTTGCTTCGACGGCGGCTCAGCGCCCGCCGAGCCCACGCTTCTCTCGCGACCGTCCATACATCCTCGCTGACTTCATCCGCTGTGACCGACCACCATTTCAGGAGTCCGCGTAAACATGCAAGTCGAGTTGTGATGAACTTCTGTCCGGATCGGATGCGGAGATGAGGCCGGGCCAGGCAGAGGCGTGAGACGTAGGATGGAATTGTGAGCACTCCAACGAACGTGACCGACTCCGCCTCCAGCCCTCGGTGCAACGCCCTCCTCGGGGCAGGACGCAAGGCTGCCGTCATCATCGCGTCCACCTCGGCGGCCAGAGGCGAAGCCGCGGATACCACCGGCCCGATCCTCGTCGAGTGGCTGCGTGGCCGCGGCTACGAAACACCCGAGGCCATCGTCGTCCGCGACGGCGAGCCCGTCGGCCAGGCCCTGCGCGAACTCCTCGTCGACACCCCGGAGGCCGATCGCCCCCGCTTCATCGTCACCAGCGGCGGCACTGGCTTGGCACCCGATGACCGCACCCCGGAGTTCACTGCCGAACTTCTCGAACGCCAATCCCCGGGCCTCATCTATGCGATGTGGCGCAAGGGACTGGAATCGACCTCCTCGGCGGTGATGAGCCGCGGAGTCGCTGGAGTGCGTGGTCGCAGCTTCGTCATCAACTTCCCTGGTTCGAAGGGTGGGGTCAAGGACGGAATCACCGTCATCGATGACCTCCTCGAACACATTCAGACCTCCGTCGAGGACACCACCGACCATGGTCCTCGGGTCTGAGAGAGGAACGAGAACATGCAGATGCGCAAGTCCGTGCGAGCCCGGGTCTATAAGTTCGACGCCACCGGTGAGGTCTCGGCCGGCCCGGATTCTCTGGCGGGGGAGGAGCCCCTGGAGGTCCAGCTGGGCGGTGAGCCGTACACGGTGACCATGCGCACCGCCGGCCACGACGTGGAATTGATCGCCGGCTACCTGCTCTCCGAGGCGGTCGTGACTTCGATGGACGATATCGAAGAGGTCAACTTCTCTGCCGGAATCGCCCCCGACGGCAGCCGGAACTACAACGTCGCGCAAGTGCGTCTGACCCCGGGGACCTGGAATCCGGAGACGGCGCCGGCCCGCAACGTCTACACCTCATCGTCGTGCGGAATCTGTGGAACCGCGGCCGCCGATGCCGTGACGAAGACCTCTGCTTTCCCCCTTATTCCCGCCGCCTTCCACGTCGAGGATCACGGGGAATACGAGTTTCCACAGCTGCTCTCGGCTGCCCGCATCGGCGAACTGCCCGATCGTCTGCGGCAGACGCAGGAGATCTTCGACAAGACTGGCGGAGTCCACGCAGCTGCCCTCTTCGCCGTCGGCGAGGACCCGAACGCAGAACCCGAACTGCTCGTCGGGCGTGAGGATGTCGGTCGGCACAATGCTGTGGACAAGGTCATCGGCTGGGCCATGGCCAACCGGGGACTGCCGCTGCGGTCAACCGTCCTGCAGGTGTCCGCACGGGCATCGTTCGAACTCGTCCAGAAGTGCGCGATGGCCGGCATCCCGATGATGTCCGCGGTGAGCGCTCCCTCGGCGATGGCTGTCGACTACGGCAAGGATGTCGGCGTCAGCGTCATCGGCTTCAACCGCAAGGGAAAGTTCAACGCGTACTCGTACCCCGAGCGCGTGGCCTGACTTCGCCGAGGCGGCGCCGCAATTCCAGTGTTAGATTCACTGGCATGGACATCAATGACGATCCAGCCCTGAACATCGCGCAGGCCCGTGCCGAATGGGATGTGCAGCGTACCTTCCTCGACTCCTGCTCCTACGGTCCGCCGCCTCGGCGGGGGTGGGAGGCGATGCAGCGATCGCTCGACGAATGGAGGGCCGGCAGCGTTCCCTGGCAGACGTGGGCGGAATCCGTCGATGCCAGTCGGGAGCTGTTCGGTCGCCTCGTCGGTGCGCCCGCCGGTCAGGTGGCCACCGGGGCGGCCGTGTCCCAGCTGCTCGCCCCGATCGCCGCGGCCCTGCCCGACGGTGCGGAGGTCCTCATCCCCGACTTCGAGTTCACCTCCGGGGTCTACCCGTTCGCCGTCCATGCCGACCGCGGGGTGCGAGTGCGCACCGCGCCGCTGGCCACCCTCGCCGAGGCGGTCGATGAGTCCACGGCCCTCGTGTCATTCTCCGCCGCACAGTCGGCTACCGGCGAGGTCGCCGACATCCCGGCGATCACACGTCGCGCCCGCGAGGTCGGGGCCATTACGGTCCTCGACGGAACACAGGCGGCCGGATGGCTGCCGCTCGACGCGAAACAGGTCGATTTCCTCGCCGTCGCCGCCTACAAATGGCTGTGCGCCCCACGCGGAACCGCCTTCCTCACGCTGCCCACTCGAGACTCGGCGGCCGACGCCCCCGAAACCGCTGACACCTCCGATACTGTCGGCACCGACCACCTGTGCCGCGACGACTTCTTCGGTCGGCTCAAGCCTCTGGCCGCAGGCTGGTTCGCGGCTGGCGCTGGAGCGAGCTACGGGATGCCGATGCACCTGGCTGACGGTGCCCGAGCCTTCGATATCTCACCGGCCTGGCACTCGTGGGTCGGCGCGGCTCCGGCGCTTGAGCTGCTCCTGGAGATCGGCATCGACCAGATCCACACTCACGACCTCGCCCTGGCCAACCGGTTCCGGGCTGGGCTCGGTCTGGGAGAGTCGGACTCGGCCATCGTCACGATCGACCTCGACGCAGGTCAACGTTCATGGCCCGGCGCACTCGACCGACTCGACGCGGCCGGGGTGCGGTACTCGCAGGCCGGAGGCAATATGCGCTTCGGATTCCACCTCTACAACGACGAGGCAGATGTCGATACGGCGCTCAACGCTGTGACAGGCACCGTGACTTCCTGACAGGCGCTGCTGTCCCACACCCGGACCCGTCCAGCGCTGAGCCCCGCGGAATTCGATAACGCAGCCATAACGATCGACTGGCCGTTGTCCGGCGGCGGACAGTCACCCGGCCCCACTGGTCGGGGCAGGGCGGCCTTTGTGAACGAACTGCAACATTCAACGGTTTCTTCATGTGGCGATCGGAGCGCGAACTCGGGGCTAATCTTGTTTTCGGTGCCTGTCCGGTGTGAACGGGACGGGCACGACTGACAGACCAACGCGCATCACGACCGTACCTGCGGCGATGCCGAGAACGAGATGGAGTGACGATGACCTACACCCTGCAGGCCGTTGAGAACTCGGATGAGAAGACAGACCTGGTCAAGCGGTTCCGGACCGGGACGCTCATCGTCATCGTCGCCGCCGTACTGGGTGGGCTGCTGGCATGGAACGAACAGCACCCCATGGCGGTGGCACTCGCCATCCTCGTCGCCGGTGCCGGCATCCTCGGCGTCGATATCGCGGTGGCCTACCGGTCCGCGGTGCGACGCTCGAAGGCCTGAGCCCCGCACCCGTGCCCGTCGAAGCGCTGAGACACGGCAGCTGAGACGCCACGACAGCCGCCGTCCTCCTCCGGCTAGCATGCTGACTTGAAGCATGCGCGCGACAGGAGGTGAGCGATGACCAGCCACGACCAGAAGACTCCGGGCATCGGACTGCTCAGCGTCCTCCTCGGCGCCGTGGCCGCCGGACCGATCCTGCTCTACGGGCTCAGCGCCACAAGCGACTCGATCATCGCCGAAATCGGCATCTCCGAGGCCCACTTCGGACTCCTGGCCACCACCTGCTTCGGCGCCGCGGCCATCGGCAGCGCCACCCTGGGCAGGCTCGCCGATCGCCACTCCGACCTCTCGCTCATGGCGTTCATCTTCGTCCTCTCCGCACTCGCCCTGCTCCTGGTGGCCGTGCCCGACGGGTTCTGGATGCTCCTCATCGCCGCCGGCCTGTCCGGCATCGCCCAGTCCTTCCCCAACGGGGTGACCAACCGGATCCTGCTCGAACGCGTGCCCACCGTCCGGCGAATCGGCTGGGTCGGCATCAAACAGTCCGGAGTTCAGGTCAGCCAGCTCGTCGCGAGCCTGCTCTTCCCCGTCCTCGCAATCGGAATCGGCTGGCGCGGCGCAGCCCTGACCGCAGCCGTCATCCCGCTCATCCTCCTCGCCATCACCTGGCATTCCCTGCGCACCACACCGCTGCTGCCCACCGCGCCCTCGAAGGTCGGCACCGACACCCCCACCGAGGCGGCCGACACCGGCGTTCCCACCGAGGATGCCCACACCAACGCCTCCACCGAGGTGGCCGACCGTCCCGCTGAACCGGCCCCCACGCGTCCGGCGAGGCATCCGGGGATGGTGTGGGCGCTCGCCGCCTTCGGACTCATCAACGGCATCGGCGTGCAGGCGACGAACGTGTACATGCCCCTCTTCGCCGTGCGTGAGATGGGCTTCTCCCTCGTCCTCGGCGGTGCCACGGCGGCACTGGCCGGCGTCATCGGCGTCATCGCGCGTGTGACCTGGGCCAGGCGGATGGCCAAAGGCGCCTCGGGTGCCCACCTGCTGCTCACGCTCGCCCTCATCGCCTTGGCCGGGGCGGTCCTCTTCTTCGTCGCCGAGGCCACCGGGTGGGCGGCATTTCTCTGGCTGGCCGTGGCCTTCCACGGCATCTCCGCGCTCGGGGTCTCCGTGGTGCTCATGGCCGCGCTCATGCGGGTCATCCCGGCGGCTTCGATGGCCTCGGCCAGTGGGATGGTGACGGCCGGAATGTTCTTCGGCTTCGCGCTCGGGCCGCTGCTCATGGGTGTCATCGTCGGTTCGCCCGGCGGGTTCGAACTCGGCTGGATCGCCGTAGGTGCCACCTATCTGCTGTGCACGCTGCTCGCTCTCGTACTCATCCGCGTGAATTCTCGGGGTCGGCGATGAACGACGGTGGTGATGGCAGGTGGTGAACAGCACCGCCTGTCGTCAGTGATCATCAGCCGGTGCAGGGGAAGGCGCGCAGAGGTGCGGACCGTACGAATCAGGTCAGCTGCAGATGCAGCAACGGGTACGGTCGTCCGGCGTCGTCGGTTTCGCTGCGACGGACAACGTGGAAACCTCGACGGGTATAGAACTCCACAGCTTGGCGATTCTGTTCATTCACGTCGACGTTCCTGACGCCGTGGTCTTCGACTGCGTGGCTGAGAAGCCTCGTGCCGATACCTGTGCCGCGTTGCTTCGCGTCGATGAACAGCATCTCCAGGTTTCCGTCGAGGACGCCGGAGAATCCCACCGGTCGACCATTCAGCTCTGCGACAGTGAGCGAAACGGCGGGGAAGTAGTCAGACTCCAGATGGGATTCGATCTCATCGCGGTCCGGCTCGGCAAGGAAATCGTGGGTCGCGTCGACCGCGCTTCGCCAGATGGCGACGAGGGGCGCAAAGTCTTCTGGTCCGTGTGACGGCCGAATTCTCAGTTCACCCGCGCTGAGGTCTGGCTGCTCACTCATGTCTCCATTATGGCAGGGGTCTCCGTGGTGCTCATCCGTGCGAGCAGTCGGCACAGGAGGTGAGCCGCGAGCCTGATCGGTGCAGGCGCACTGCCCGCATTCTCACCCCACCAGCTGGAGCGTCTCCTCGACCACGACGATCGTGGCGATGAAGAGGACGAAGACACCGAATCCTCTGCGCAGATCACCGTCTGGAATCCGCGTGCTGAGCCAGAAGCCGAGGAACGATCCGGCGACGGCAAGCGCAGTGATGGTGAGTCCCAGTCCCCAGTCGAGGGGAGTCGAGAGCACATAGCCGGCCAGGCCGGACGCGGACTGCATGGTGATGACGAGCAGGGACGTCGCCACTGCCAGTCTCATGGGCAACCGCGCCAGGAGCGCGAGCGCGGGCACGATGAGAAAGCCGCCCCCGGCTCCGACGAACCCGGACACCAGCCCGACGACGGCTCCGGTGATGATGATCTTGACCACCGGCAGCCTCGCCGATTCCTCGCCGTCGGAGCTCTCACGCCTGCCGCGGATCATCGCCACCGCGGCGGCGATCATGACGGCGGCGAAGGAGAACATGAGGATCGGTGAGGGCACGGCGCTGCCGAGTCGGCCGCCGACGAAGGCTCCCGCCATCGCGGCGATGCCGAAGATGATTCCCGTCCGCCACTGCACCCTCCTCTTCAGGGCGTGCATGGTGAGACTGACCGCCGAAGTGACGCCGACGATGAGCAGTGACGTCGGAATCGCCTGCACCGGCTCCAGGCCGGTGATGTAGGTCAGCACCGGCACGGCGAGGATGGCGCCGCCGCCACCGAGCAGGCCGAGGGAGATGCCGATGAGCAGAGCGAGGGCGAACGTGATGATGAGTGAGATGTCCATGAGTTCCCGAATCCGGGCGCAGCTGCGCATCCGGCGGTGCGATCATCCGCCGGATGCGCGGGGGTGCCGATCTACTTCTGGGCGGCCTGCCAGCCGAGGTAGCTGCCCTCGAGCTCGACGACGTGATGGCCGGCACGGCGCAGGGCGCTGGCGGCCACGGAATTGCGCACACCGCTGCGGCAGAACGTCACGACAGTGCCGCCCTCCTTTGGCAGCTGGTCCTGGTGCCACAGCACTCTGCCCGCACTGAGCTGCTGCGCCCCTGGGATGGTGCCGTCGGCGAACTCGGAGGCATTGCGCACATCGAGAAGCAGATCGTAGTCCGTCGACTCCAGGGCATCGGGCGAAACGAGTTCGGGGATGACGATGGGCAGGCCGTCGAGACCGGTGACGAAGCCGGCGACCTCGTCGATGCCGACGCGGATGAGATGGTCCCAGACCATCTGAGCGATATCGCGGTTGGCGGCGAGGAGGACGAGCGGCTGCGAATCGGACTCGGGATCGTAGGCCCAGCCGGCATGTGTGGCCGGTTTGTTGAACGCTGGGACATTGATCGATCCGGGCACGGTTCCGCGATGGACCTCGTGCTGGTCACGGGTGTCGACGAAGACCGCGGTCCCGTCCTCGACATCCTTCTTCACAGTCTCTGCGTCGAGCTCGGGCAGGGGGCTCCGGTGTCCGAGGACCGCCGGCCCGTCACGGTTCTGGCGCTTCATCCGCCCGAAGTAGGCCGGAGCGTCGGGCTGGCCGGCCAGCAGCTCGTCGATGAAACCCTGTTCGTCGTCATCTGCGACGTAGCGGCTCCACCAGGCGAAGTTCCGCTCGTAGCCGACCGTGGTCGTGGGCACGGCTCCGAGAGCCTTGCCACAGGCGCTGCCGGAACCGTGCGCCGGGTAGATCTGGACGTAGTCGGGCAGGGCCAGGAGTTTGTCACGCAGACTGGCGAACATCTGCTTGGCACCTTCGTACCGGGTGTCGACCCCACCGGCGGCCTCGTCGAGCAGGTCCGGTCGGCCGAGATCGCCGACGAAGACGAAGTCGCCGGTGAACAGGTAGCCGGGCTCGTCGGCGGCGGCACCGTCCGTGAGCTTGAAGGTCAGGTGCTCGGGGGTGTGGCCGGGGGTGTGGTCGACCGCAAGGGTGAGGTTGCCGACCGTGATGGTGTCGCCGTCGCGAAGGCGCCGGCCGTCGAATCCGTACTGCCAGTCCGCTCCGCCCTCGCCGGAGAGATGGACGGCTGCCCCGGTCGCCTGAGCCAGTTCACGTGTTCCCGACAGGTAGTCGGCGTGGATGTGGGTCTCGGTGACGTGCGCGATGCGCATGCCGTTGGCCTCGGCGAGGTCGAGGTAGACCTGGACGTCTCTGCGGGGGTCGATGACGATGGCGTCATTCGTCTGCTGGCAGCCGATGAAGTAGCTGGCCTGGGAGAGGTCTTCGTCGTAGATGCGTTCGAGAAGCATGATGTGTCCTTCGTGAGTGTTCGGAGAGTCTGTTGGCGATGGAGTGGGCCGGGGGAGGCGGCTGCAGGTTCTGCGCCGCTCTGCGTCAGGGTCAGGCGCGACCCTTGAGGATGAGGTTCCAGTACATGGCGGGCAGGCCGTAGCGTTTGAGATACCACATGTCGCGCCGTTCATGTGTGGTGTCGATGAACGGGATGCTCGGTGCCGGCTGCATGCTGTAGTCGAACTCGGCCAGAAGCATGGTGCTCCGCGAGGTCGTGATCGGGCATGAGGCGTAGCCTTCGTAGCGCGTCATCAGCGGGCGGTGCTCCATGGCGGCCAGGAGATTGTCGACCAGGACCGGGGCCTGCTTTCTGATGGCGGCGCCGGTCTTCGAATTCGGCGTCGAGCCGGCATCGCCGAGAGAGAAGATCTCCGGCCACCGAGTGTGCTGCAGGGTGTTGGGATCGACGTCGACGTAGCCGTTCGGATCGTCGGCTTTCGCCACCGGACTGTTCTTGATCCAGTCGGGTGCGGACTGCGGTGGCACGACATGGAGCAGGTTGTAATCGACCTCGTCGCTCGTGTCGTGGGCGTTGTCCGTGATGGTCACCGTCTGCGCGGTCGAGTCGATCGCAGTGACCTCGCTGCTCAGCCGCACTTCGATGCCGTAGCGCTTGACTGCCTTGTCGAGTTCCGCGGAGAAGACGGGAACGCCGAACATTGCAGGGGTCGGCAGGACGAGGACGATTCGGATCGCATCGAGCACGCCCTGCTGACGCCAGTAGTCGGCGGCGAGGTAGGCGATCTTCTGCGGTGCCCCTGCACACTTGATCGGCCCTGAGGGCATGGTGAACACGGCGGTTCCCTGCCGCAGACCCTTGATGAGCTTCCATGTCTTCGGTGCCAGATCGAATCGGTAGTTGCTCGAGACGTTCGCGGTCTCGATGGCATCGGCCATTCCGGGGATGCGATCCCAATCGAGCTGGAGGCCCGGGCTGACGACGAGGTAGTCGTAGCTGACCTCTGCTTCGGAGGCGAGGGTGAGCCTGCGCTCGTCGGGGTGGATCTGTGTGGCCGCGTCCTTGATCCAGGCCACGCCCTGGGGCATCACCTCGGCCTGCGGGCGCGCGCTCTCGCTGCGATCGGCCGCACCGCCGCCGACGAGCGTCCACAGCGGCTGGTAGAAGTGTTCGGCCTGCGGTTCGATGACGGCGACATCGTCCTGACCGGCGTTGCGCAGTCGTGCCGCCACGCTGAGCCCGGCGTTGCCTCCGCCGATGATGACGATCCTGTGATGCATTCCCACGGTCGCTTCCCCCTGAACTGTTCGAGACGGTGCCACCGACGAGGTGGCCGGTGCGGGATCCGTAATGTACGTACATTTCTAATGTACGTACATTTAATGCATTTGTGAATCCCCGTCGTGAATCAGCTCAGGATGTCGCCCGGTCGGGCGGATGCGGTGAGGTGGGAAAGCAGCCTGCCCGGCCCGGCCCGGGCAGGGGCAGGGGCAGGGCCGGCGGGGCAGAAGTGCCCGGTCAGGCAGAGGAAGCGAGGGCCCGCCGGAGAGCAGCGGCGAGGGCCCGCCGGGGAGCAGCGGCGGTCAGACTGGAGGTGGTCAGACTGCGGTGAGGCTCAGGGGTAGGAGGTCGAGACGGTGAAGCGGTCGCCGCGGATGACCGTCTGCCTCCATTCGATTGCGCGATCGTCGATCCGGCCGAGGCGTTCGATGAAGAAGGCCGCCGAGCCGGGTTCGCAGGACAGTGCCTGAGACTGCTTGGGAGTGAGGTTGATCGAGTGCAGGGTCTCGTCGCCCGAGGTCAGGGTGAGTCCGCAGCAGCGCTGGAGTGCCTCGTAGAGGGCGGTGTTGCTCAGGTCCATGTCGAGGACGCCGCGGGCTTCGGGTGACAGCCACACCTCGTCCTCGGCCAGCGGCTCCTCGTCGGCGTACCGGGTTCTGGCGATGTGGACGAGTTCGGTGTCGATATCGAGGCCCAGCTGCTGTGCGGCCTGGGGTGAGGCCGCCATCTCGGCCGTGCGGATGGTGCTCCGCTGGCTCATCTCGGCACCTCTGACTGCGGCGAAGAGGCTGTAGATGGGCCCGTACGCATGTTCGCCCGAGACATTGACGACTTGGGAGGGGCGGCCCGGCTGAGCGGTGACCGTGCCGTTGCGTCGCAGCGGCGTCAGGGCGGCTCGGATCGTCGAGCGGCTCACGCCGTACTGCTTGGACAGCTCGAGCTCGCCGGGGAAGGCCTCGCTGAAGTCGCCGGAGCGGATTCGGTTTTCGAGATCGTCGCGAACCGCCGCCCACAGCGGCTGGCGGTTGCGCGGCGGCCGGTCGTCGGCCGAGGAGGCGCGCTCTGAAGAAGTGACCATGTCACCAGTGTGCCCGACGTGGGCACGACTCTTCTGCACCGTCTCGGTGAAGTGATGGACAGGTGCCGTGTCATCGCTCTGGCTGTCGCAGATGCCTGCTGTGCTGAGGGACCGGCCCACCCGTGCGCGCAGGCACGGGTGGGCTTCGAGGGTGCGCGCTGCAGTCTCCGGTGACTCAGTCCTGTGCGGCCACTCCGGTGGTGTTCGCCGCGCCGTGATTGAGTGTGCGTTTGACTGTGCAGAGGCTGTCGATGGAGCGCTCGGCGCTGGCGATGAGCTTCTGCCGGGTCTCTGCGTCGAGCTCTGACATGTCGGCCTCGATGCTGGTGACAAGTCGTTCGATGCGGTTGTCGTCCATGTTCAGCTCTGCCTCGACCGTCGACACAGCGTCGAAGTCCTCGCCGAGGCGGTTGGCGAGCTTGGCCTCGGCGGACAGTGCTGCGCACCCGGCCGCGGCGGCCTGCAGGAGCTCGACAGGTGTGAACGAACCGTCATCAGCACCGGGTGCACCGATGCGGAACTCACCGCCATTGGCATTGCGGACCGTATAAGTGGCGGGGGCGGTCCGCTGTGCCGTCAGGGCGGGTACGGAGGCGTCGTCGGACATGGTGTCTGTTCCCTTTCGCAGTTGAGTGCTCGGTCCGTGCGACCGGTCCGAGATCCAGTGTCATCCAGTATACCCCCATGGGTATTCTTCCCATGCTGTCGGGCTATGAGCGATTCCGCGCCCGTCTGTGTGGCGGCTCTCAGCCGTCCTCGGAGTCCTCGGCGACGCGGTCGGTGGCCAGCAGCGTCCGATCGCCTGCCTGCACCGTGCCGAGGCCGTCGGGGGTGAACGCTCCCGGCACCGCGACCACACCCGAGCCGTCGGCCGGGTAGCCGCGGGCAAGACTGCCGGTCATGGCGTTGTGGACCCGCAGGGTGCCTTCCTCGCGCAGATAGATCAGTCCTCCGACCGTCGCCTCGAGTTCGACCGACTGCGGCACCGACACCGGCAGTTCGTTCTTGCCCGTGTCGTCGATGACCGTCAGCCCCTGCTTGCCGAGCGTGACGATGGCCCCGGTGTTCGCATCTTGGGCGACCCCGCGGGCGTCGTCATCGAGCAGCTCGCCGGTCTCGCGATCGAGCACCGGGCCGACTCCGTCTCCGGCGTCGAGGGCGATGACGTCCCCTCCCGGATCCGCCTCGGGGACGGCGCGCAGCTCATCGGCGTTCCAGCCGTTGTCCGGCAGTGACAGCTCCCATGACTGCTCACCGGTGGCGCGCAGCGTCTTGTCGTCGGTGCTCAGTATCGTGCCCCGGTACTCGCCGAGGCGGCGCACGTCCGAGGCTCCGTCCTGCACCGCCTCGCCGGTGGCCGGATCGAGGGCGAGAGCCTCGGTGGGCTCGGCATCCTCGGCGGCGAAGACCGTGCCCGGTCCGCGCATCGGGCCGGGCACGTCGACGGGTCCCCACTCCTGCTCGCCGGTTTCGAGGTCGTAGGCGCTCGCGGTGACGTCCTCGTCGCAGTCGGTCGACGAGTCGGAATCGGTGAGCACGGCCAGCGGGGTGCCGTCGGCATCGACGCTGGCGGTGAATCCGGTGCATCCGCTCGGTCGTTTCGCCTGCCACAGTGTGGAGCCGTGGATGTCCACGGCGGAGAAGTCGAGGGTCTCGTCGCCGGTGCTGGCAGAGAGGAAGACCTCACCGAGGTGCGCCGGCGGCAGGTCCCACCCGGGCTCGACGAGCTCGAGCGGCTCGATGATCAGCGGCAGCTGCAGATCGGAGGCGTCGACGGCATCGAGTTCGGTCGTGACCTGCTCCGGCGTCCGGTCGAAGTCGTCGGGGGCCTGGGAGCAGCCTGCGAGGGCGAAGAAGCCGATGAGCGGTCCGGCGAGGGCGGAGAGGAGTCTGCGGGTGCGCATGGTTCAGTGCTTCGTCCCGGGCGTCTGCGTTGGCTTCGCCGACTCCTCGGCCGAGGCGGTGCCACCCTGGTCGGATGCCACGCCACCCTGGTCGGAAGCTGCGGTGCCCCGATCGGAGGCCGCGCCCTGGTCCGCGGCAGCGGCTCGCCGGGCGCGGCGACGCTCATGTCGGAACCACAGGGCGATCGCGAGTACCGCCAGCACGCAGACGACGATGATGTCGGTCGTCGTCGAGGACCACGAGCTCACCCATTCCTGAGCATGAGCCAGAGTGGTCGTGGGCACCAGCGACGGCGCCGAGACGAGGCCGTTGGTCGTCCAGAACACGATGCCCACAACGATCATCAGGACACCGGTGACCATCGACATGATGGGCAGCCTGCGACCGAAGAAGGTGACCGAACCTCCGCGCAGAACCGACCGGGTCCGGGCGCCCACACGGGTCCACAGCGCCGCGATGATGAACAGCGGCACGACCATCCCGGCCCCGTAGACGGCGAGCATGATGCCGCCGAGGACGAAGCTGCCCTTGGTCGCGGCCAGAGTCAGCACCGCGCCGAGGATGGGCCCGGCACAGACTCCGGCGATCCCGCTCGTGGCGCCGAGGAGGAAGGTCTTCGTCCATCCGGTCGCCCGCGCGGAGCGCTGCCGGGCGGCATCGGCTCCCGGCAGCATCTTGGCCGGGTCGAAGCCGAAGCCGAAGAACTGGACGATGCCTAAGACGATGAGGATCACCGAGGCGACGAGGACGATCGCGCCGCGGTGGGAGGTGAACAGGGCCCCGAGCGTGCCGGCGCCCATGCCCAAGGGGATGAGCACGAGCAGCATGCCCACATAGAAGATGAGGCCGTGGAGGATCAGGCGCGAGCCCGCTCCGACGGTGGAGCCGAAGAAGGCCGGCAGCAGGAGTGCGGCGCAGGGGCTGAGCAGGGCGAGGATTCCGCCGATGAAGGCGCTGATCAGGCTGATGTCCATCAGTTCTGTCCTTTCTTCGCCGTCTCGACGGCATCGACGAAGACGTCCGTGGGCTGGGCGCCGACGTACGGCTGCCCATCGAGGATGAACGTCGGGGTGGAGAACGCACCGAGGTCGGTGCCCATGGCGGCATTGTCCGCGACCGCCTCGGCGGTTTCTTTGGAGTTCATGTCCGTGGTGAATCGGTCGGTGTCGAGGCCGATCTGCTCGGCCACGGTGGTCAGGGCTTCGGGTGTGAGCTCATCGGGGGAGCGGGGCTTGCCGTCTGAGAACAGGGCATTGTGGAATTCCCAGTGCTTGTCCTGCAGGGCCGCGGCATAGGCGGCCTTCGCAGCCTGCTCTGACGCGGAGCCGAACACATTGACCTCGCGCCATTCGATGCGCAGGTCCCCGGAGTCGACGTAGTCGAGCATCTTCGGCAGAGTGTCCTGCGACCAGGCGGCGCAGTAGGGGCACTGGTAGTCGGAGAAGACGACGAGCTTGACGGGTGCGTCGGCGGGACCGTCGGACATCGGATCCGATTCTTCGCTGGAGTCGACATCGCCGAGGTCGGACTGCTCGGGGTCGGCGACCTCGGTGACGACGACCTCGGATTCAGGTCCGGCACCACCGGCCGTGGGCGTCGACTCGTCCTCGCCGCTGCGGTCGATGACGAGGATCATGAGCACGAGTGCCACGGCGATGGCGCCCACCGTGGCGGGGATCCACCAGCGGTACTGCGGTCGCGGTGCCGCATGTTTGGCCATGCTCTCACTCCTCAATTACTAAGATGCTTAGTAAACTATAGTTCATCGATCTCGCGGGCCGAAAGCTGCGCATCGACTTCCGCCGGCATCGACGGCCGGTCATTTCTTCGCCGATCGGTCCGCGGGCGGGATGAGCAGGGGGCTTCCGGGATCGCCGACGAGGCGGGCACCGGAGTCGGCGATGTGGTGCGGTGCGCCGAAGTCCCCGGACTCGGGTGCCTCCTCGGCGGCATCGAGGAGCTGCCCGTCATCGGCCGACCGTGTCTGCGTGCCATCCTCGTCCGCATCCCCGGCGCCCGATTCGGTGACGACGAGTCCGGCTCCGACGGCGGAGAGTTCGGCATCCCCGTCCAGCGGTGCTTCCCACCGCTTCGTCCCGTCGAGGTCGAAGCCGTGCAGCTTCGAGTCACTGGTCACCAGTGTGCGGCTGTGCGAGTCGAAGCCGGCGCCGTCGATGCCGGAGGCGACGGTGTCTCCCGAGCGCAGGTCGATCAGGGTGCGCTGCCCGCCGCCGCTGCCGAGGAGTGCGTGGGAGCCCCCGACGGCCTCCCAGGGGGTCTCACGAGCCTCGGCGGCCGTGAGTCCGAGGTCCGCGACGGGGCGAGTCCACAGTCGTCGACCCTCGAGGTCCTGGCCGATGAGCTCCTCGCCGTCGGCGAGGACGAGGTGGCTGTCGAGGAGCGCGAGGATCCGCGGTGCGTCGCCGTCCTCGACGGCCAGTTCCGCTCCGCTTGCGGGATCGAGGGCGGTGCGAGGGCCGCCGGCGCCGATGAAGTCCTCCGGCGGGCCGGCGAAGACGAGGCCGCTGCCGAGCAGCGGTCCGGGCACCTCGACGGGCCCCCAGAGCTTCTCGCCGGTGTGCAGATCGAAGCCTGAGGCCGTCGTCTTAAGCGGGCCGCCCGATCCGGGCTGCTGGTCCATGAGCACGGCCACCGGTCCGTCTGCGGAGTCGCTGACGAGGAAGCCGGAGCATACGCGCGGACGCTGGGCCGACCACAGGATCGTGCCGTCCGAATCGACGGCGCGGAACTCGAGGTCGGACTCGGCCTCGTGCAGTGACAGGAACACGTCTTCGGCTTCCTGTGCGGCCACGTCCCAGCCGGGGTCGATGGCCCCGGTCCCGCTCTCCCCGGCGCCGACGGTCCCCGAGTCGTTCGTCTCGGCCGGGCGGAGTGTCTCGGCCGGCGAGTGCACCGGCCGGGGGTCGGCCGATTCGCTGTTCGCGTCGAGGCTCGAGCAGGCGGTCAGCGAGCCCAGGGTGAGCAGGCAGGCGGGCAGGATCATGGCGGCTGCCGCGCGGCGCTTCATGGCTCAGCTCTCGGCTCGGGCGAGCGCCTCATCGACTGCGTCGGTGAACTGCTGGGTCGGCTGTGCGCCGAGCAGCGGTTTGCCGCCGATGACGAAGGCCGGGGTGCTCGAAACGCCGATCGACTGCCCTTCGGAGGCGACGGTCTCGAACTGCTCGTGGGCCTCGGTCGAATTCATATCCTGTTTGAACTGCATCGGGTCGAGGCCGAGGTCCTCGCCGAGGCTGACGAGCGAGTCGTCGTCGAGCTGAGACTTCGGGCGGTGCTCGCCGCCTTCGAACAGTGCGTTGTGATAGTCCCAGTACTCATCCTGCTTGCCTGCGGCGAAGACGGCGCGCGCGGCCCGCTCGGACTCCTCGCCGAAGACGGCGAGATCGCGCATCTCGATGCGCAGATCCCCGGAGTCGACGTAGTCCATCATCGCCGGCAGGGTGTCCTCGTTCCATGTAGCGCAGTAGGGGCACTGGTAGTCGGAGTACATGACGAGTGTGACCGGAGCGTCGACGTCACCGACCGCATTCGTCTCCTCGGAATCCCTGTGCTCGACGAAGGACAGGTCGACGTCTTCTTCGGCGGAACCGTTCTGCGAACTCGAACTCTCTTCCTGGGCATCGGCGTCTGAGCCGCCTTGGTTGGCGATGACGATTCCGATGACCACGGTGGCGAGGATGATGACGGTCAGCGGGACGAGCCAGAACATGGGGCCGCGTTCGGTGCGAAGCACAAAAGCCTCCTGAAGGTGAAGTCGTTGGGGTGTAGCCGGGGCGATGTCGATGTATTTACTAAGAAGCATAGTATACTAATGTGCATAGTAGACTCGTATCGGCTGCCGTATCGGAGAGGGACCCTCATGCTCGTCAATGCTGTCAAGGACGCCTACCGGGGCCTCCTGCTCTGGGACCGCAGGCGCATCGGTGCAGCGGTGGCCGCGGCGGCAGGCTCCGCCGTGGTCATCGGCCTCGCGACAGTGCTCATTCCCAATTCCCTCTTCGCCCGCGACATCCCGCCCGTGTGGTGGGACTATCCGGTGTGGATCCTCACCGCGGTGCTGCTCGGAATGCTCATCGCCACCTACGTGCGCAGCCCCAGAGCCGAGGGAGGGTCGAGCGGCCGGGACTCCGCTTCCGCGGGAGGGTCGAGCGGCCACGACTCCGCGACCGAGGGGCGTTCGAGTGGTCCGGATGCCGCCTCCGAGGGGCGGTCGGGTGTCCTCGGCGGCGTGGGCGGAGTGCTCGGATGGTTCGCCGTCGGATGCCCGGTGTGCAACAAGATCGCGCTGCTCGCCCTGGGCTACACTGGCGCCTTGACCTACTTCGCACCCCTCCAGCCGATCCTGGCTGCTGCTTCGGTCATCCTCCTGCTGGTGGCTGTGATCATCCGCCTCAAGGGCCAGTACTCGTGCCCGCTTCCCTCGCCCGAAAGGAGCGTCCGCTCATGACTCACGATGACGATCGGGATGGGGGCTCCTCGCCGATTCGCCTCGGCGCCCTCGAGAAGCAGGTGATGGGACTGCTGTGGGACCATGAACCGCTCACGGTTCGGCAGATCATCGAACTCTCGCCGGCCGAGCCTGCGTACACGACCATCGCCACCGTGCTGACCAACCTCGAGCGAAAGGGGCTCGTCAGTCGCGAGCGTCGCGGCCGCTCGGTTCTCCATGCCCCGGTCGTCAGCCGTGAGCAGCACACCGCGCGGACGATGCAGGCGGCCCTGGTCGACGGCGGGGATCGTGCGGCGTCGATCCTCCACTTCGTCGAGGGCATCGATGCCGCCGACATCCGGCTGCTGCGCGACTACCTCGACACGAAGGGCGTCGCCGAATGAGCCTGCTGATCGGCGGTGCATGCGTCGCCGCCCTCGCCTTCGTCCTCGCCTGGGCCGGTCCCGCCCTCGTTCGCTCCGCCGCGCCGGTCCTCATGCGCGTCCCGCGCGTGGCGGTGTTCGCCCTCCTGTCGCTGCCGATGCTGTCCTGGGCCGTGGTGACCGCGCTCAGCCTCATGGCGGCATGGCTGCTCAAAGGCCCCGATGTGCTGCCGATGCCCATCGGCGATGTGTGCCAGCGCTGCCTCATTGCAGCGAACCCCTTCGGCGGTGCTCAGATCGACACGCTCATCCCCGTCGTCCTCTTCCTCCTCCTGCCTCTGGCCGTCACCCTCGGATTCCTCATCCGCGGTGGGCTTCTGGCCAGGCGGCGGCACCGCGAGAACGCTGAGACGGCTCGACTCCTCGGTCAGGAGGCCGCCGACGTCGAGGTGGCCGGACGGACCGTCAAGATCGTGAGCGGCCACCGGCATCTGGCCTTCTCCCTGCCGCGCAGGTACGGGGGAGTGGTGCTGTCTGAGGATCTGTGTTCGGCGCTGGAGCCCGGCGAGCTGACGGCCGTGCTCGAGCACGAGAGGGCTCACGTCGACCAGGGCCACCACGCGATCATGGCCCTGGTGGAGGCCTTCGTGCGCCCGCTGCGGTTCATCCCGCTCTTCGCGGAGGTCGCAGCCTCCGTCCCGCTCTACCTCGAGATCGCGGCCGATGATCGTGCGCGGAAGGTCGCAGGGACTCCCGCCCTGGCCGGCGCCCTGCTCAAAATCGGGCCCCAGGTGAGAGAGGGCGGTCACCTCGGCGGTTCGTATGCGCTGAATATCGCCGGGCCCGACCGGGTCCGGCAGCTCGTCGCTCCCGTGAGGATGTCCCCGGGACTGCTTCCGACGGCGGCTCTGAGCAGTGCGCTGACCGCCTTCTGCGTCCTCTTCTCCTCGGTCATCGCCACCTATGTCGGAGTTCTGCTCACCGGCTGCACTCTGCCCTGACGGCGAACGGACTCCGGCGAAGCAGACGACCGGTCGGACTCCGGCTGGACTTCCCCGTGTCGACCGCCCGACCTACAATAGAACTCATGTACGAAAAAGAGGGCGCGGAGCAGGACTGCGAGCACGAGTATGCGCCCCCGGCATGGATGGTCCGCTACCGGAACTTCAAGACGCTGTGCGCTTATGTCTGCGGTGAATTCATCCGCTTCTACCTCACCACCGGCTGCGATCAGATCAGCTACACGCATTCGCAGATCACCGAAGGACTGCCGAACTATTCGTGCCGCCTGACCTCCGACGACGGGACGGTTCTGCTGCTGCCGCTCGATGACTGGGCCGAGCGCATGGACGAGGTTCGGCCCCTCGTTCGGGCCTGGCTGGGGGAGCATTCGGATCTCAAGGGGTGCAAGCCGGAGAAGTCGCACTACCAGGGCGACCGCTATTGGTTCACCCGCTGGCAGGAGGCCAACCCCTGGTGAGTGCCGTCGGCGAACCGCGACATCGACGAACGGCGGGTCTGACCCAGTAGAATCGAGAGTATGCGCAAACGTGTAGTCATCATCGTCTTGGCCGCCCTGGCGGTGCTCGGACTGGTCGCCGGGATGCTCGGCGGCACCCCTGCCTGACCCCCGTCCCTGATCGACAGAGGATTCGGCGCACTCAGTCGTATTCCGCTCCCCGGCCTGCGAGATCAGGGACTCACGCGGAAGTCGCCGAGATCGGTCGATCACGGCCCCCGCTGCGCTGGTTTCGAACGACCTGCGACCCTTCAGCGGTGGCGCAGCGGTGCTGTTGCGAGTTCGGCGATGCCTTCGTCGGGACCGATGCGGGCCCGAAAGCCCAAGCTTTCGAGGGCCGCCCGCGGGGAGGCCGCGACGTGCCTGACGTCGAAGGACCGGTATCGGCCGTTGACCACCGGCTCAGGGCCGTTCATCACCGTGGCCAGTCGTCGGGCCATGTCGCCGATAGTGTAGGTCTGGCCCGAGCAGATGTTGTAGGCGCTCAGACCGAGGGGATGGTCACCTACCGCTTCGATCGCGGCGACGTTCGCGCGAGCGAGGTCGGCGACGTGAACGAAGTCCCGCAGCTGGTTGCCGTCCTCGAAGACCTGAGGCGGCTCTCCGTGCTCGAGCGCCGAGCGGAAGATGGCCGCAACCCCGGAATACGGAGTGTCCGCCGGCATGCCGGGCCCGTAGGCGTTGTGGTAGCGCAGAGCGATGGCGCGGCCCGATTCCAAGGTGCACCAGGCGGCGGCATAGTTCTCCTGGGCGATCTTCGACGCGGCATAGGCCGTGCGCGGGGCAAAGGGTGCCTCTTCGCCGATCAGGTGCGGTTCGACCCTACCTCCGCACTGCGGGCACAGCGGGTCGAAGCGGCCCAGCCGCAGTCGGCTGTCCTGCCGTGGCGCCGGTGGCACATCGCCGTCCTCGGGGCACGTATACCGTCCTTCACCGTAGACGACCATGGACGACGCCAGCACCAGCCGAGTCGTACGGGTCCGAGCCATCGCCGCCAGCAGGGTGGCGGTGCCGAGGTCGTTGTGGGCGGCGTAGCCGGGCAGGTCCTGGGCATCGACGCCGTTGCCGACAGTGGCCGCCTGGTGGCAGACGACGTCGACATCGGCGAGCAGCTCGTCGAGGAGGCGCGGGTCGCGGATGTCGCCGTGCATCACCCCGGAGGGCACCTCGGCGGTCTCTCCATGGGCTTGAGGAAGCATCAGATCGACGCCGGTGACCTGGTGCCCGGCGGCGGTCGCCGCCTCATTGATGTGTCGTCCGATGAATCCGGCCGCGCCCGTCAGAAGCACCTTCATGGCAGCTCCAGGGGAAGTGCCATGCCGTCCAGCGCCTCGGAGCAGCTGCACGGACGCCTCGTCGACAGGGAGGCGATCACGGTTCGCAGGCTCGACTTCAAGCGGTCGGTGTGCTCGGCGAAGACACGGAAGACCTCTGACTGAGCGACCGCGTGCGACGAGTCGATGCCCGCGTCGAGATCGGTCACCAACGCTGCGGTGGCATAGCACAGCTCGAGTTCGCGAGCCAGGATCGCCTCGGGCTGGCCGGTCATGTTCACGACGTCCCAGCCCTGTGCCGCATACCACTGGGACTCGGCGCGGGTGGAGAATCTCGGACCCTCGATGACCACCATGGTTCCACCGTCGACCGGCCCTTCGTGGTCATCGGCGAGTCCATCCAGCAGAGCCGTGCGCAGCCGCGGACAGTACGGGTCGGCGAAGGAGACGTGGCAGGCGCCTTCGTCGAAGTACGTCTGCTTCCGACCGTATGTCCGGTCGACCAGCTGGTCGGGAACCACCAGAGAGCCGGGCCCGAGATCGGGGTCGAGCCCGCCGACTGCGCACGGTGCCAGCACCTGCCGCACTCCCAGGCTGCGCAGTGCCCACATATTGGCGCGGTAGTTCACGCGGTGGGCCGGGTATTCGTGGCCCTGGCCGTGTCGGGGCAGAAACGCCACGGTCCGGTTCGTCCCCGCATGAGCGAGGCTGCCGATCGCGACGGGTGCCGATGGGGCGCCGAACGGCGTCTCGACCTCGATCTCCTCAGGATCATCGAGGAAGGTGTAAAAGCCGGAGCCGCCGATGATGGCGACGTCGGGTGATTCAGTCATCACGTTCTCCTTCGGTTGATGGTGTGCTTCGTATCCGGCGTACGCAGGATCGGACTGCGTAGGCCAGGACGCTGAGACAGCAGAACAGGAGCGTCAGCCACAGCCAGCGCTCGAGGAACGGCGCATGGGTGTGGCCGGTGGCGGCCAGGTGGGTACGCGCACCCTGTTCGATGATGCCGGGAAGGAACAGCACGAGCAGCAGCCCGCTGGCGAGCACCGGTACGCGGATGTAGTTGACGAGAGGAACTCGAGGGGCGGGGTGCGGGACGGCCCGCCGGGAGCCGAGGACGGCGATGAGCCCTCGGTTAGCCGCGGCGCACAGCGGAAGCAGGATGAGGTCGACGACGATCGCCGCGCCCACGAACCACACGGCGATGGACTGCCACCACACGTCCGCTCCGAACAGCCGGTCCGGGCCCAGAGCAGACAGCGCACAGCCAGCCAGGAGGAAGCACCCGGTCAGCACCAGCAGGTGCGGCAGCCGGGCTCCGTAGATCGCGCGGAACCGTCCGGGAGAGATCGGCATATCAGCTCCTGAACTCGATGGAACGCACCCATTTGGTGTTGTGCACACCGGGCATGGCCGGGACGATGATCCGGGCCGGAAAACCATGATCGCTCGACAGGTCTGCGCCGTTGACGCGCAGAGCGAGCAGCGAGTCGGCCGCGAGCACTTGATTGCGCTGCAGCGAGGCGGCCCTGAACGCACCTGACTCCTGCAGCGATTCGACCCGCGCCGAGGCCGGTTCGTCGACTCCGGCCAGGCCGGCCAGCTCGGCCAGACGGACGCCGGTCCAGGTCTGTGTCGTCGACCATCCCTCGACACATGCGATCGGCAGGTCGGCGGTGTGCTGGGGCATTGCCAGCAGCTGCGCTCGGTCGAACACGACGTCGTCGTGACCGCCGCTGAGCCTCAGTCGCCATGCTGCCCCCGTGTCATCGGGGCTGATCAGTGCGGCTGCGGCCGTCCGATTGACCTGGAAGTCGTTGGGCCCGTCGCCGAGGACCCGCCCTCGCGGCAGCAGCACGGACAGCGGCCGGAATGCGCCGCCGATCGACTGGCCGACGGTCAGCAGCACCACCAGCGCAGATCCTCCTCCGACCAGCGCCAGGGCGCCGCGGCGACTCATCGTCGGCGGGTCGGGGCGAGCCGCCACCAGTCCTTCGGCATCGGAGGGTTCCGGGCGGGTCTGGGAAAGAGGCGTGCTCAGCTCGGCGCGAAGCGATCGGGAACGCAGGGACGAGACCATCGTCGGAAGTTTGAGGCACACGTGTGCGACGAAGGCCGCGATGAACACCCAGGCGCCGAAGTAGTGCGCGGTGTAGAAGCTGAACCCGAAGATGTAGTCGTACTGAATGTTCAAGACGCCGGTGACGAGTTCGAACAGAATGCTGCCGACCAACAGCAGCAGGGACAGCCGCTCGAGGGCATGGGCAGCGGAGCGCACCGGCGGCCACGCGAACAGCTTCGGGGTCACAGACCACAGCTTGGCGAGCACCACCGGAATGACCGCCATGCCGAGTACGACATGGGTTCCCTGGTTGAGTTGGTAAGCCCACTTGGGCGCAGTCGGCCATTCCACGGCCGGTGGCCGAAGCCAGCCCACGTTCCCGGGGATGGCCTGTCCCAGCTGCGGAGAATAGGCGAGGTAGGAGAGCAGGCCGGTCAGCGTGACCACCGGCAGCGCGACCAGGAGGGCGGCGCCGAAGACCGATGTCAGCCACGGCCCGCGCAGAGGGCTGCGCCAGCGCATCGGTCAGGCCCGCCCGTCCCGGGTCAGCTGGGCTGCGTAGCGGCCCCCATGGCTGTGCAGCCGGCAGCCGTGAAGACCCGCGGCGGCGGCCACGTCGGCGATGGCGTCGGCACCGACCCGCGACCAGGTGAAGGCACCGGTGAGCTGTCCTCGCACGCGGAGTCGGATTCTCTCGTGGGCCAGTCCCGTCCCGGGCGCGTCGACCTCGACCAGGACGGACCCCTCCGGGTGCATGAGCTGGCGGACCCGCTGCAGCAGCCGAACCGGATCGCCGCCGATGCCCACGTTTCCGTCCGCCAGCAGAGCGTCCTGCCAGGTGCCTTCCTCGAGCACGTCGTCGAAGACGTTCCCGTGAACGGCGATCGCGCCGCGTTCCTGGGCCAGTCTCACCGCGACGGGGGAGACATCGATCCCCAGAGCCGTGCTTCCCCGAGCAGCCAGGGCGCCAGCGAGACGTCCTGCACCGCAGCCGACATCGAGGGTCGGGCCGGTGCAGCGGTCCAGGAACAGCGCATGGTCGGCCGCATCGGGGGCGCTGATCCACTGTTGGACATCCAAGCGGATCGTCGTGCCGTCCGACCTGACCACGTCGCAGTCGTGACCCGACATCGCCTCATTCAAGGCGTCGAGCGGTGCGAAGTCGATGGTGTCGGTCATGTCTGGGATCCGATCTGTTCACGGTCGGCTGCCAGCGCGACCTCGGCGGCGAAACGGCTGTGCGGGATGAGGGAAGCGACCGCGCGTGCGTCCTCCCAGCGATCGACATCGGCCAGGACAGGAACGGAGGCGACCCGAGCGCCCTCGCGGAGGAGCGCCTCCTCGGTGCGCTCGCCGGTATCGGGCCTCGACATCGGCACCGTACTCAGGCAGGACGACCAACCGGGTCTCCGCACCGCCAACACCCACCAGCCTCCGTCCTCGGCCAGACCGAGTGCGGCGTCGTGGCCCTCCAGAGCAGTTGCCGCCGTTTCGAGGGCGGACGTCGTGAGCTGCGGCGTGTCCATGCCGATCTGGATGACACCGTGACCGGCGTCGGCATCGTGGTGAGCGGCAATCAGCCGGGAGACGAAGGAGTCTCCGCGTTGGGCGATGACCTGGTGCCTGCCGCATGCCGAGGCGAGTTCGTCTCCCATCGCGGCCTGACCGAGGTCACCGGTCATCGCGATGACCACGGGCCATCCCAGACCGTCCACGACCTCGAGCGTGTCCAGCAGTGAAGCGGCGGCGATCCGCGCGGCCGTGTCATCGCCGACGGTTGCCGCCAACCGGGTCTTGGCCTGACCGGGGACGGGTGCCTTGGCGACCACCAGCATCGTCGGCGCCGCCCTCACCTCAGCACCCCCGCGAAATCGACGATGGTCCGCCACGTCCCCAGCACCGTCCCGGAGACCTTGGACTTCGTGCCTTGTGCGCGCCGACGGTAGACGACGTCCTTCTCATGCACGGTCCAACCGGCCCGAGAGGCCCTGATCATCAGCTCCAGCGGATAGCCGAACCTCCGATCTCTGACGTCCAAGGCAAGCAGATCGTCCCGACGGCAGACCCGCATCGGAGCCAGATCATGCACTGCGAAACCGCTGCTGTGTCGTATCCACCAGGCGAGCACGGCGGTTCCGGCCCGTGCATGCCATGGCCAGCTGCCGCTGTTCTCCGGTCGGCGGCGTCCGACCGCCATCGTGGCCGTTCCTCCGTCCACCACGGACACCAGCTCGACCAGGTCGCCGGCGTCCATCGAACCGTCGCCGTCGATCACTGCCACCAAGGGGGTCGTGGCTGCGAGGATTCCTGTGTGCACCGCAGCGCCGTAGCCGGCGACCTCTTCATGGACCACCTCGGCACCCAGGTCGCGGGCGACGTCTGCCGTGTCGTCGACCGAACCGTTGTCCACGACGAGCACATCCATGCCGTCGGGGATCGTTCTGAACACTCCCGGCAATGCTGGTGCCTCGTCGCGGCACGGAATCACAACAGTGCAGGCAAGCGGCTCACGTGCGGAGGGATCGGGCATAGGGTGACACTACCAGTGTTAGAATGTGAACGTGCCCACACAAGCCCCCTTCCTCTCTCGCAAGGCCTGGGTCGCAGCAGTCGTCAGCACACTCATCGGAGCGGTTCTCGTCGCCTTCGCCATCGCCTGGCCGCGTGCCACAGGGACGGACGTCTTCATCTTCTGGCCTCCGCTGAAGGCGAGATGGTCGCCTGGCTTCACCCCCACATTGGTGCTTCCTGCGCTGGTGGCGCTGACCGGTCTCCTGTGCTGGCGACGAGTGACCTCCGCACTGAAGTGGGGCCCTTTCCTGGCCGCGGTCTTCGCCGGGTCCTGGCTGTGGACCGCCGCGCTGGGACATGTCGGGGGCTCGGAAAGCATCAGCAAGGTGTTTGCGCGTCCGAGCGAGTATTTCGTCGATGCGAAGGAAGTGCCGTCGATCTCAGGGTTCCTCTCGGGGTTCACCGAACGAGTGCCTCTGGACGCGAAGGACCATTGGCCCATTCACATCGCCGGCCACCCTCCGGGCGCAACGCTGTTCTTCATCGTGCTCGATCGCCTCGGCATCACGGACCCGTACACGGCGGGCATCATCGTCCTCACCCTCGGCTGCACGGGGGTGGTCGCGGTTCTGCTGACCGTTAAGACCCTGGGCTCTGAGAAGTACGCACGCCGTGCTGCACCCTGGCTGGTCGCGGGACCATCGGCGATCTGGATGGGCGTGTCCGCTGATGCGATGTTCACAGCGACGGCCGCCTGGGGGCTGGCACTGCTGGCGCTGGCTTCGACGGCGGTCCGCCGATCGCGTCTGATCGCCTTCGGTCTCCCGGCCGGACTGCTGCTGGGCCTGTGCGTCTATTACTCCTACGGTCTGGTTCTGCTGGGGTGCCTCGCGATCGCCGTGATCTGGCTGGGCGGCAGGTGGGAATCGCTGCTGTGGGCGCTCGGCGGTGCGCTGCTCGTCGCTGCGGCATTCACCTTGGCAGGGTTCCGCTGGTGGGAGGGCTTCCCCGTGCTGGTCACTCGGTACTACGACGGAATCCAATCCAAAAGGCAGTACGCCTACTGGGTGTGGGCGAACCTCGGCGCCTGGACCTTCACCATCGGTCTGGCAGTCTGGGCGGCCTTTCCCCGTGGCATTGCCGAAGCCTGGCGGCGGAGCGACCGTAACCGTCACGTGGTCGCTGTCCTGGGCTGCGCCGGGCTGTTCACGATCCTCTTGGCGACCCTGTCGAGCATGAGCAAGGCGGAGGTCGAACGCATCTGGCTGCCGTTCACGATCTGGGTTCTGCTGCTGCCGTCGCTGTTGCCCCTGCGGTGGCATCGCCCTCTGCTGGCGACGCAGATGGCCTCCGCGATCGCCATCGAGTATTTCCTCACGACACAATGGTGAACGTGCCGCCGCCCGACCGCCGGCCCGCCCGACCACCGACGCCGCCCGTTCGCGGACTGGACCGCAGGCCTGAGCGGCCCGACTGAAATCGGTCGTGCCGGCGACTCTGCAATGCTATGTTGAGCGGCATGGGAAGCAACGACGATCTCAACTCACAGAAGCCGGACGTGACGAGTCAGAAGCCGACCGTGAAGACCTTTCACGACGACATCGGTGTGCTCAACCACTTGCAGAAGCTCGCGTCGGAGGGCGTGCCGAAGACGGCCCTGCACGTCTTCGCCCATGACGCGGAAGGCGCCGACGAAGTGGTCGGCACCGGCGCCGGCGGAACTCTGAAAGGCGTCGGAGAACTCGTGGACGAACGGTACAACGAAAGAGGCGACGAACTCAGAAAGCGCTTTCAGCGGTACGGCTTCGACTCCGAAGAGATAGAGAAGTTCGAAAGCGATCTCGACAACGGAGCGATTCTGCTTGTGATCGACGACCCCGATCTCGGTGCGGATTATAAAGGCAAAGGCCGGACACCGTAAGGGGCTGGTCGCGGTCATCGAGATTTGGGACGGTGGAGTCTCGGTTCGGCAGAGGTCGCGGAGCAGACGTGATTCCTGCTCCGCAGAGCACCTCCCGAACCTCGAGGAAAGGAGAAGCCGTGACCGCGAAATTCAACACCACGAACCCGGCGACCGGAGAGGTCCTCAAGGAATTTCCCACCGCCAGCGACGAGGAGATCTCCGCCGTCATCGACGCCTCCGACGCGGCCTTCCAGACATGGCGGACGACCGATGTCCGTGACCGCACCGTCCCGCTCGCCCGAGCGGCGGATCTCATGGACGAGCGCAGGTGGGACCTCGCTGAGCTCCTCACACTCGAAATGGGCAAACTGCGCGCTGAGGCCGAAGCAGAGGTCGAACTGGCAGCGAGGATCCTGCGCTACTACGCCGAAGAGGGACCCCTGCTCCTCTCCGACGAACGGCTCGAACCCGCCAGCGGAGGCAGCGCCGTGATGAAGTGCGAACCCATCGGCCCGATCCTCGGCGTGATGCCGTGGAACTTCCCCTACTATCAGGTCGCCCGACTCGCCGCACCGAACCTCGTGGCGGGCAACACCATCATCCTCAAACACGCATCGAACTGTCCGCAGTCGGCTCTGGCCTTCGAACAGGTCATGAACGATGCGCAGCTGCCGTCCGACTGTTATCGCAACGTCTTCGCCGACAACGACCAGATCCAGACGATCATCGCCGACGAACGGGTGCGAGGCGCATCGCTCACCGGCTCCGAAGGTGCTGGTGCAGCAGTGGCGAGCGGTGCGGGGAACAACCTCAAGAAGTCGATCCTCGAACTCGGCGGAAGCGACCCGTTCGTCGTCCTCGACTCCGCGGATCTGGACGCGACCGTCACCGCCGCCGTGAAAGGGCGGATGACGAACTCCGGCCAGAGCTGCATCGCCTCCAAGCGCCTCATCGTGGTCGAACATCTCTACGACGAGTTCGTGGATCTGCTGACGGCGAAGATGTCGCAGTTCGTCGCCGGCGACCCTGCAGACTCCGTCACCACGATGGCACCTCTGTCCTCCGAACAGGCCGCCCGAGACCTCATGGAGCAGGTCGAGGACGCGGTCGACCACGGCGCGAAGGTCCACACCGGCGGGCACCGAGTCGACCGACCGGGTGCCTTCGTCGAACCCACGGTGCTGACCGGGGTGACCGAACAGATGCGCGCCTACTCGGAAGAGCTGTTCGGACCCGTCGCAGTCGTCTACTCGGTCGCAGACGAGGACGAAGCCGTGGCCCTCGCCAATGACTCGTCCTTCGGCCTCGGCGGCACGGTCGTCAGCGACGACATCGAGAAGGCCCAACGCGTCGCCGACCGCATCGACACCGGAATGGTCTGGATCAACCAGGCCACCTGGACCGAACCCGACCTGCCCTTCGGGGGCACGAAGCGCTCGGGCGTCGGACGGGAGCTCGGCGCCGAGGGCATCCGCGAATTCGTCAACAAGAAGCTCATCCGCACCCCCTGACGCAGCAGACCGACAGCCGTCCGAGATACCTGGAAGGAGACAGATGGATCTCAACATCCGCGACCGCAAGGCACTGGTGACGGGGGCGAGTTCGGGCATCGGACTGGAGACGGCCCGTCAGCTCCTCGCCGAAGGAGCCGTCGTCGTGATGACCGGGCCCGAGCCCGACGAACTCAAAGCCGCAGTCGACGAACTCGCCGAGTTCAAGGAACGGATCTACGCCCACGACGCCGATATCGCCGATGACGAATCAGTCGACGAACTCGCCGCGTCCGTCGCCGCCGAGGTCGGCGACCTCGACATCCTCGTCAACGTCGCCGGCATTCACGGGGCCGGCGGGCTGTTCCATGAGATCAGCCAGGAGGGCTGGGACCGAACCATCGACGTCGACCTCATGGGACCGGTCCGTGTCACTCGGGCGTTCCTTCCGGGACTTCGCCGAGGCGGCTGGGGCCGTATCGTGTTCGTGTCCTCCGAAGACGCGGTGCAGCCCTATGACGACGAGCTGCCGTACTGTGCGGCCAAAGCCGGCATGCTCTCCTTGGCCAAGGGACTCTCGCGCACCTACGCCTCCGAAGGACTGCTGGTCAACACCGTCTCTCCGGCGTTCATCGCAACCCCGATGACCGACGAGATGATGAATGAGCGAGCTCAGCAGAAGGGAACGAGCTTCGATGAGGCCATCGCCTCGTTCCTGCGCGAGGAGCGTCCGTTCATGGAACTCGGTCGCCGCGGCCGACCGGAGGAGGTGGCCAAGGTCATCGCATTCCTATGCTCGGACGCCGCGAGCTTCGTCAACGGCTCGAACTATCGCGTGGACGCCGGATCCGTCGCCACGATCTAGTGCGCCAGAGCGCCCCGAACACCGAACACAGGCACAGCAGAGACAACGGAAAAAGGAGCATCCGACATGGCTGAGTTCCGATATGTGATCATCGGCGGCGGCATGGCCGCTGACTCCGCGGCCCAGGGGATAAGGGAGATCGACGAGCAGGGTTCGATCGCTATCATCAGCGATGACGTCGACGAGCCCTATACGCGTCCCGCGCTGAGCAAGCGACTGTGGACCGACGAGAGCTTCGACGAGAGCGACAACTACTTCGACACCGCCGAGGCGACCGGAGCCCGGATCAGCCTCCGCACGGAGGCGACCGAGGTCGACGTCGAAGCGAAATCCGTGAGGACGAGCCTCGGCGACTTCACCTATGACAAGCTGCTCTTCGTCACCGGCGGCCGCCCGAAGGGCATCGATCTGGACGAAGGTGAGCGGGTCATCTGCTTCCGCGAATTCGCCGACTACCGCCGTCTGCGGGACCTGTCGGGCCAGAACCTGAGCATCGCAGTCATCGGCGGCGGTTTCATCGGCACCGAACTCGCCGCCGCCCTGGTGCAGAACAAGACCCGAACGACTCTGATCTTCGACGACGACACCCTCGGCGGCTCCGTCTTCCCGCCGGACCTCGCCAAGCAGTTCCACGAACTCTATCGCAGCCACGGCGTGACTCTCGTGCCGGGCACGAAGGCCTCGGGTGGGCACGTCGACGGCAATCGGGTGGTGCTCGACTGCGACGGCGAGTCCCACGAGTTCGACGCAGTGGTCGTCGGCCTCGGCCTCGAACCGGCGACCGAGCTCGCAGAGGAGGCGGGCCTGGACACGGATGACGGGATCATTGTCGACGAATCGCTGCGGACCTCAGAGCCGGACGTGTTCGCGGCCGGAGACGTTGCTCGCTATCCGGACAGGATCCTCGGACGACAACGAGTCGAACACGTCGACAACGCCACCCAGATGGGCAAGGCCGTCGGGCGGATCATGGCCGGCGCGAACGAGTCCTACACCCATACGCCGTACTTCTACACGAATGTCTTCGACTTCGGGTACCAGGCGGTCGGGGAGCTCGATCCTGCTCTGCGCACCGTCGAAGACTGGCAGACGCCCTACACGGATGGCGTGGTGTACTACCTCGGCGAGGACGGACGCGTCCGCGGCGTTCTCATGGTGAATATGGAGGACCGCCTCGATGACGCTCGGGAGGTCCTGGCCGAAGACTGGGAACACGTACCGGGCGATCTCGTGAACAGGATCTCGTGAACTGAGGACGCGCTGTGAAGCGACCCGCCTATCTCGGGGTGGTCCGATCGTGCGGAGTCGGAGGCGCGATGAGGAACTCGTGGGCGCTGTCACGAGCGACGTCCCCGAGGAATTCGCAACCCCAGCGGTGAGCATCATGCCTCTCCACTGTCTCCGCCATTGCGTCGATCCGATGCCGCAGAGACGGCACCCGCATGAGCTCGAACGAGCGTAGGCTACTCGCCTTTGAGCATTCCCACCATGCCTTGTCGACCCCGCAGAGTGTGCTTAGACTTCCTGGCAATCAGAAGACTCTGTCCGGGAAATGTCCAGGAGGCGTGTGATGAGTGAGAAGGTCGAACTCGGGACGATCAAGACCGATGTGCCGGCACGGTTGGATCGGCTGCCGTGGGCCCGGTTCCACTGGATGGTCGTCGTCGGACTCGGCAGCGTGTGGATCCTCGACGGACTCGAGGTCACGATGGTCGGCAACGTCGCGGCCCGGATGACCGAAGAGGGCAGCGGCATCGACATGACCGCGGGGCAGATCGGCACTGCCGGAGCCATCTACGTCCTCGGTGCCTGTGTCGGCGCAATCGTCTTCGGTCAGCTCACCGACCGCTTCGGCCGCCGCAGACTCTTCCTCATCACGCTCGTGCTCTACCTCGTCGCCACGGTCGCCACCGCGTTCTCCTTCTCTCCCTGGTACTTCTTCCTCGTCCGCTTCCTCACCGGTGCGGGCATCGGCGGAGAGTACGCGGCTGTGAACTCTGCCATCGACGAACTCATTCCGGCCCGCGTCCGCGGTCGCATCGACCTCATCATCAACGGCTCCTACTGGCTCGGTGCCGCCGGCGGGGCGGCGACGACCCTGCTGCTCCTCAACACCGACATCCTGCCGAAGATGATCGGCTGGCGTCTGGCCTTCGCAGTCGGCATGCTGCTGGCGATCTTCGTCTTCGTCGTGCGGAAGAACGTGCCCGAAAGCCCGCGGTGGCTGTTCATCCACGGCCAGAACGACGAAGCCGAACGCATCGTTCGCGAGATCGAAGACGGCATCGAGTCGGAGACCTCACAGACCCTGCCGCCGCCGAAGAAGACCATCACCGTCCGGCAGCGGAAGACGATCTCGTTCGTCGAGATCATGAAGGTCGCGTTCACGATCTACCCCAAACGCGCGATCCTCTGTCTCGTCCTCTTCGTCGGGCAGGCGTTCCTCTACAACGGCATCACCTTCAACCTGGGCACGATCTTCAACGGATTCTACGGAGTCGCGGCAGCCACCGTGCCGATCTTCATCATCTTGTGGTCGCTGAGCAACTTCGCCGGCCCCGTCATCCTCGGCAGACTCTTCGACACGATCGGTCGGAAACCGATGATCTCGTTCAGCTACCTCGGATCGGCGGTCGTGGCAGTGGTCCTCGCACTCGTCTTCAACGCTGAGGTCGGCGGCGAATGGCTCTTCCTCGTCATCCTCATCGTCTGCTTCTTCCTCGCCTCGTCCGGAGCCAGTGCGGCCTACCTCACCGTCAGCGAGATCTTCCCGATGGAGACCCGAGCACTGGCCATCGCGTTCTTCTACGCCATCGGCACCGCCGCCGGAGGCATCGCCGGTCCGCTGCTCTTCGGCGGCATGATCGAGTCCGGCGATCGTTCCCAAGTGGCCTGGGCGTTCTGCATCGGTGCGGCGGTCATGGCGCTCGGCGGCGTGGCCGAACTGATCTTCGGAGTCAAGGCGGAAGGTGCCGACCTCGAAGACATCGCCCGACCCTTGACGGCCGAGGACGCTGAGGCCGAAGGCGCAGCGGAGAGCGGTGTCGAGCCGACCGAGCGAGGTGAGCGAGCAGATTCCGCCGACGCGGCCGAATCGTCGGCGAGCCCCGAGGCTCGAAGCCGAGGAGATCGTCTGCGTCCGGGCCCGGGATCGGTCGGCGTCTATGCACCGTGGCCTTCGGTGTCCTCACGCGACGTTCCGCCCGAGGTCTCGGCCAACGAGGTCAACGGCATCATCGATTTCGTCCGCGACATGGAACCTGTCGGAGAGGTGGAGCTCTACCGTGCGATCGGGGCTCGCCGGTGGGGCCCCGGACGCTTCCGTGCGGCGGTGCGTGAGGCGATTCGGCAGGGAGCCGTCCATCGCAATCGCCGCGGCAGGCTGGAGTACCGAGACAACCGGTCATAGACCGGTTTCGTCGGTCAGCGGGGCTCGCGGAGGCGGGGGAAGCATATCGATGAGCTCATTGACGGCCTCGGCCAGAATGTCGTGCTGATAGGGCGTGAGGAAGTAGGCCTCGTGGAGGTAGGCGTCGAGCTCGTATTCGGTGAGGTCACCGCCGAGGCTGACATAGTGCAGCCACACTCCGGCAACCGACATGTTCCAGAATTCGGCGGCCTCTTTGAGCTTCCTCCGTCTCCTGATCGCTCGCTCGTCTGAGAATGCGATGCCGGATCGGGGATCGATGCGCTTCGGGTTCTGATCGTCCATTCGTCTGCTGATTCGGCTCGTGACTTTCGCAGCAGGAAGTCTCCTGCCCGGTGTGCCAGCGATCCGGAACCCAGCGACCCTCGCTCATGCTCTGGTCACTCGTCTCGGATCTTCCCGAAAGTGTATGTGCTGCTTCTCGATCGAGGCTAGGGGTGATCGGCGAACCGGCTGCCGCGTCTGAATCGCCGCGAGCGCCTACCGCTCACACCTGCCGCCGGGGCCTCTACGCAGGTATTTCCGTGAGGTCCCGCATCTGCTGTCGCATCCGCGGCCCGTCCAATAGCGTGAGCGGGTCAGAAACGGAATGAGGTGACGATGAGCGAATTCGGCATCGAGGAGGAATTCCTTCTCGTCGATCGACATTCACTTCTGCCTGCTCGATCGAAGAGCAGCCTGCAGGAGATCGAGGACGAGGTGAACCCGAGCAGCGGAGAAGCCTGTGCCGAATGGCTGCCCGGGCAGATCGAGTTCGCGACTCCCGTCCTGACCACGGCTGAAGAAGCGTTCGAATCGCTGCACTCTTTTCGACGCGGCCTCTCGGCAGCGGCACGGGCGCGCGGGTTACTCGCTGTCGGCCTCGGCACAGCGTCTCAGATTCCCGAAGCCCCGACGAGGGTCAGCGACGGTGGCCGCTACCGTGAGTTCGCGCAGCTCGCACCCGGCATCGCCGCCGACCAATACGTCAACGGCATGCACGTCCATGTCGACATTCCCGACAGGGAAGCGGGGCTGAGAGCTGTCAACGGCCTGCGCAGGTGGATCCCCGTGCTCACCGCGTTGAGCGCGAATTCTCCCCTCTGGCGCGGAGCCGACAGCGGCTTCGCCAGCTGGCGTTCCATCCACTACCGGCGGTGGGTCGTCTTCGGCATCCCGCCTCACTTCCACGACCTCGACGACTACGATGCGCAGATCGCTGCTGCGCTGCGATCGGACGTGGTGCTCGACGAGGCGACTCTGGGATGGCTGGTCAGGCTCTCGCCGAAGCACAGGACCGTCGAAGTCCGGACCAGTGACGTGCAGCTGGACACCGCGACCACTGTGACCCTCGCGCTGCTCACCCGTGCGCTCGCAGACGTCGCCATGGACGACTCGGGAACGGACGCGGTCCCTGCGAATCTGCTGAACATCGCTCATTGGCAGGCTGCGCGTTTCGGTCTCACGGGATTGCTCATGGACCCGGACACGCAGACGACTGCACCGGCCGCAGAGGTAGTCCGAAAGGTCTTCCACCGCGCACGACCGGCGCTGACGCGAACCCAGGACATGCGCCGTGTTCACCATGGACTCCGCCGTCTGCTCAGCCAGGGCACCGGCTCTGAGGAGCAGCGTCGGGTGGTGGCGAGAAAGGGGGCAGGGGGCCTGTTGGAATACGCAGCACACAGATTGACAGACAGTTCTCAGGATGATTTTGAGCAATCGGCTGGCACCTCCTGGAGCGTTTCTGACCCCCCTTGACGGATCAGGGGTGGCTGAACAGATGATGGTGGAAAGGGCAGAGTGCTCTTGGCTTCCGCGACACAGGAAGCCCGCAGATGCAGTCAGGAATCTGCGACAGCTTCGGACGCTGGGCGGAGACGATTCCCGCCGTTGTCGTCACGAGGCGATGACCCTCGAATCAGCGATCAGCACAGAGGAGCGCCAACCCATCGCATGGCAATCCCAGCCCTGGGCTCCTGGCTTCCATTCTTCAATCTCGGTCCGTGCCCATCAGCGCGGAGACGGAGGCAATCATGAACAACAAGATGAAGATCACCGGTCTGATACTGGCGGGCTACATGCTCGGCAGAACCAAGAAGCTCGGCCTGGCACTCACGGTCGCCTCGGCTGTCGCCGGAACGACTGCCGCGAAGAATCGCGATCAGCTTCTGGGCGGGCTCAAGGATTTCGCTGATTCTTCCCCCGAACTCAAGAGTCTCCAGGAGAAGATCACCGGTCGTCTCGCCGAATCCGGCAAGAGCGCGGTCAAAGCCGTGGCGGCGAAGGGAGTCGATCAGCTCAGCGTCAAGCTCCAGGATCAGACCGAGAAGATGAAGTCGACCCTCGACGACGCCGCCGACTCGATCGACCCCAATGTCGATGACAGGGAGGGCGCGGACGACGAAGAGGACGCACCCGAGGCAGAGGACGAGAACGCTCCCGAGAACTCGGAGGAGTCTGAAGCCGACGAGGCGGAGCCGACCGACGAGGAGCAGGAGACCGACGACGAGCCGCAGGCAGAGGAGGAAGCTCCGAAGAAGCCGGCAGCCAAGCGCTCCTCGACAGCGAAGCGCTCTGCGAGGGGCACGCGGTCGTCGAAGTCCTCGACCGCTTCGCGCGGTTCGCGCACGAAGTCGGGCTCCAAGCGCTCGACGGCTGCGAAGAAGACATCGACCCGCGCCGCCGCCAAGCCCGAGGAGGCCGAAGATGAGTGATGATTCGATCTTCAGCGGCCTCAAGCAGCAGGCCGGAGATTTCGCCAAGACCGTGGGACGCAAGGCGGTGAACTCCGTCGGCGACAGAGTCGAGAAGATCGCCGACCGCCTCGACGGTGTGGGCGATGCTCCGGCACCTGCGGCCCAGGCCGGCGCAGAGGAGATCGCCGAGGGCAAGTCACCGGCGAAAGCGGCGTTGTCCGCAGCGACGACCGGTGTCAAGGAGAAGGTCAAGGGTCTGTTCGGCGGCGGCTCGAGCGGTTCGGGCGGCTCCGGTGATTTCAAGTTCTCCAACATCGTGGAGACCGCCGAGGTCGGTGTCCCGCTGAACGTGGCCTACAACGCGTTCACGACGTTCGAGGACTGGCCCGACTTCATGAAGAAGGTCGAGAACGTCGAACGCACCGACGACGTCACCCTCAGCATCAAAGGGCAGGCCGTCTGGTCGCATCGGACCTGGGAAGCCACGATCACCGAGCAGGTTCCCGACTCCCACATCGTCTGGGAATCGACCGGCGAGAAGGGCTATATCAGCGGCAGCATCTCCTTCCACGAGGTTGCGCCCAGGCTGACCCGGATCATTGCAGTGGGCGAGTACCACAAGCAGGGCTTCATGGAAGGCGTCGGTGCACTGTGGTTCACCGTTCCCCGCCGTTTCCGCCTCGAACTGAAGTTCTTCGTCCGCCATGTGATGAGACAGATCATGCTCGACCCCGACAGCGTCGAAGGATGGCGCGGAGAGATCCGCGACGGGGAACTCGTCACCTCCCACGAGGACGGCCTCGAACAGGACCAGGCCCAATCCGAAGACAGCGAGGACGAGCCGGCCGAGGATCAGGTCGCGGATGACGACTCCGGCGCGGATGAGGATGAACCCGACGAATCCGAGGCGGAGGAGACCGACGTCGAGCCCGCCGAGGGCGAAGCCGAAGAGGAGTACGAGGAGGAGCCGGCAGAAGAATACGAGGACGAGGAACCGGCCGAGGCAGACGACGCGGAGCCCGCAGAGGACTTCGAGGAGGAACCGGAGGCCGCTGAGGCCGAGGAGCCCGTGGAATACGAGGAATCCGAAGAACCCACCGAAGACGATGAGGGGCGCGGCTGAGCGCCCTCCGATTGGGAAGTAGGCAAGGACAATGAGCACCAGCACAGTTGAACGTTCACGCGGCAGCTACGTCGACCGTCCGTCATCGAGTTCGCTCGCGGACGTCATCGAGATAATCCTCGACAAGGGCCTGGTCATCGATGCATACGTACGCGTCTCACTGGTGGGGATCGAGATTCTCACGATCGACGCGCGCATCGTCATCGCCAGCGTGGACACCTATCTGCGCTTCGCCGAGGCGACGAACCGCCTCGATCTGACCCAGCAGGGCGGACGCGATCTGCCGGAGATGATGGGCGGAATGATGGAGAACGGCTCCAAGGGCAAGACCCAGGGCGCTGTGGAAGGCATCAAGGATGCCCTCACCTCGGATGACTCCGATGACGACTCCGGTGAGAGTTCGAACCAGGAGAAGTCGCGTCGCCGGACCAAACGCCCGGCGCGCAGCTCCTCGGAGTCCGAATGAGTGAAGAAGGCGCACCCTTGGCAGATCGGTATCTGTACGGGATCGTACGCGCCGGTGCCGAGCTGCCGACCGGGCCCGACGGGGTGCAGGGCAATGCCCTCGCTCTCGTCGAGTCCGGGCCAGTTGCGGCCGTGTTCACGGAACTCGCGGACAGTGGGATGCTGGGCACTCCCGAAGCTCTGCAGAACCACAGCGTCGTCCTCGATGAGCTGGCCGAGAAGCAACCGGTGCTGCCGCTTGCATTCGGAACCGTCGTCCCCGGAGGGGCCGATATCGCCGAGGAGGTTCTTGCTCCGCAGGCGGAGGTCTTCGCCGAGGCGCTCGAACAGCTGTCCGGATGCACGCAGTTCACCCTGAGGATCACCTTCGATCGAGACGCGATACTGCGGGAGATCGTCAGCGGCAACCCCGAAGTGGCCGAGCTGAGGGAGAGGATCAGCGGCACGAGCGAAGACGAGACGAGGAACGAACGCATCCGGCTCGGAGAGATCGTCGTCACGACGATGGAGAGCTGGAGAAGGACCGAAGCTCCTCCGATCCTCGAGCAGATCCGCTCTGCGACCGTCGAGACGGCGATGCGAGAAGTCGGCCAGGCCGAGGACGTCGCCGAGGTGGCGGTGCTGGTCCGCAGGGACGCCCTCGACGAGTTCGACGCCGTCATCGAGGAGTTGGCGGAGGCGAACCAGGAGCGGATGAGATTCCGGCTGATCGGACCGCAGGCACCCTACGACTTCGTCCCCGAGGCATAGGTGACGTCATGGGACTCCTGTCAGCAGTATTCGGTGCTCCCTTGGCACCGCTGAAGGGAACCGTATGGGTCGCCGAGCAGGTCAGAGGAGAAGCCGAGAAGCGCTATTTCGATCCCGGTGCCATCCGGCGCCAGCTGGAAGAGGTCGCCGGGGCACGCGAGCGCGGATCGATCAGTGATGACGAAGCCGATGCCCTCGAGCGTGAGCTCGTCGGACGACTGCTCGAGGGCCGTCGGCGCAGAACCGAGGAGGACCGATGAGCGAAGAGTCGAGAGCGAACGAAGAGTCGAGAGCAGAGGGCAGCTCTGCAGACGATGGAGGCACGACCACGAAGCGCGCCCGGAAGCCGGCTGAGAAGGAGCGCACGACAGCCGGGACGTCCCGCCGGTCGCCCGCATCCGCGTCGTCCTCACGCGAGAAGGCGACGGCCCCGTCATCTGAGAAGGCGAAGTCGTCCTCGCGCTCGGAGAGTCGGTCCCACAGCGCGACCGGTCAGAGGATCTCTGCGGTCAGCGCGGTGAAGAAGGCGATCGAGCAGTTCAGCACCCTCACCGGCAGACCGCCGGAGTCCGTGGTCGGCACGAGGTGGAAGGACGACCGCTGGTCCGTGCGTCTGGAGGTCGTGGAATCGCGACGCATTCCCGACAGCGCGGATCTGCTGGCCGAGTACGAGGTCGAGCTCGATGCGGACGGTGAGCTCATGGCCTATGACAGGAAGGATCGCTACGTTCGCGGCCGGCCGAGCGAGTGATCGAAAGGGCGATATGAGCATCATGAATCAGCCGAACGACGCGATGCAGCCGCAGCGCAGCCAGGAAGGCACGCTGCTGCACGTCGTGGAGACGCTGCTGGACAAAGGTCTGGTCCTCAACGCGGACATCATGGTCTCCGTGGCCGGTGTCGAGCTGCTGGGAATCCGGATCAGGGCCGCCCTGGCCTCCTTCGAGACCGCGGCCCGCTACGGACTGGACTTCCCCGCGGGCACGGACCGGGAGACCGTCGCGTGGAAGGAAGCAGTCGAGCAGAAGGACACCTGCCCCGAATGCGGGAAGCGCTCCGCACTTGCGCAGCTGATGAACGACTACTGCCCCTGGTGCGGGTGGCAGAGTGCGCGTTCGAAGCGGATCGAGGCCGGGGAGCCGGCTCAGCTGAACTCCGCGGACGACGCTGACACCTCCGCGGAACAAGCCGCCGGCTCATCCGCCGATGCGGGCACTCCCGCCGCCGGCTCTTCCGGCGACGACCGCTGAGGCGACCATGCCCGGAGACGTGATCATGCAGCCCACACGCGACCCGCGGGCGACTCTGCCCGACCTCATCGAGGTGCTTCTCAACAAGGGTGTCCATCTCAACCTCGACCTCATCATCTCGGTGTCGGACATCCCGCTCATCGGAATCAATCTGCGCGCCACGATCGCGGGGATCGAGACGATGATCGAGTACGGGATGATGCAGCAGTGGGACCGCGACACCCGGGAGTGGGTGCAGAGAGCGGTCCGCACACATCTGCCGCTGGCCGCCGACGAGGAGATCCTCGCCAAGATGGCCGGAGGGCACTATCAGGACAACTTCTATCGGACGTGGCGGCCCGGCAGCGCCTATCTCACCACCCAGCGTCTCATCATCCATCGACGGGACCCTGCAGAAACACTGTGGCAGACGCGCCTGGACGCGATCGCCTCGGTCTCCGCGCTGCGCGAGCCCTCCATCGGAGGTGAAGAGCGCACGCGCATCCTCGTCGGGCTCAACGACGGCACCGAGGCGATCCTTTCGGCCCTCGAGCCCGATCGCCTCATCTCCCTGGTCCAGGCTCGGCTCGACCGGGCCGACGGCGGCTCATCCTCGGCGCCGGAGGCGACGACGGCGGTGGACCGACCTCTGCGGGAGGGTCGGATGTGGTTTCTCGAGACCCTGTCGTCCGGGAGCACGTGGCGCGGCGGACAGGCGCAGCTTTCGAACACGGAACTGACCTGGAGGTCGCCGATGGACGGCCGCGCCCGAGTGCGGATCTCCCCTGAACAGCTGAAGGCCATGCACCGGGAAGAGCACAGCAACCCCACCGACGACGGACAGGCCCTCATCCTCGAGACCGGGGACTCGACCATCACACTGGCCACAGACGATGCCGGTGCATGGTCCAGGATGCTCGACGACTGGCGAACAGGAGCACTCGATGACAGGGCTCACGTGCCCCTCGAGGAGCCCACGCGACCTGACAGCAACCGTGCCGAACGCGCCGAAGAAGGAGCAGCATCATGACGCTCAATGTCAACGAGGAGAGCCTCAAACACGGGGTTCTCACCCTCGTCGTCACCCTCGTCGAGGTGATTCAGGAAGCCCTCGAGACCCAAGCGATGCGCCGGATGGAAGGCGGGGACCTCACCGAGGACGAACAGAACCGCCTCGGCGAGGCCCTCCTCGAACTCGATGAGGCGATGGACCAGATCAAGGACCAGCACGGGATCACCGGCTCCGTCGACGATCTGCACCGAGGCCTCGACGACGTCGTCGATGAAGTCGTCGACAAGCTCATCAATCCGGCAAGATGGGCCGAGGAGAACGGAAAGGGCGTCGAATGAACGCCGAGGGTGACATGCTCTACGTCTACGCCGTCGTCGCCGGCGACGACTACACTCCTGCCGTCACGGGCATCGACGGTTCCGCGCTCCACATGGTGGGACGCGACACGGGACCGAGGGCCGTGGTCCACCGCCACACCCGAGGTCCCTTCGACGGGCCGGACGATTCCGTGCGTCGGTGGGTGCTCGAACACAGCGAAGTCATCGATGATGCCTGGCAGAACTCACCGGCCCTCCTCCCGGTCTCCTTCAACGTCATCGTCCGCTCGGACCCCGAGACCGAGGCGACGGCGACCCAACAGCTCGAACATTGGCTCGACGACTCCGCGGAGACGCTGTCGAGACGGCTCGAGGAGCTGCGCGACACCTCCGAGCTGCGCGTCGAACTGTCCCTGGACGGAAGCCTGCTCGAGGAGGTCGACGCAGAGGTCGGCGACATGAGGACGGAGATGGAGAACCGTCCTGCAGGAGTGCGCCGACTGCTCGAGAAGCGACTGGAGAAGACGGAGAAGGAGATCGTCGATCGAGCGGCCGACAGGATCTATCCGGAGATCAGGGCCAGGATCGCCGCCCACTGCCTCGACATCGAGGAACACCGCTCCACGAGCCGCGAGAGTGGATTGACACCGGTGATCATGGCCTCATGCCTGGTGAGAAGCACAGAGATCACGGCGCTGGGAGCTGAGCTCACCGCGCTCAAGAAGGCCCAGCCCGCTCTGTCCATCCGCTTCCTCGGCCCGTGGCCGCCGTATTCCTTCGCCGACGTCTCCATCAGCGAGGAGCGGAACCCGAGCAGCTCTGCACCAGACGCACCGACGCCGAACCCGCAGGGGGAGACAACATGAGAGTCGCAGTCATCGGAGCCAGCGGCAACGTCGGCACAGCGGTCCTCGACGTGCTCGGGCGCACGCCCGACATCACCTCGGTGCTGGGGATCTCCAGACGGATGCCCGACACCGAGGCCGAACCGTATTCCGGATGCGAATGGAGAGCGATCGACATCGCCGCCGCGAGCAGCGAGGACACGGCCCACCGCGATCTCACAGAAGCGCTGACCGGTGCCGACGCCGTCATCCATCTGGCCTGGCTGATCCAGCCCAACAGCGACCGGGACCTGCTCCGACGCGTCAACGTCGACGGCACGGCCCGTGTGGCCGCAGCCGTCGCGGCGGCCGGCGTCCCGCATCTCGTCGTGGCGTCCTCGGTCGGCGCCTACTCTCCCGATGACAGCATGGACAAGCGCGATGAGGCATGGCCCACCGAGGGGATCCTCTCCTCCCACTACAGTGTGGACAAAGCCGCCCAGGAACGCGTGCTCGACGACTTCTGCGCCGACCACCCCGAGATCACCGTGACCCGGCTGCGTCCTGCGCTCATCTTCGGCGCCCCTGCCGCCTCGGAGATCCAGCGGTACTTCCTCAGCACCTGGATGCCCATGCAGCTGCTGCGAGCAGGCCGGCTGCCGTTCCTGCCGTTGCCTGCGGGACTGCGCGGCGTCCAAGCCGTCCACTCCACCGACGTCGCACGCGCCTATGTCGCCAGTGTCCTCCGACGCCGTCCGGGTGCCTTCAACATCTGCGCCGATGATGTGCTCCATCCGAAGGATCTGGCCGAACTGCTCGACCACGGCAGACACGTCCCGGTGCCGAACGGCGCAGTGCGCGCGGCTCTGAGCATGGGCCACAGCAGCTCACTGGTCGCCGCCGATGCAGGATGGCTCGACATGGGCCTGCACGTGCCGCTGATGGACAATGCGGGCGCACGGCGGGAACTCGACTGGGAGCCGGAGTACAGTGCCATGGACGCCGCGCGCGAACTGCTCAAAGGCATGGCCGACGGCGAGGGCGCCGCTTCCGTTCCGCTGCGTCCACGCGATGTCGAACATGCGCGGCTGCGGGCAACAGACGATACGAGCAGCGGGCACGACGCACCGGGTGCGGACGAGCAGGTCGACATGGACTTCCTGGGTCTCTATCTCAGCGACCATCTCACCGGGGCCACCGCCGGAGCGGAGAGGATCGAACGGATGGCGGCCGACTTCGTCGACACTCCCGTCTTCGCGGCCCTGTCCGAGCTGGCCGCGGAGATCCGCGGAGAGCATCTGTACGTCCAGCACCTCATCGGCGAGCTCGGTCTCCGGCGCCGTCCCGTCGCCGAGGCGGTGTCGTGGGTCGGCGAACGGGTCGGCAGGCTCAAGAGCAACGGCTCGCTGCTCAAGCGCTCGCCCATGACCCTCGTGCTCGAAGCCGAGCTGATGCGCAGCGCGGTCATCGGCAAACTGGGAATGTGGCAGACGCTCGAGGACAACGCCGAGGCACTCGGCCTGGATGCCGAACAGTTCCGTGAGTTCGCGCAGAAGGCAGAACACCAACGCGGAGTGCTCGACACAGTGCACAGCTATGCTCGGAGCCGAGCGTTCCGCCGGGATCGGGCTGTCTACGATCAGGCCTCGGGAGTCAGCCCTGTGCGGGGCGACTGAGACACCGTATCCTGCTCCGGTCTTCGAGGCCTCCGGCCGCATCGACGAGCTGTGAGCCGTACTCCCGGGCTTCCGCTGTCGGCGACGTCACCTTTCTTCAGCAATGGCATGCCGTGTCTCAGGCCTCGACCCGGGCCCAAGCTCGGTGCTCGCTCAGGCCCTCCTGCAGCTGCGAGAGCGCTGTTTCGAGGTCATCTTTGCAGTAGACTCCAGGGTCGTCGGCCTTGATGCCGTACTTCTCCATCATTGTGCAGGAGTCTCCGCTGGCGGCGATGAACTTGAGATGACGCCACGCTTCCGTGATCAGGAGCTCGATCTCGGTGGTCAGCTCGGCACCATCGGCGAAGAAGAAGGCGTCGAGTTCGCTCGAGGCCACGGTCAGGTATGTCCGCTCGACGGCGACGCTCCGCTCGCCGGAGGTGATGCGTCCGCCCACCGGAGCGATCGTGATGGGAACCATTCCCGCCTCGGCGATGCGGTCGTAGGCGCGGATGACCTGCTCGGCGTCGGTCCCCCTGCCGGTGACGATGCCGATCTTGCGCCCGTCGACCGGCCAGCGCTTCCCCACCTGGGACAGTGCCGGGCTCGGTTCGATATCGCTGCGCGGCGGCGTCTGAGCCACAGGGGCCTCGAGGCCCAGCCCCTCGGCGACCATGCGGGCAAGCTCCGAGTCCACGGAGGCGAGCACAGCGACTTCGCGCTCCCGGATCGTCTCCTCGTAGCATTTGCCGAGCTCGAAGGTGAAGGCATCGGCGAGGTGCTGCTGTTCGACGGGGGTGAGGCTGAGCCAGAACATGCGCGGCTGGGAATAGTGGTCGTCGAAGGACTCCGGCGATCGGCGTTCCTTCTTCGACGCCGGAATCTGGTGGGCGATTTCGACGAACGTATGCTCGTCGGTCTGCTCGGCAGGGAAGGGGTTGCCGCCGTCGAGCGAATTCGGCTTGTACGGTGCGGTGCCGCGATGGTCGGCAGTCTGGTGCATGCCGTCGCGGAACATGTCATTGACCGGGCAGTGCGGACGGTTGATCGGGATCTGAGAGAAGTTCGGTCCGCCCAGTCGGGTGAGCTGAGTGTCGAGATAGGAGAACAGCCGCCCTTGGAGCAGAGGATCGTCGGTGATGTCGATGCCCGGGACCACATGCCCGGGATGGAAGGCCACCTGCTCGGTCTCATCGAAGAAGTTGCTGGGGTTGCGGTCGAGTGTGAGCATACCCAGCGGCTGCACGGGCGCGAGTTCCTCGGGCACGATCTTCGTGGGGTCGAGCAGATCGATCCCCTCGAAGGTCTCACTCGGATCGTCCGGGAAGACCTGGACGCCGAGTTCCCATTGCGGGCCCGCTCCGGCTTCGATGGCATCGGCGAGGTCCCGGCGGTGGAAATCGGGGTCGACGCCATTGACCATCTGCGCCTCTTCCCAGATGAGCGAATGGACTCCCGCCTTCGGCTTCCAATGGAACTTCACCAGGGAGGTCTCACCGGCGGTGTTCTCGAATCGGAAGGTGTGGATCCCGAAGCCCTCCATCGTCCGGAAGGAGCGGGGAATGCCGCGGTCGGACATCTGCCACATCGTGTGATGGGTCGCCTCGGTGTGCAGGGACACGAAGTCCCAGAAGGTGTCATGGGCGCTCTGCGCCTGCGGGATCTCACGGTCGGGGTGGGGTTTGGCCGCATGGACGATGTCGGGGAACTTGATCGCATCCTGGATGAAGAAGACCGGGATGTTGTTGCCGACGAGATCGAACACCCCGTCCGTCGTATAGAACTTCGTGGCGAAGCCCCTGGTGTCGCGAACGGAATCTGCAGACCCCCGGGAGCCGACAACGGAGGAGAAGCGTGTGAAGACTTCCGTTTCCACATCGGGGGCGAGGAAGGCCGCCTTCGTGATCCCCGAGGCGGAGCCGTAGGAGACGAACGTTCCGTGGGCTGCGGAACCGCGGGCGTGGACGACACGTTCGGGGATGCGCTCGTGGTCGAAGTGGGTGATCTTCTCCCGCAGGTGGTGGTCTTGGAGGAGAGTCGGTCCCCGCGATCCCGCCTTGAGCGAATGGTCCGTGTCATAGAGCCGAGCGCCCTGGGCCGTGGTCAGCCAGCTGCCCTGCTGGGCCTGATCCTCCTGGGTGTCGCTGCTGGGGGCTCCGGTAGGCGTCGTCGGACGCGGTCCGCTCTGGTCCTGCTTCGGCGGCAGCGGCTCTCGCGGTGTCGTCGGTTCTTCGAAGTCCGGAGTGCGGGAGCCGGGTTTGCCGGGAATGGTCGGACGCTCTTCTGAACTCATGATGTCTCCTCACTGATGACAGGACTCTCAGTCCTGCGCTGGCGTTTTCTGACGGTAGAGGCGATCCGCGCACGCGTGGAGCCCCTTGTGCTGAAGCGGCGGACGGATTATCATCCCGCATTCGGATCGAGGACGACCTTGATGCAGCCGTCCGTCTTCTGCTGGAACATCTCATAGGCCTCGGGAGCGGATCCGAGGGGGAGCCGGTGGGTGACGAGGTCGTCGACCCCCAGCGGATCCGCGGAGTCCTCGACCAGGGGCAGGAGATCATCGGTCCAGCTGCGGACATTGCACTGTCCCATCCGCAGTTGGATCTGCTTGTCGAAGAGGGTGAGCAGCGGCATGGGAGACAGCACTCCTCCGTAGACTCCGCTGAGCGAGAGGGTCCCGCCCCGACGGACCAGATCGATCGCCGCGTGGAGGACCGCGGTCCTGTCGATGCCGCTGGTCTCCATGAGCTTCCGCGCGGCCGGGGGCGGGAGCAGACCGGTCGCCTGCTGTGCGGCCGAGGCCAGCGGGGACCCGTGCGCTTCCATCCCCACGGCGTCGACGACCGCGTCGGGCCCACGCCCGGAGGTGGCCTCTCGGATGGCCGAATGTGCGTCCTCGTCGAAGTCGAAGACCTCGATCCCGTGGCGAGCGGCCATGTCACGACGTTCGGGGACCGGGTCGAGAGCGAAGACCTGCGCACCGAGGTGTCTGCCGATACGGGCGGAGAACTGGCCGACAGGCCCGAGGCCGTAGACGCCGAGCGAGTCTCCTTCTCTGATCCCGGCGTATTTCACTGCCTGCCAGGCCGTGGGGAGGATGTCGCTGAGGAAGAGGTAGCGGTGGTCGGGAAGATCCGCACCGACCTTGATCGGTCCGACATCGGCATAGGGGACACGGAGGTATTCTGCCTGCCCGCCGGGCACAGACCCGTAGAGTCGAGAGTAGCCGAACAGCTGTGCCCCGGACCCGTACTGCCTCACCTGTGTGGTCTCGCATTGGGTGTACAGCCCCTGCTTGCACATCCAGCAGCGGCCGCAGGAGATGGGAAACGGCACGACCACCCGGTCGTCGGCCGACAAGCCGGAATCGGGGCCGGCCTCGACGACTCGACCCATCGTCTCGTGCCCGATGATGTCTCCGCGGTCCATGAATGGTCCCAGCACTTCGTAGAGGTGGAGGTCGGACCCGCAGATGGCGGTGGAGGTGACTTCGATGATCGCGTCATTCGACTTGTGGCGGATCGGATCGTCGACCGTCTCCACCGAGATGTTTCGTTTCCCTTGCCAGGTGACTGCTCGCATTGCTCTCTCCTACTCAATCGACAGTCTGTTCGTCCGCTCGGGCTCATCCGTCCCCCGGCGGAGGTTCTGCCGTTGCGGGTGGAGCGGGGGCACGGAAGCCGACTGCGCGATGGGAGCCGTCGCACAACGGAGGTATGCCGGTCTTGCCGCACCGGCACAGGGCGACCACCCGGCGATCGGTCGCCGTCTCCTCCCGCCCCGGTGCCGTGAGGACGGTGAAGTCGCCGCGGACGAGCAGAGGCCCGTCGGGACAGGGGGTGATCGTGACCGGGTCGCTCGAACTATCCACAGACAGCCTCCTTCGGGGTCTTCCTCAGCGAGGACTCTCCTGCCGACCAGGCTTCGAGCATGTGGGAACCGCTCATGTCGTCGAGGCAGAGGCAGGAGGCGGCACCGAAGAGGATGTCGGGGATGAGGCCGGGCTCATCATCGGCGGCTCCTCCCGCGAGGTCGTGCGCCGCGATCTGCTCGTGCACGGCATCGGCCTCGACGTGCTCATCGAAGTACCATGTGACGTCCCGGCCGAAGCCGTTCCTGCTGAAGGCGCGGGAGTAGAGGCCGTTGGGAATGGACGAAGTCATCTCGAATGCGGCCAGATGGCCGATCGCGGCACCTCGCAGGCGTCGGTTGAGGCCGAAGAGATTCATCGCGTTCACCGAAGCGAGAGTGATCGCAGGGACCTCGTCGAGGTAATGGTCGGGCCTGTCGTCGAGGCCGAACTCGCGCAGCGTCCCGGCGAAGATCTCGGCGTGGACGTGGTCGGGTCTGCCGCCTCCGTACTCGTCTGCCTGGATCTCGACGAGAGCTGCCTTCGCCCGACCGCGGAGTCGGGGGATCGCCCATGAATGGGGATCTGCTTCGCGGAGGGTGTAGATGGATTTGTGGATGAGGAATTCTCGGAGCTGATCGACTGAGGCGTGCCGCGCCGCCCACGTGGCCAGCTCCGGCTGCGCCACCTCACTCGTCATGGAGAACAGCGTCTCGGCGAGCTCTGCGCCGGAGCGCGGAATGAGGTCCGGCAATGGCGCGAGTGCTCGCAGTGCGGTCTCGAAGCGGCTCTCGATCCTGCCGCGGACCCCGATCAGCGAGGGGTCCCATTCCCAGTCTCCGTGCACGAAATCGGCAGGGCCGGTGTGCAGGGTGTAGAGAAGGTGGAGCGCCAGCTGCAGATCCTCGTCGCGGAACATGTCCTCACTCGACACCAGCGCAGAAGAAGCGGCCGCGTCGAGTTCGGGCAGCAGCTCAGCAGCTTCCCCGCCGTCAGATGTGAGCACGCTGAGCAGCAGCGAGGTGACCTCGCCTCTCGGCCGAGGCGCGAGCCCGCGCTCCGGCGCAGTGAGCGATGCAGGGCTGTTCAGTTCGTCGATCGCACCTGTCCGTGTCATCCGCTGGTTCCTCATCGTCGGTGGTGGCTGAACTGACAGCGTGACAAAGTGCAGCGCCGGTGTCAGCGGCCATACGAGACTCACACTTCATCGCCGCTGAGGGATTGCGCAGCCGCGCAACCAGGACTCCGGCTCCGTCTGCGGTCCGGAACGGCAGCGGTGTCTGAGGCACCCACCGAGGGCGGCGGCCCCCTGGACACTCCCCGGGAGCACTCAGCATGATGAGTGTCCCGCACCTGGAGAGTCGGTCATCCGACCGTTCCCGCTGCGGGAGAGCAACCGACACGCACACTGACACGAGGAGACGATGAAGATGACGACAGCACGTGAACTGATGACTCCGGGCGCGAAGTGCGTCGGCGAGAACGAGACACTCGAGAAGGCTGCACAGCACATGCGCGAGGAGGGTTTCGGATCCCTTCCGATCTGCGGAGAGGACAACCGACTCAAAGGCATGATCACGGATCGTGACATCGTCGTGAAGTGCATCGCAGAGGGCGGAGATCCGAAGACGGCGATAGTCGGGGATCTCGCCCAGGGCAAGCCGGTGACCATCGGTGCCGATGACAACGTCGGTGAGGCGCTGCAGACGATGAAGGACCATCAGGTCCGCCGACTTCCCGTCATCGACGGGCACGAACTCGTGGGCATGCTCGCTCAGGCCGATGTGGCTCGCAGCGAGTGGGACACCCGCATCGGCGACCTTGTGGAGAAGATGTCCGAGTGAGATCGGTGGCTAGTCGAGTGTGCTCTCATGCTTATGCCCCACGTTCTTGGGCAGAGTCTGCATCTGGGCACCGATCACCGGGTCGCTGTCGATGTGCTTGCGCGCGATCGGGCACGAGACGGTGATCGGGATCCGGCGATTCAGTGAGTCTTCGAGAGCCAGGCGCAGGAGTTCGCGGCAATGGCGTTCCGAATCGAGTGGCTCGATGGCTTCACAGTAGACGAACATGATCTCGTCCGGTGTGATCGTGTAGTGAAGCGAGGCGACGAGCTGTCCGGGAAGGTAGAGATCGAACTTGGAAGCTTCGCTGTTGTTGAGCAATGTGTACACAGTGGTCCCCTTGGGTCCAGGACGGAGGCCATCTGCTTGACCGATTCTCAGATTAACCCAGTGCCGCACCGGACAACAAGTGGCAGGTCGAAGAGAATGAGAAGACGACGTGCCCGATCAGTCGGTGATCGTGCCCGGCAGCGCACCGGTGCGGACGAACTCCTCGGCGACCTCACGCAGCTTCGTGTTCGTCTTCGAGCTCACCCTCGTGAGCAGCAGGAACGCCTCGTGCTCACTGATCTTGTGCCGTTCCATGAGGATCCCCTTGGCCTGCCCGATGAGATCCCGCGAGGCCACTGCCTCGTAGAGCTGACCCTGCTTCTGCGCGTTGGCCAGAGCCAGAGAGGCATGGGCGGCCACCCCGCTTCCGATGTCCTCCGATTCCTGGTCGAAGGCGCGGGGCGTCTTCGAGTACAGGTTGAGGGCGCCGAGGCTGTCGGTCTCGACGAAGAGCTGAAAGGCGAGCATGCTCCTCACCCCCTCCGCGACTGCGCTGGAGGCGAACCGGGGCCAGGGAGTGGGATCGGTGAGATCCGGGACCCGGACGATGCGATGCTCGCGGATGGAGTCGAAGCACGGTCCTTCGTGCAGCTCCGACTGCAGAGCGTCCAGTCGCTCGGGGATCATGTCTGAGGGAGCTCGGGACCGAATGAGGTCATCGCGGCTGACGATCGAGAGTGATGCATGATCGACCCCCGGGATGATTCGCAGCGCTTCGTCCACCATCACCTTGAGGAGGAGGTCATCGGGTTCGAGCACGAGTGAGCGTGCCCATTCGCCGATCTGCGCCGTCAGTCGATGCCGTTCGGCATCGGTATCGGTGGGCGCTGGAGTCGCGGCCGCGCGGGGTATGCCGTCGGTGAATTCTGCTGAGGTCTCGTCCATCAGAGATGCCGCTCCAATCGTGTCTCAGGTGCCGACCCTGGGATTGCTGTCTTCAGTATTCGTCCGCGTCAGGGCCCCGTCAATGGGCCCCGACGGTGGTTTTCCGTCGCTGCCCGCCGGGCCCGGCGGCGAAGTGTCCCTTCAGCGCAGAGTCGACTTCAGCTCTTCGATGCGTGCGGTGAGCCCGGCGATGTCGAGTCCCTGACTCTTCTCACGCAGTTCCCGAGTCTGTTCGGGACAGAGGATACCGGATGCGATGAGTCGGGAGACCGGTGTGTCCGGTCGATCGTATTCGCGTCGACGCTCTCCGGCGGGAGTGAGACGCCAGCCCACCGGGTTCTTCACGGGCATGAAGTAATTGAGGCGGTCGGCCAGGGCCGACCACAGCTCGTTGACTCTCGCGATCGCGGCCTCGATATCGTGCGGTGTGCCGAGCGGGAGGTCAAGGCCGCTGAACGTCCGATCGGGCACGCGAGAACCCTGTCGGAGATCGCTCATGCAGTGGAATTCGATGAGGTTCTCCTCCGCCCACGTCTCGACGGCGCTGTCCGGAACCGCGGGCGGCAGCAGGACCCCGGTGACGATGAAAGGCACCGCGCGGACCATCTGCGCGAGCATGTCGACGACCTGCGTGCCGGGGGCGAAGGTCTTCGTGTGCACCCACCCGATCTCGACGTCGGTGAATGTCACTGTGACGCAGTCCTCGCCGGTCGGTGTCGTGATCGTCAGCAGTTCGACGAGGAAGTAGCCGGGTTCGGGCTCGAGGAGCGAACGCATGCGCTGCCGCGGAAGCGAAGCACGCATCCCCGCCCCGGTGCCCGTCAGCCACGAATCGTCGTGGTCGCCGGCCTTGGCGCCGCGCAGGTACCGATCGATCGTCGCCGCGGAGATGTCGAGGAGCTCCCTTCGCACCGAGGACGAATAGCCGTGCCGTCCCTCACGGAGGTGGCCGTGCCTCTCCAAGGAGTCCAGACAGTCGGACATCCCCGCCTCGAGGTACTTGCCGCAGGGGCGACCGGAGGACTTCCACACCAGTTCGAGAGCCCGCTGCGCGCGGGGGGAGAACTTCTTCGGCTTGAGACGACGGCGGTCGACGACGGCGTCGAGGGAGACCCCGGCCCTGATCTGATGGAACTGGCTGCGCAGCTGGTGGCGCGCGTGATCGCGAGTCCAACCGGTCGCCTCGGTGAGCGTGTCGAGGATCGTGCCCTTGCCCTTGCGCGACGACGCCTCATAGGAGCGCGCGTAGGTGCGGGCCAGTTGGATGGGTGAAGTCATGATGTCTTCCTCCGAATCGGATCGAGGAGCCGCAGGGGCTCCCGTGTTGCCAGTGACGCTATTGAGGGCGAAGTTCGTGCGGAAGGGTCTTTACATATCCGCGGGTTTCGTCTACGCGGCCCGATCGGCCTCGGGGATCCTCAACCTCAGGCCTCGCAGCGGCCAGGCGGGGGTTTGCATTGGGCACCGACGGGTCTTGTCGCTGTCGAGACCGGGAGCTTAACGTGGTCTAAGACCGCACTCACGGCCACAGCATTCGTCTGCACTCCGGTGAGGAAAGAAGGACCACGATGATCGGACGTCTCAACACCACCGCTATGGACTGCCCCGTGCCGATCGACACGGCGCGGTTCTACCGAACGCTGCTCGGCGGAACAGTGGCTCCGGACGAGGACGCGGACTGGGTCAACCTCTATGAGCCCTCGGGGCGGGAGATCCTCTCCTTCCAACGAGCGGAGGACTTCGTCGCCCCGACCTGGCCGGACAACTCCGTTCCGCTGCAGGTCCACATCGACATCCTCGTGTCCTCCTATGAGGACGCCGAGCCCACGGTCTTCGAGGCCGGCGGCAGGCTGCTCGACGATTCGGACGAGCATCCGACCTTCCGCGTCTACGCCGACCCGATCGGACGCCCCTTCTGCCTCGTCCTCGAGTGACGTCGCCTCGGCCGGCAGCGGAGATTCGCTCCTCAGGCATTTCTTTAGCTAAGCTAACGAACATGACGCCGCGAAGCCGCACCACAACCGATGAGCTCTACACGCGCACCGCCGAGGATGCGACCAGGGCCGTGATCGCGAGCTATTCGACCTCCTTCGGGCTTGCGGTCAGACTGCTCGGGGTCAGGAACCGGCACCATATCCGCAACATCTACGCCCTGGTCCGCATCGCCGACGAGATCGTCGACGGCCTGGCCGCCGAGGCAGGGCTTGCCGACGCCGAACAGCGGGAGATGCTGGACCGGTTCGCCTCCGCCACCCACGCGGCACTGAGCAGCGGCATCAGCGACAACCTCGTCATCCACGCCTTCGCCAAGACTGCTCGCGCAGCCGGCATCGACGCCGAGCTCATCGACCCCTTCTTCGCCTCCATGCGCGCAGACATCGAATCCGCAGGCACCAAATCCCGATCGGGTCACGGAATCGAGGAGGGAACACCGCCGCCGGTCCGCGGCTTCGATGCGAATGAACATGCCGAGTACGTCTTCGGGTCCGCCGAGGTCGTCGGACTCATGTGCCTCAAGGTCTTCCTCATCGATCTCGACCGCACCCCCGCCGAGGTCGCACGGCTCGAGCACGGGGCACGGCAGCTGGGAGCAGCGTTCCAGAACGTCAACTTCCTGCGCGACCTGGCCGACGACGATCAGCGCCTCGGCCGCAGCTACCTCACCCCGGGACACCGGCTCACCGAGGCGGAGAAAGCCGAGTGGGTGAACACGATCCGACAGCAGCTCGCCGCAGCCCAGGACGCCATCGCCGGACTGCCGAAAGACGCGCGCACCGCGGTCCGCTGCGCCTGTGCGCTCTTCACCGCCCTGACCGACAGGATTGCCACGACCCCCGTCGCCGAGCTCTACCGGCAGCGGGTGCGGGTTCCGAACGCCGTCAAGGCTCGACTGACAGCCCACGCACTCATGACCGCAGCCCGCGAGGGGCGGAAGTGAACAGGCGGATCGGCTCCGCTGCCGACAGCAGCCCGCGGACCGGTGTCATCGGCGGGGGAGCCGCCGGGCTGGCCACGGCGATCCTCCTCGCCCGCGAAGGGCACTCGGTCGACCTGTTCGAGAAGAACTCCCACCTCGGCGGGCGCATCGGCGTGTTCGAGCGTGACGGCTTCCGTTTCGACACCGGGCCCTCCTGGTATCTCATGCCCGAGGTCTTCGAACACTTCTTCGCTCTCGCCGGCACCAGCGCCGACGCCGAAATCGACCTGCGCACGCTCGATCCCGGCTACACCGTATTCAGCCCACCGGGACCGGTCGATGCGATTTCGGGCGCCCCCGGGCGCACTCGAGCACTGACGATCCCAGAGGGCAGGTCCCGAGTGCTGGAGACCTTCGAGAGCGTCGAACGCGGCACGGGAGACGCCCTCGATGACTACCTCGTCTCGGCCGCGCGCACAAAGGAGCTCGCGCTCGCCCACTTCCTCTACAACCCCTTCACCTCACCACGGTCCCTGCTCCATCGGGACATCCTCGGCGCGCTCCCGGAACTCGTCCGGCAGCTGGGGACGTCGCTGGCCGGCTTCGCCGAAGCCTCGGTCAACGATCCGGTGCTGCGCCAGATCCTCCAGTACCCCGCGATCTTCCTCGGCACCGATCCGCGACGGGCACCGGCGATCTACCACCTCATGAGCACCCTCGACCTCGACCAAGGTGTCAGTTACCCCATGGGCGGGTTCCATACGATCAGCGACGCCCTCGTCCGGCTGGCCGAACGCTCCGGGGTGCGCCTGCACAGCGGAGCCGATGTCACGCACATCGACACCGAGGCAGCACCTGGCCGCGGCCGAACCGGACGCCGGGTCACCGGTCTGAGCTGGACCGACGGCGCCGGACCCGCGCACACGCATTCCGCCGATGTCGTCGTCTCCGCCGCCGACCTCCACCACACGGAGACGCAGCTGCTCGACCCCGAGGACCAGAGCTTCCCCGAACGCTCGTGGGCGTCGGTGACGAGCGGTCCCGGCGCGGTGCTCGTCTTCCTCGGCATCGAGGGCGAGCTCGAGGCGCTGCCGCATCATTCGCTGTTCTTCACCGATGACTGGGGAGCGAACTTCGACGCGATCTTCGGGTCCAAGCAGAAGATCCCCTCACCGGCCTCGGTCTATACCTGCCGGCCCAGCGCCACCGATCCCACCGTCGCCCCGCCCGGGCACGAGAACCTCTTCCTCCTCATCCCCGTCCCCGCCGATGCCGGGCTCGGAGCCGGGGGAGACGACGGCGGAGGGGACCCGCGGATCGAGGCGGCCGCCGACCGTGCGATCGACCAGATCGCCCGGTGGGCCGATATCCCCGACCTGCGACGGCGGATCAGAGTGCGCAGAACCCAGGGCCCGACGGACTTCGCCGAAGGATTCAACTCCTGGCTCGGCGGGATGCTCGGACCTGCGCACACACTGCGACAGAGCGCGATGTTCCGACGGCAGAACTCTTCGAAGACGGTCGACGGGCTGTTCTATGCCGGCGCCACGACGGCGCCCGGGGTCGGCGTGCCGATGTGCCTCATCAGCGCCGAGCTCGTCCTCAAACGCCTCCGCGGAGACTCCAGCCCGGGACCGCTGCCGATCCCTGCACAGTGAGGGGCTTCGGACCGGCAGTCAGCGCCCGGTGCCTGCTCCACGCCCGTGCCGCGTTGCCCCTCTCCTGCGCAGTGCGCCGAGGAGCCCCCGACGGAGCAGACCGCGCCGAGGCGGCGACCAGATCTCGGTTCCCTCCACCCGCCAACCGGCGAGCAGTTCGTTCGCGGCCATGAACCCTGTCGTCGCCGCGCGTTCCATGAGCGCCACGGGCGCCTCGCAGGCGACGGCGTCGCCGGCGAGCACCAGTCCGGGAAACGCGGTGGTGACGCCGGGGCGGTCGTTGTACGCCCGCGTGTCGGCCAGCGCGCAGTCGTCGGCGATGAGCAGCTCCTGGGCGGTGATGGGGATGTCGGCCGTCTCGGGATAGACTTCATGGAGGTCGGCCAGCAGTTGGCGTGTCACGGCTTCCCGGTCGACGTCTTCGGACTCGAGCATCGCTCGCGCGCTGCCCCGATGCGCGGTGCCGAGCGCATAGGCGTGGAGTTCGACGACGGAGCCGCCGTGCGTGTGCCGCCATCTCTCGGCCCCGGCCTCGAAGCGTTCGAGGACCGAGATGTTGTCGAGCAGCGCATAGCCGGTCGTGCCGAGGAAGGCCGGGCGGCTCGGATCCACCTCGTCTTCCAACCACAGTCTGAGCACCGCGAACGGCGGGGCGTTCCGCTGCGAGGTGACTCTGCTCAGCCACCGCTCGCGAGTCCCCGTGCCCGCGGCCGGTGAGCCGGCGGCTGTCGCGTGTCCGAGCGCGTCGGTGTCGACCGAGTCCTCGAGTCCGGCCAGCAGCGTCCGAGTGCTCCGCGGATCGGCGGCGAGCACGAGCGCATCGCTCTCGAGCGTCCCGCTCGTCGTCTCGACGCTCCACCCGGTGCGGTCGGCACTGTCCGGAGGACGGAGCGCGGTGACCGCGGTGTCGGTCTCGATCCGCACCCCCGCCTCGGCGAGGTATTCGCTCAGGGGCGACCACAGTGCGGTGTCGTAGTCGTCGTCGGGGACGTCGAAGAGCAGCCCTTCGGCGGAGCCCGTGAAGTACGTGTGGAACATCGCCACGAGTTCGCCGGCGGAGAAGTCCGCAGGGTGGGCGAAGAAGGAGCGGGCGAAGACCTCGAGCGCGAGATGCCGCGCCCCGACCGGGAACCGCAGCCGGTCGAGGAACTGCTCGGCCGACTCTCCGTCGTAGCGGCGATAGGAGTCCGGGAAGTCGACGTCGATGAGTTCGAACGCCGTCGTCAGGTCGACGTCGGCCAGACCGCGCAGCGGGAAGGACGGGCTGGTGAGCACGAATCCCGCGAGGCTGAGCGGGGGAGTCCGCGGAATCCGGGCGAAGGAGTCGCGCAGACCGTCGCGACCCACGAGCGGATAGTCCGTGACCGGGACCAGACGGTCCAGGCCGGGATCGGTGCGTGCGAGCAGGTTGCGGAGGTTGTAGTACTGGCGGAAGAAGGCGTGGAATCCGCGGCTCATCGTCCGCTCCCCGTCGAGGCTCCAGGCCCGGACCCGTCCGCCGAGGCTGGACTCGGCCTCGACCAGGTGCACACTGGCCCCGTGCTCGGCGAGGACCGCGGCCGCGGCCAGTCCGGCGATGCCTCCGCCGACGACGGTCACCCGTTTGGGCCGCAGCAGACGCGGACGGCCCGGGTGGGAGGGGGTGAGGATCGCGTGCCGGTCGCGGGGGCGCGGTTGGGAGGCTGGACGGCTCATCTGCTCTCCTCTCCGGTGGCCGCAGCGTGCCTGTTCAGGCGCCACTGCCAGAGCATGAGGACGGCAGTGATCATGGCGAAGCCGAAGCCGAAGTCCTCGATCGGGATGTCCCACGGGAACCGGATGCCGCTGAGCCCCTGCGGGTTGTAGATGACGATGGGATCCGAAAGCTTCGTCAGCCAGCCGTCGACGAAGCACTGGAAGACCAGGCAGATGCTCAGCGCCGCCCAGTACTTCGCCCGGCGGAAGATGCCTGAGCGGAAGACGAACAGCTCGAGGCCGACGACGAGGATCATCCCGATGACGGTCATGATCGTGTACTCGGGCACGCTCATCGTTCGCCGCCTCCTTCGGCTTCGGGCCGCCGGTCAGTGCGCTCGTGTGGCCGGGACTGGCGTGCGGGCCGGGGCGAACTGTCTGGGCGGGGCCGGCTTTCGGGCCTGACGCGCTTGCGCACAGCGGTGAGCACTGTGCCGACCGCCTCATAGCTGAGCAGGGCGCACAGGGGGATGACGATGAAGAACACGAGCTCCTCGAGCGGCAGGTTGCCGAGGTGGATGCCGGTGACGAATCGCGGGTTGTACACCCAATGGTCGCGGGCGATGGCGACGACGTCCCAGAGGCAGAAGACGACGATGACGGGTACGAGCGCCCACAGCACGGTTCTCCACCGGCGGTACACGCGCGCCCGGAAGAACAGCTCCAGGGGCAGGGTGATGAGTACGCAGGCACCCATGAGGAGCAGATACTCGAAGGCGCTCACGACAGTCTCCTCTCCGGGCCGGAGCCCTCGTCGAAGGCCAGTTGGAGTCCGCGCAGCCGGTAGCCCGAGATGACGCTGTCCCAGCCGATCTCCGGCTCGGCGACCAGTCGCGGGCCGCGGCCGAGCAGGCGGTGGACGAGCGCATCGGTCTCGAACAGCGCCAGCGACTGCCCCGGACACTTGTGCGCCCCGTCGCTGAAGCTCATGCCGACGGCCGGGGCGGCTCCGGCTGTGTGCCGCACGGGGCACAGAGACTGAGGGTCGGGCCCCATCGCCTCTTCATCGGTGTTCGTCGCGCGGACGCAGACGTCGATGAGGTCCCCGGCGGGGATCGTCACGGTGCGATCCGGTGCCGTGACCTCGATGTCGGCCTGCGCGCGTCGGTAGAGGTGGCCGACGACCGGTTCGAGGCGGATGATCTCCTCGAGGATCTCCAGCCGCCGCGGCCGGTCGGCCGCGAGGTACTCCGCCCCGAGCTCGCCGTCTGAGAGCAGATGCCAGCACGCCATGGTGATGAATTCGCGGGTGGTGACCATCCCGGCCGTGCCGTAGGTGACGCACTCGACGAGGATGTCCGACGTGCTGTGTCCGGCCCCGATGAGATGGGACAGGACGTCATCGCGCTGCCTGCGGCGCCGGGCCCGAAGCGCCGGACGGACGTCGGCGAGGTAGAACCGGGCGATCGGGACAAGACCGTTGACCGCAGCCTGCAGCCATTGCCTCCGGGTCCGCCCCCAACCGGGAGCGGCGAGGTCGACCGGCGGCTGGGTGAAGAATCCCTCGAGCCGCCGCGACATGCCCGCGATGGAGGATTCGGTCAGTCCCACGACTTCGGAGGTCACGGCCACGGAGAAGTGCAGAGCCACCTCGTCGAGGCGGCACCGGCCGGCCGCGGCAACCGGGCCGACCGTGTCCTGCGCAAGAGCATCGATGCGCTCGCCGTACCTGTCGGCGATCACGGCGGGAGCGAAGAAGCGGGCGAGCTCTCGGCGCTGCGAGTCATGGGACTCCCCGTCGGAGATGAGGATCGGGTGGCGGCGGAAGACGCCGCGAGGGATCCGCTCCGCGGTGAACCCGGCCTGCGTCGTGAGGTGTCGGGCCCGCAGCACCTGGCGGGCGGCGTCGAAGGAGCGGATGCGCCAGAGGTCGGCGCCGTGTTCGAGGGGCACCCGCTCGACAGGGGGTCCGCCCGGCTCGTCGCCGGGCACCGCCCGTCGGCTCGGACGGTGTTGATCGGCCCCGCTCATGCACACCTCAGACTGCAGGCGGAGGTGAGGTCCGCGAGTCTGCCCGCAAGCGCCTGCGGCAGCTCCGCCTCGGCGATGAGTCCGGCGATGGTCTCGCAGTGCTCGGCGATCATCGATTCGACGAACGCCCTCGCCCCGGACTCCTCGATGACCTGCCGCAGCCGGAGGCCGCCCTCGGCGTCGAGGCCCCGATCGCCGAAGAGATGGGCGACCTGGGACCAGCCCGGATGGGCTCGGGCCGTGTTGACGAGCAGGGTCTCCTTGCCTTCTCGGAGGTCGCTGAGTACGGATTTGCCGGTCTCCTGCTCATCGCCGAAGAGTCCGAGGACATCGTCTCTGAGCTGGTAGACGATGCCGATGCGGCGGCCGATGGCGCGCAGCCGCTCGACCAGGCTGTCGTCGCTTCCGGCGAGGACCGCGGCGATGGACAGCGGGGCCTCGAACGAGTAGGCGGCGGTCTTGCGTCCGATCATCGTGAGCACGTCACCGGTATCGGGCTCGTCGAGGTGGAGGCTCAGCCACACGTCGGACTGTTCTCCGGCGACGCTCTCGGCGATCGTCTCATCGTAGATGTCGAGCACGGCGAGCCGGCGCGGGGTGTCGAGGTCGAGGCGCGCCAGGAGGGACTGGGCCTCGTTGAGCATGAGGTCACCGGCGAGCAGGGACGAGGAGATCCCCCACGTCTGCGCTGCGGCGCTCGTGGCTCCGAGGAGCATGGCCTCGGAGGAGAACTGTCCGGTGATGTTCATCTCTCCTCGACGCACGGTGTCGTTGTCGATGACGTCATCGTGGATGATCAGGCCGATGTGCAGCAGCTGCATCGCGCCGGCGGCGTCGATCGCGGCCTGCGCTGCCGTGCCTCCCAGGCCCTCATGGGCATCGATGAGCAGGCGGGGCCGGATCATCTTTCCGCCCAAGGCCATCCTCGACAGCGCTTCCCAGAGCTGCTCGTACTGCTGAGTTCGGACTCGAGAGCGTCGCCGAGCGGCGGCGAGGACTTCGACGAGGCGGGATTCGACGGTCAGGACGCTCTCCAATTTCTTTAGCCAGGCGAGAGTTCAATCTAACACGTCAGCGGTATGCTGTCAGCGTGCCGTCCGCAGACTCGAAGGCAGCTGGGCTGACCTACTTCTCGAACGAATCGGAGTTCTCCGATCGCTCGGCCCTGTCCGAATCCGAGATCGCGGAGTGCACCGCACTGATGGAGGCGCTGCGGCAGTGGCATGAGGCCGAACGCGTCCTCGCCGAGGCGTCGCGACGCTACATGCAGCTCAACGACAGCGATATGCGCACCATCCGCCTGCTCATCCGCGCGCAGCGGCAGGGGCTCGTCGTCACTCCCAAGGACATCGCTGCGGCCGTCGGCATCTCCAGCGCCTCGACGACGAAGCTCGTCGACCGCCTCGTCGCCGGGGGGCACCTGGTCCGGGTTCCGCACCCCCACGACAGGCGCACCACCAGCATCGAGGTGACTCCCGAGACAGCGCAGGCCGCGCACGAGTCGGTCGGCCGCCAGCACGCGCGGCGCTTCGAGGCGATCGCGGCCCTGGACAGCCAGGAACGCGAGACCGTGCTGCGGTTCCTCTCCGCCATGACCGAAGCCGATCGTCCGCAGGGCGTACTGGCCGACGACGCGAGCCGAGGGTCTGGTCGCGGCGAGTGACCGCGGTCGGCGCATCAGCCGAAGATGCCGACGATATAGGCGACGAAGAAGAACACGATGATCGCCAGCACGCAGCCGATTCCGACGATCACCCATTTCGTCTTCGGCGGTCGCGACGCCGGAGGGTGGGGCGGTGAAGCGGTCGCCGAATGCGACTCCGGAGGAGTGGCGCCCGGACGGACGCCGCCGCCCTCCTCGAGGTCGGGATCGCCGGCCGGCTGCGGGTCGAGGTTGGGGTTGCCGGTGCCGTGCCGGTCGGTGTTCGGCCTCGGCTGTTCGTCATCGGGTGAACTCATCATTGTCTCCTTCCGATCTCACGACGTCGACCATCGTCCCTGGAGCCGACGGTCAGGGGGTGGGCTGGCCGCCGTTGACGTTGAGGGTCTCACCGATGACATAGCTCGACTCCGATGAGGTGAGGAAGACGTACGCGGGAGCCAGCTCCGTCGGCTGTCCGGCCCGGCCCAGCGGAGTGTTCTTCCCGAAGTGCGGCAGGGCGTCCTTCGGCTGTCCGTCCGAGACCTGCAGCGGGGTCCAGATCGGCCCCGGTGCCACGGAGTTCACTCGGATGCCCTTCGGAGCCAGCTGTGTGGCCAGCCCCTTCGTGAAGTTGTTGATCGCCGCTTTCGTCGACGCATAGTCGATGAGGTGGGCGGATGGCGAATACGCCTGCACGGAGGTGCTGTTGACGATCGTCGACCCGGGCTCGAGATGCTCGAGCGCGGCCTGGGAGACCCGGAACATCGCGTGGATGTTCGTTCGGAAGGTTTCCTCCCACTGCTCGTCCGTAAGGTCGGCGATGTCTTCGACGGCGATCTGTCGGCCGGCGTTGTTGACCACCGCATCGAGTCCGCCCAGTTCCTCGACCGCCCGGCGGACCACCTCGCGGCAGTAGTCAGGGTCGGACAGGTCTCCCGGCAGCGGCACGGCCTTGCGACCGGCCTGGCGGATGACCTCGCAGACGTGCTGGGCATCCTCCTCCTCGGCGGGCAGATAGGACAGAGCGACATCGGCTCCTTCACGGGCGAAGGCGATCGCGACGGCGGACCCGATGCCGGAGTCCGAGCCGGTGATCAGTGCCCTGCGGCCGCGGAGCCTGCCGGTGCCGGTGTAGCTGTCCTCACCGCGGTCCGTGCCGGGAATGAGCTCGGCGTCGAGACCCGGCTCGGGCTGATGCTGCTTCGGCGGTGAGATGTCGGGGAATCGTCGGACGGGGTTCTGGAAGGTCAGCTGGTCGCTCATCGGCTTCCTCCTTTGTCGTCGGTGGCCTCCGTGAGCCCTGCCTCGCGCGCGCAGTGCGAGCAGCAGAACACGGATTCGCCGTCATGGACTCCGTGGCCGAGGATTCGGCATCCGCAGTGCTCGCACGTCGGCGCGGCCTTGTGGATCGCGCATTCGAAGCTGTCGAAGTTCCAGGATTCGTTTTCGAACGACAGGGTGAATGTCTGTTCATAGTCGTTTCCGCAGGTGTCGCAGATGGTCATCGTCTTCTCCTCCTCGATAGTGGGTGAGTGGCTCGATTGTGGGTGAGTGGCCGGCTCAGTTCGGTGTGCGGGTCTCTGCGCTGATGAACCAGGCCTGCTGCTCGAGCTGGGCGATGTATTCGTGGAACATATCGGCGGTCGTCGGGTCGGCGGAGTCGACTTCGTCGTCGCATCTGCGCATGCTGCCGACGGTGGTCTCGATCGCGCCCACGACGTGGTCGATCGCATCGTGGGTGGTGATCTCTCCGGCCGGGAACGTCGCCAGATCGGTCTGCGCGGCGATGACCGCGGGCCGTCCGTCGGGCGAACCGTGCAGCGCCCTCATCCGCTCGGCGAGGGCGTCGCTGCCGCTGCGGGCGACCGACGTCACCTCGTCGAGGTTGAGATGGAGATCTCGGAAGTTCGTGCCCACGATGTTCCAGTGCGCCTGTTTGGCGACCAGGCTGAGAGCGATGAAGTCGACGAGGACGTTCTGCAGGTTCTTCGTCAGCGACTCGGGTGCGACGAATCCCTTCTCGGCGTTCTCTCTCCGGGTGCTCTCGGATCCGTGCGGTTCGGGAACGGGGAATGTGTCTGTCATGGTGCTCCGATCTCTGATTGTGCGTCTGTCGGGACAGCGGGACGGGGATCCTCACGGTAGTCCCGGCGTTCGGCTGCCGGAAGATCTCTTCATGCCGCTTCGTTTTCGCCGCGTGAGCCACTCATTTCTGCTTCGTCTTCCGCTTGCTCTCCTTTTCGAGTGCGTCGACGAGTTCCTGCTTCGTCATCGACGATCGTCCTGAGATCTTCAGTCTCTTCGCCTGCTCGTAGAGGTGCTCCTTCGAGGCTTTCGCGTCGACTCCGCCGGCGGTCTTGCGGTCGGTGTTCTTGCCGCCGGAGCTCTGCGCGTCCGACGGGCCGGAGGAGTCCTTCTCCTCCCATTTGTCGCCGACCTTCTCATAGCTGTGTTTGAGTGCGTCGTAAGCGACCTGGTGAGCGCGCTTCTCGTCTCCGTATTGGTCGATGGCCGAGTCGTAGGCCTTGGCGAAGGTCCGCTGCGCCTTCTTGCTCGACTTCTCCAGCGTCGAGGGCAGCTCGCTCTCCTTCGGCTTTCCTGTCTTCGTCGTCTTCGGCATGGTGGAACAGCTCCTTCGTGGTCGGTTCGAGGTTTCGGTCAGTTGGGTGGGCGGTGCGCTCAGGCCGGCGCGGCTCGGGTCGGATGCATCGGGTCTCCTCCTTCTCGGCTGTCCGCTCCGATGGGTTCCGGTGTGGAAGACGAAACCGCTGCGAGGCAGCGTCGGAAAGCGGTTGAGCGGGATGGACAGGTCCTGGGTGGGCGTCTCTGTTGCGTCGCGTGCCAAGAGCCGGGTCGCTCGCTTGAGGAGTTCGACGGTGCTCCATTCGCCCGGACAGCGGTGGTCGCTGCCGTGTCGGCCTGCTCCTTGGGCGATGAGCGTGTTGGGGTCTTCGGCCCAGCTGAATCCCCGGAAGCGTGCGGGTTCGAATGCTCCGGGGTCTGCCCACAGGCGCCTGTCGTGGCAGGTGCCGTAGAGGTCGAGGATGACGCGGTCGTCGACGTCGAACCGGTGGCCGTGCCATTCGAAAGGTGTGCGGACTCGTCCGGGGACCACAGGGAAGAAGGGATAGAAGCGCCGCACCTCTTGGACGAATGGTTCGAGGTCGGACTCCTCGTCGGCGGCGAAGGCCTCGCGCCACCGTGGGTGCTCGGTGAGTGCGACGGCGGCGAAGACGGCGATGAGTCGCCTCGGCGCACTTTCTCGATCTGCCGGGTCGCCCAGTTCTCCGTGCTGCGCCTGCGCCGCCGGGCCTTCCAATTGCTCGGTCCCTTCGTGCCCGCCCGGTCGACCATGAGGCCCAGCTCGCGGGTCAGGCGAGGCACATCGGTGTCCTCGATGTCGATGCCCGCCCACCGGCAGGCCGTGCGCGTGAGCACTGCGCGGGCGAAGTCGTGCAGGACGATTCGTCGCGGCCCGGGCCGAGCATCGCGGGCCAGCGCCCATTCCTCGACGAAGATCTCGCCGAGGCGGTCGATCGATCCGCTGTCCATGAGTGAGAGGAAGGCCGCCTTCCTCCGGTGATGAGCCGGTGGGTCGAGGGCTTGGACGGAGCCTTCGTCCTGGAGCAGGTGCTGGACGCTCGTGGGCATCGCACCCGCTCGGGTGAGGTGCTCGCCGTCGTAGAAGATCCCCGCCGCCTCCTCACCGAGGATGAAGGTGGTCGGTTTGAGGAACAGGCGTGTGGTGAAGAGGTCGGTGCCCTCGGTCTCGCAGCGGCGGGACGCGAAGGCATAGCCGTCTCTGAGAAAAGCGGCCGTGCTGTCGATGGGCTGTCTCGTCATGCCGATTCCCCTCCGCAGCTTCTCAACCGGTGCGTTTCTTCGCGGGGGACGACTTCTTCGTCCCCGACTTCTTCGAGGAGGTCTTCTTCGCATTCGACTTCTTGCCCGACGTCCCCTCCTTCGACGACCGAGAACTGTCCACGGATTTGCGCAGCGCCTCCATGAGGTCGATGACATCGCCTCCGGTGTCCTCCCCGGAGTCTTCCTCATCGAAGGTCTTCTCGATATCGAGGCTCTCGCCCGATTCGATCTTCGCGTCGATGAGTCTGCGCAGCTCGACCTGGTAGTCGTCGCTGAACTCTTCGGGGGTGAAGTCCTCGGAGTAGGACTCGACGAGCTTCTCCGACATCTCGAGCTCCTTGTCCGAGATCTTCGCCTTCGAGTTCACTCCCTTGAAGTCGACGTCGCGGATCTCATCGGCCCAGCGCAGGGTCTGGATCATGAGGACCTTGCCGCACACCCGGAGCACGGCCAGACGCGTGCGCGTGCGCAGAGTGAGCTTGACGATCGCGGTCCGCTCGGTGTCCTCGAGAGTCTGACGCAGCAGGAGGTAGGCCTTCGGCGTCTTCGACGTCGGCTCGAGGAAGTAGGCCTTCTCGAGCATGATGGGGTCGATCTCATCGCTGGGCACGAACTGCAGGACGTCGATGTCGTCGTTGTCCTCTGCGGGAAGTGCCTCGAAGTCCTCGTCCGTGAGGACGACCCGGTGCTCGCCGTCGTCATAGGCCTTGTCGATGTCGTCGTACTCGACGGTCTTCCCGCATTCCTCGCAGCGATGCTGGTTGCGGATTCGCCCGCCGTCCTTCTTGTGGACCTGGTGCATTCGCACGTCGTGGTTCTCCGTGGCCGAGTACAGCTTCACGGGCACATTCACGAGACCGAAGGCGATGGATCCGGTCCAGATAGCTCTCATGCCACCATTGAAACGCAGGTTTCGAGCACTGGCTAGTCCCCTCGGCCGGGCACATGCCGATAGGCTGGCACGGTTGACTACGATCAGTTTCGCTCGGAAGAGGACAATGGAACCACAGCAGCTGACAGCCTGGGCCCTCGTGGCAGTCATCGGCGCGGCCACACCTGGAGTCGACCTCATGATCGTTCTTCGGTCGACGCTCTTCCACGGGCGACGCTCAGGATTCGCCGCCGTTGTCGGTGTCGAAGTCGGGCATGCCATATGGGCACTTGCCAGCCTCGTCGGCCTGACTGCGTTGCTTGCCGCCTCAACAATCGCATACGACGTGGTGCGGATTGCTGGAGCGTGTTATCTCGTGTGGCTGGGGTGTATGGCGATCTGGAAGTCCCTCCCGCGCAACCGGTCAACCGACACGGAGACTGCGGCACCGGCTCCACAGAACGCGATCGATGCGGCTCGCAGCGGATTGATCAGCAATATGCTCAACCCCAAGGTCGGAGTCTTCTACATCAGCATCCTTCCCCAGTTCCTCCCCACAGAAGCGACAACAGGCGGCTGGGGAGTGCTGCTGGTGTCCATCGCCCTGGCCGTCGGCATCATTTGGCACTCGGCGATCGTCCTCGCCGCCACTCGCGCTCGAGGTGTGCTCACACGTGAACGCGTCAGAATCTGGCTCGATCGCACGAGTGCTGCTGTGATGATCGCTCTGGGAGTGCGCTTGGCAACCGACCATTGACGGAGCGTGCAACGCGTCATCGTCGAGGGTCACGGTCTGCAACGGGGCAGACGGCATCTGACGTGCTGCAGGCGATGCACCTGCTGCAGGGGGTAGACGGTAGGAGCCCCGTGATTCAGGATGAAAGCATGGGTTCAGAAGCGAAGGTCGTCGGACTGATGGCCGATCCTGGGGTGCCGCAGAAGATCGCTCAGTCGGTCGCAGGGTCTCTGAAACGAGAATTGGCCGATCGTATCGAGGACGTCGAGTGGCACGTCGAAGTCAGCAGCGAATCGTTCTCACTCACCCCCGACGGCGATATCCCCTTCATGGACAGAGCCGAAGACCTGAGAAGCCGGTATGAGTGGGACTACATCGTGTACCTGACCGAACTGCCCCGCCACCATGACACTGAGCCGATGCTGTGCGAAGTCAGCACCGCCAATCGGGCTCTGCTGGTCTCGGTTCCGGCATTGGGTGCTCATCGTCTTCTGGCACAGACACGGAATCTGGTGGTTGCGCTCATCTTCTCGACGCAGGAGGAGACGGGGCAGAACTCGTTGGAGGACTCCGTACGATCGATCGCGAAGCTGAGAAGTGCGCGTGGGGACCGCGGGGGCCCCGGTCTGGGACGGGATGACACCGAGTACATCGTGATGCCCGGATGGCTCAACCGGCTGCGGCTGCTGACGGGAATGGTGCGCAGCAACCGGCCCGGGCGGATGCTTCCCGCACTGACCACCTCCATCGCCGCCGCAGCGGCCGTGGGCACATTCGGTGTCTTCTACAGTTCGATGTGGACATTGGCCGATTCCCTGCATCCGGCGCGTCTGCTCCTGATCGGTCTGCTCGTCATCGCGGCGCTGACCTTCTGGCTGATCTTCCGCAATCGCCTCTGGACCAAGCGGCGCGATGCGGTGTACGCATGGCAGGGCGGGCTGGACAACACCACCACGGTCATCATGGTGGGCACCAGCGTGGCCCTGATGTTCCTGGTCCTGTTCGCCTTCCTGTTCGCACTGGGACTCGTCGTGGTCGACGATGGTCAGCTCGGCTCCGAACTCATGCATCCCGTGAGCTTCTTCAACTATCCGAGGCTTGCGTGGTTGGCGGCTTGTCTGGGCACATTGGCCGGAGCACTCGGGTCCAACTTCGACAGCGACGATGAGATTCGGCGAGCCACGTACAGCAAGCGCGAGAACGAACGCCGCGAACGACGCGACACCGACAACGAGGCAGAGGCCTGAGTTCTTCGGGCTCAGGCCCGCGCGTACGGGCTCAGGCCCGTGCGTAACGGGGACTGCCTTCGAGGGCGTCGACGGCGCGGACGAGGCCGAGATGGCTGAACGCCTGCGGATAGTTCCCCGCCAGACGTCCGGAGCCGGAATCGTATTCCTCCGCGAAGAGCCCGAGATCCGAGGCGTAGCCGCACAGCGAATCCATGAGCTTGCCGCCGTCCTCGTGACGTCCGCTCTTCGCGTACTGCTCGACGAGCCAGAAGGAGCACATGAGAAACGAGTACTCGTTGCCGGGCAGACCATCGAGTCCGGCTTCCGTGCGGTAGCGACGAACCATGTTGTGCTCGTCGAGGAGGTCCTCCTCGATCTTCTTCACGGTGCCCAGCATCTGCGGATCGTCGGCGGCGACCAGTCCGGTGGTCGGCAGCTGGAGCAGCGAGGCGTCGACCTCCTCGTTGCCGTAGGTCTGGGTGAATGAGTCGAGCTCCTCGTCGAAGCCGTGCTCCATGATCTCCTCATACAGACGATCGCGCAGTGAACTCCACCGCCCCACCGGGCCTCGGAGCCCGTGGTCTTCGACGGCACGGACTCCCTGGTCGAACGCGGCGTACATCATCGCGCGGCCGTGGGTGAAGTACTGCGCGGAGCCGCGCATCTCCCAGATGCCGTGGCCCTTGCGGTCGAGATTGCGTTCGACGAAGCTGAGCAGGTTCTTCTGCAGCGCCCAGGAGAACTCGTCCTCCTCCACCCCCGCATCGCGCAGAGCGGACAGCGCCAGCATGACTTCCCCGATGACATCGGATTGGTATTGGGCGTACGCCCCGTTCCCCACCCGGACGGGGCGGGAGTTCTCATAGCCGCCGAGGTGGTGCAGCTCGTCCTCATCGAGCTTGCGCTCACCAGCGATTCCGTACATGATCTGCACGTCGTCGGGGTCCCCGGCCACCGCGCGCAGCAGCCAGTTGCGCCAGTGCAGAGCACCGTCGGTGAAATCATGGTCGACAAGGGTGCCGATCGTCAGCGAAGCGTCCCGCAGCCAGGTGAAGCGGTAGTCCCAGTTGCGCTGCCCGCCGAAGTCCTCGGGCAGCGATGTCGTGGGCGCTGCGACGATGCCTCCGGTGGCCTCGTTCGTCAGCGCTCGCAGGACCAGCAGGGACCTGAGGACGAGTTCCTCCTGCCGGTTGCGGACGCTGATATGGGACGCCCATTCCTCCCAGTCGGCGGCCGTTGCCTCGAGGGCCTGCGAGACGTCGATCGGGTCCGGCGCATCGAGGTGGGACCGGTGCCAGGTGAGCATCCATTCCAACACGTCGCCTTCGGACATGTCGAAGTGTCCGACCAGCGCCGAGGCGGTCGCACCCTGTGGGTCATCGGGGCGGTTCTGCCCGTCGGTCGACCCTCCGCCTTCATATTCCCTGTCTCGGCGTCGTTGGTCGGCACTGTCCGGGTCGAGGGCCGGCCCGGTGAGGAAGAGCGCGTCGGGTCCGGCGATCGACAGCAGGCCGGGCTCCCGGGAGGTTCCGCTGACCACCTTCCGCGTCCACGGTGTGGCTCGCCCGTAGTCGAAGACGATGCGCAGGTCGTGTTCGACTGCCGCTGAGCCCTCGACGCATTCGACTCGGCGGATGACGCGAGTCCGCTGATCAAGCTCCTTCACCTGCGTGTCCGCCTCCGCGGAGAGGAGATCGGTGACGCGGACTCTGCCGGCGGCGGTCTGCCAGATGGTCTCGACGATGAAGGTGCGATCGAGGTATCGGCGCTCGACGACAGTCCCGTCCGGCACCGACAGCAGCCAGCGACCGTCGTCGGCGTCGCCGAGCAGGGCGGAGAAGACCGACGGGGAGTCGAACCGGGGACAGCAGAGCCAGTCGATGCTGCCCTGTCGGGACAGCAGCGCGCCCGTGCGCTTGTCCGAGAGCAGCGCGTAGTCTTCGAGCGGTGTGCGGTTGGAGTCGCGGCGATCGGTACCCATGGGGTCAGTGAAACAGATCCTGGAGCGGATTTTAAGGGGGGTCCCGCAAACCCGGGATCGGGCGTAGGGTCCCCGACATGGATGCCATGAAGAACCTCGTGATCCTGGGGGCCTCGGGCGATCTCGCCTCCCGGCTCCTGCTGCCCGGTCTCGGCTCGCTGCTGACGGCTGCGCCCGAGAGGCGCATCTCCGTCATCGGCTCGTCGCAGACACCGGATGTCGACTTTCAGCAGGTCGTGACCGATGCCTTCGATTCGGTCGACGCGCGCGGCCCTGCCGTCTCCTACGCCCGTGAGAATTCTTCGTTCATCCAGTGCGATGTCACAGACGGTGAGAGCCTCGGAGATCTTCTCTCGAAGATCGGCACCCCGGCTTGTCTGTACTTCGCCCTGCCTCCCCGGATCACCATGCAGGCGCTCGACGCGATGTCCGCTCTCGACCTTCCCGAGGATCTGCTGCTGGCTCTCGAGAAGCCGATCGGCTTCGATCTCGACTCGGCCGAGGAGATCAATGCCGCGGTTGCGCGGCTCGTTCCCGAAGAACAGACCTTCCGGGTCGACCATTTCCTCAATCTGCCGGCTGTCCTCGACTTCATGGGACTGCGCTTTGCCAATCAGGTCGTCGAACCGCTGCTCAACCGCGAGAACGTCGAGTCCATCGAGATCGTCTTCGACGAGAGCCTCGGCCTGGAGGGACGAGCCGCCTACTACGACGGGACCGGCGCATTCCGGGACATGATCCAATCCCATCTGCTTCAGGTCATGGCGCTGGTGATGATGGATCCGCCCTCGGTCTTCGACCACGTCGAAGTGCCGGCGCTGACCGCCCACGTGCTGCGGTCGACGAGGATCTGGGACGACGATCCGTCGACAGCGGTCGTCCGCGGCCGCTATACGGCCGGCGAGCTCGACGGGCGCAGCCTTCCGGCCTACACGGCCGAGGACGGCGTCGACCCCGCGAATGAGACCGAGACATTCGGTCAGGTGAGACTCGAGGTCGACACCTGGCGATGGAGCGGCGTTCCCGTGACGCTGCGCTCGGGAAAGGCGATCGGCAGTCCGCGCCAGGAGATCGCTGTCACCTTCCGTCGACCACCGCACACCTACTCACGTTTCGGGGCGTCTTCTGACCTGGCTCCGAACATTCTGCGGATCAGCCTCGACGACGAATGCTTCGGGCTGGACATCAACCTCGGCGGCCCCTCTGACCAGCGGGGTCTTGCCACGGCAACGGCCCGTGCCGAGGTGGAGGAACCGGGACTCGAATCCTATGGGGGAGTGCTGCGGGGGATCCTCGACGGCGATCCGACGTTCAGCGTCCGCGGTGATGCCGCCGAGGAGGGCTGGCGCATCGTCGAGGACATCCTCGACGCCTTCGACTCCGGAGCCGTGCCCCTGCGGGACTACCGCGCCGGAGGCGCCGGGCCGACAGCCGAGAAGGAGCCGACGGGTCACAACACTGCGAGCACAAGCGAAAGGCGGCAGAGATGAAGTTCCTCACCACGACCATGGAGAAGATCGAATCGGGGCGCGCCCTCGACCCGCTCTCCGCCCCACTGGCGAAGGCTGTGCGCAAGCTGACGGAGTTCGGGCCGGTGAAGGATGCGCTGTCGGGTTCGTGGCTCGGGCATCCGCTGCACCCGATGCTCACGGACGTCCCCATCGGAGCGTGGTCGATGGCCACACTGCTCGATCTCACCGGTGGGGAGGAGAGCGCAGCGGCTGCGAAGAGACTGATCGGAATCGGTGTGCTCTCGGCCGTGCCGACCGCCTGGTCGGGTGCCTCCGACTGGAGCGAGGTCGACGGCCCGGCTCAACGGGTGGGCATCGTCCACGCGGTGGCCAATTCGGTCGGCACCTCTCTGCAATCGGCCTCCTGGCTGGCCCGAGCGAAAGGGCGTCGGAAGACGGGGATCCTCCTGTCGCTCGCCGGACTCTCAGCTGTGGGAGTCGGCGGCTACCTCGGTGGGCACCTGACCTATGCCCAGGGAGTCGGGGTCAATCGGACTCCCGGGCGCTGCGCGCCGAGGCGACATCGTCGACGATGACGACGATGTGGCGCAGGCTGGTGATGAGTGATCCGTAGATCGGCCACGTGGTCTCCGGAAGCGACCGTTCCTGGGAGATGTCGGTCGACAGCTGTTGGAGGCGGTCGTAGATCGGTCCGACGTCGGCATCGGGATCGGCGACGGACCGTCCGGCATCGGCGACGATCGCCGCCCACTCGTCGCGGAACCAGGTGTTCCATTCTCTTTCGGATGAGGAGGCCTCACGGAGAGTGCGGGCGAGGTTCCGCAGGTGAGAGATGCCTTCGTCGGCTCTGAACAGGATGCTCTCGTAGCTTTCCTTCTTCGCGGAGTCGGCTGTGTCTGCCCGGCGTCGCAGTCTCCTGGCGCGGATCGCTGAGCGGGGATTGATGCGTCGGCTCTCACGGGCGAACCGCACAGTCTGCCACGCCGAGTCGAGCTCTCGGCTCATGGCCTCCGTCCGCTCGAACCACTCCTGGGCGGCATCCGCGTCCCAGGAGCGGGAGAACTGGTCCGACATGTCGGTGAGCACTTCGCCCATCTGCCGGTTGACGCTGTCGATGTAGCGTGCCGCCTGCCGATCACGCAGAGGTGGGACCATGAGGAGGTTGACCACAAGGCCGACAGCCACTCCGAGGGCCAGTTCGAGGAGTCGGTCGACGAGCAGAGGCTGCTGAGAATCGAATCCGGAGCCGAGGACGAAGATCGCGGTCGTCGCGATCGCCACACCTTCGTCGCGGATCCACGACAGGCGGGCACCGGCCAGACCGACGAACATCGCCAGAGCGAAAGTCCAGAGACCGACACCGAGGTAGTTGCCGATGAGGAAGGACACGCCCACGCCGATCGTCGACGCGATCGTCGTCTGCACCCCTCGAGAGAACGACCGGTAGACGGTGGCGTGGACCGTCAGCAGCGCCGTCCACGGAGCAAGGAACGGCATCTGACTGTCAAGCACGGCGTCAGAGACCCACCAGGCACCGGTGGCGGCGATCACGCCCTTGGCGATCTGCAGCAGGTCTGTGGCGAATTCCGGCCGCCGGAGGTATCCCTCCAGTGAGCGGTTATGGGGCATGGCTGGCTCCTCGCCTCGAAGTCCGGTCAGAACAGTTCAGCTTCGGCAACAGTGTACGGGGGCGTTTCGCACGCTCTTCCATCGGATTCGCTTTCCGGGAGTGTCGTTCCCGGTTCCACCTGCTGAGGCACCGTCGCCGTCCTGCCAGGTCAGCGAAGCGGTGTTAGATTGGCGATTCGAAGGCGAACCGGTTGCCGGTAAGCGGCCTTCGCAATCACCGAATGAAGGAGTACCCATGGCTGTCATTCTCTGGATCATCGCAGCGATCCTCGTCATCTCAGGAATCTTCGCCATCTTCAGGAAGCAGATTCTCTGGGGGGTCGTACTCATCGTCGTCGGTTGCCTCGTCGGGCCCGGGGGAGTGAGCATCTTCGGCTGAGACAGGCGGAGGGTCGGAAAGGATAGAGTGAGCGGATGTCTCCTCTGCGAAATCCTGCCCTCCGCCAAGTCGACCGTCTGCGTCGGATCGTGCCCTGGGCGGTCGCCGGACTCGCCAGTGCGGTGCCGGCGACCGTCGCCGTCTCGATGGCCGTCGACCTCATCCAGCAGCGAGGGCGAAAGACGCGGACTGCTCCGCGACCGGGAACGTTCAGTTCGACGGTCGAACAGTCAGAACTCGACATCTACACCGATGGTGCCACTCTCTACGAGGACATGCTCGATGCGATCGCCTCGGCTCGCGAGTCGATCCTCATGGAGACGTTCATCTGGAAGAACGACGAGGTCGGGCAGAGGTTCATCGACGCGTTCAACGCCGCCTCGGCCCGCGGCGTGGAGATCCACCTCATCTACGACGGCTTCGCCAACCTGTCGGTGCCCATCTCCTTCTACCGTCAGCTCTCCGAGCAGATCCGTGTGCTGCGCCTGCCGACAGTTGCGCGGAAGTTCTGGCGGGGCCCGTTGCGCCACTCTGGATTCAACCATTCGAAGATCCTCGTCATCGATGACGATGTGGCCTTCGTCGGCGGGTTCAACATCGGATCTCTCTACGCCCGGCATTGGCGCGATACCCACCTGCGCTCGGTCGGTCCCGGTGCCTGGGGCCTGCGACAGACCATCGCGGAAGTGTGGAACGAATTCCACGACTCAGACGAGCAGATCTCCTGGGTTCCGCCCGCTGCCTGGGAGTCGAAGCTGCGGGTCGCGGCGAACCTGCCGATCCACCTCGTCTATCCGATTCGCAACATGTATCTCGACGCCTTCGCCCGTGCGCGGAAGCGGATCTGGCTGACGACGCCCTATTTCATTCCCGACCAGCAGCTGCTGCGCTCTCTCGTCGAGGCGGCGGAGCGCGGGGTCGACGTGCGGGTCATGGTTCCGCAGGAGTCGAACCACATCCTCGGCGATTGGCTCTCCCGCGGATTCTTCGAGCAGATGATCAACTCGAAGGTCACGGTTCTGCTCTACACCGCGAGCATGATCCATTCGAAGGTCGCGACCGTCGACGGCGAATGGTCGACGGTGGGCACGGCGAACATCGACCGGCTGTCGTTGACCTTCAACTACGAGACGAATGTCGAAGTCATCGACCGTGCATTCGCCGCGGAGATGGAGAAGGTGTTCGACAGCGACTCCACGCACTGTGTCGAACTCGGTTCGGACTGGCTCAACCGCCACCGGCTGACCAAACTCGCCGAACGCGCTCTCGTGCCGATGCGTCCCTGGCTGTGACGACGATGCTCGACGTTCTCTCCGCCGCTGCGACGCGGCTCTTCGACTCGCAGGAGCCGCAAGATGTCGCCGTCGCGACGATCATCGCAACCGAAGGGTCGGTTCCGCGCCCGGCGGGGACGTCGATGCTCGTCGATGCCGCCGGCGGCATCGTCGGCTCCCTCACCGGCGGCTGCGTCGAAGGAGCCGTGCTCGAGGCCTGCCGGGATGCGCTCGCCACCGGAGACGCCTCGGTGCAGAGGTTCGGCTACAGCGACGAGGACGCCTTCGCCGTGGGGCTCATGTGCGGTGGCCGCATCGAGGTGCTCATCCAGCCCTTCCGCTCAGGATGCCCCGACCTGCGATCGGACAGCGAACCGGCCGCCGTGGTGCTGCGGCTGCCCTCCGCCGACGAGGCCTGTGCCCCAGCGGCAGCTGTCTCCGCCGCCGCTGTGGACGAGAGCACCGGGCCGAGCACCGGGCCGAGCACCGACGCCCTGGCCGTCAGTCTGGAGCCTCTGGTGCCCGACGCCGTGGTCGAGACCGCCGCGCAGCGCGTCGGGGCTTTCATCCGCAGCGGTCGCACCGGCCGGGTCCGTCTTGCCCCGCCGGAGGGCGGCAGCGAGCCGATCGAGCTGTTCGTCGAGACCCGCATCGAGTCGGCCCATCTCCTCGTCGTCGGAGCCAATGCCTTCAGTCTCGCCCTCGTCGAGGCGGCCAGACCCTTGGGACTGCGCATCACCGTGTGCGATCCCCGTCCGGCCTTCGCCGACCCGGCATCGTTTCCCGGCGCCGAGGTGGTCCGGGCCTGGCCGCACCGATTCCTCACCGAGGCCGCCGCCACCGGTGAGCTCGACGCCCGGAGCATGATCTGCGTCCTCAGCCACGATCCGAAGGTCGACATCCCCACCCTGATCGCCGCACTCGACCTCGACGTGGCCTATGTCGGGGCGATGGGTTCGCGGCGCAGCGACCGCGACCGCCGCGCGGCCCTGCGCGCAGCGGGAGTGGAGAGCCCGGCGCTGGCGCGGCTGCATTCGCCGATCGGTCTCGATCTGGAGACGTTCACCCCCGCCGAGGTGGCTGTGTCGATCCTGGCGGAGATCCTCGCCGTCCGCGGCGGCCGCCGACAGGTCGGTCCCCTCAGCGGCGACGCCTGACCGCGGCCCTCAGCCGGTGCAGATCCGCCGGGACATCGACATCGGCGCCGTCATCGAGATCGGAGCAGTCGATGAGGTCCACGAGGGATCTGTGCGCTTCGAGCAGATCACGAGCACCGACGTCGCCGTGCGCGGCAGCCGCCGCGTGGCTCGTCCAGCTCGCGTCGAAGAGCACGGGGTGACCGCGCCGAAGCCGCCCTTCTGAGTCCCGGTGCGCGGCTGCGGTGATCGCACCGGGACGGTGAGCGGCGATGAGACGGGCGACTTCGGCCGCACAGATGCCGGGACGGTCCACGGGCGTGACCATGACGTCTGGTCCGGGCCCGATCGCCTGCAGGCCGCGGCGCAGCGAGGACCCCATTCCCGAAGACCAGTCAGGATTGAAGGCGATGGCCACACGGTCACATCCGGCAAGTGCGCTCGCGACCTCCTCGCCGCGGGGCCCGGTGACAACTGTGACGTCCTGACAGCCACCCTCGAGCAGGGCGAGAACGACGGATTCGACCAGGGTGGGCCCGTCATCGCGCCGCAACAGCGCCTTCGGGCCCCGCCCCAGACGGCGTCCTGCACCGGCGGCGAGGACGAGCCCTCTCAGGGGACGACCGGGGATGGACCGATTGGGAGGAGTCGAGCCGGACTCGCCGCTCACGTCGGCAGGAACGCGTCGCCGAAGACGGGCAGATCGCGCACTCGCACTCCGGTGGCGTTGAAGGCGGCGTTCGCGATCGCGGCTGCGGCACCGACGATGCCGATCTCACCGATGCCGCGGGCGCCGAGGGGACCGGCGTGCGGGTCCTCCTCGTCGAGCCAATCCGCCTCGATGTCGGTGATATCGGCGTTGACGGGCACGTGATATTCCGCGAGGTCGTGGTTGACGACGTGACCGAAGCGGGGGTCGAGTTCGGCCTTCTCATGCAGCGCCATTCCCACGCCCATGGTCATGCCGCCGATGAACTGTGAGCGTGCGGTGCTCGGGTTGACGATCCGACCAGCGGAGAACATGCCGAACATGCGGTCGAGTCGGATCTCACCGGTGGTCGGCTGGATGCGGACCTCGGCGAAATGGGCGCCGAAGGAGTGCAGGGCGAACATCTCCGCCGCGGGATTGGCCTCGGCCTCACCGTGGGCCTCGGCACCGACGGCGGGATCGGCTCCGTGCTCGGTACGGAGCGCCTGCGCTGCGGCGACGATCGCGGTGCTCCAACTCGCCAGGCCCGTGGATCCGCCGGCCACGGTCGCGTTCGGCAGCGCGGTGTCGCCGATTCGCAGCTCCACCTGCCCGATGGGGACGCCGAGGGCGTCTGCGGCAGCCTGAGACAGAGCGGTCCACGTCCCGGTGCCCAGGTCGGCGGCACCGATCGAGACCTCGAAGCCCTCGGGAGTGCGGCGGATCTGCGCAACGGAGCCCGGCTGCCGGCCGGCCGGATAGGTCGAAGAGGCCACCCCCATGCCGATGAGCCACCCGTTCTCCCACCGAGTGCGCGGCTGCGGATTCCGCCTCTCCCAACCGAAGCGGTCCGCACCTTCCCGCAGGCAGTCGATGAGGCGGCGCTGGTTGAATGGCAGCCCGGTGTCCGGGTCGGTGGTCGGCTCATTGCGCGCCCGCAGCTCGATGGGGTCGAGCCCGGCGGCCACGGCGAGTTCGTCCATGGCGATCTCGAGTCCGACCATGCCCGGGGCCTCGCCGGGAGCACGCATCCAGGAGGGCACCGGCACGTCGAGCGGAACCACTCGCTGGGTGAGGCGGCGGTTGTCGCCTGCGTACATCATGCGGCCCGGCTTCGTCGCCTCCTCGGGGAACTCCTTGGTCTGCGAGGACATGGAGACCGCATCATAGGCGAAGGCCGTGAGCGTGCCGTCGGCTCGAGCGCCCAAGCGGATGTGCTGCAGAGTCGGAGCCCGATAGCCGGTGATCGAGAACATCTGCTGCCGGGTCACTGCATATTTCACGGGCCGGCCCGGCACCGCCTGCGCGGCGAGGGCAGCAAGCATCATATCCGCGTGGGGGACGCCCTTGGAGCCGAAGCCCCCGCCGACGTGCGGGGAGATGATGCGGATCTTCTCCTGCTCCACCCCGAGGATCGGCGCCAACGTCGCACGTGCGGGGTGCACCCCCTGCGTCGAAGTCCACAGGGTCAGTTCGTCTCCGTCCCAGCGAGCGACGGTCGTGTGCGGTTCCATGGGATTGTTGTGCTCCATGGGAGTGCTGTAGCGCGCATCGACGCTCACGGCCGCCTCGGCGAGGGCAGCGTCGACATCGCCCGCGCGCACATCTCCGCTGCCCGACTCCGGTTCCCGGGAATCAGGATGATTCTCGCGCAGCTCGACGTCGTGATCGTCCTGCACATAGGTGACCTCGACGAGGCCCACCGCGTGGCGGGCCTGCTCGGGGGTGGTGGCGATGACGGCACCGAGGTACTGGCCGCGGAAGCCGATCTCAGCAGAGCGCAGGATCGCGAGCTCCCCGTCATCCGTGTCCGCCAGCTCGGGGGCGTTGTCGTGGGTGAGCACATGCACCACTCCCTCCGCCGCTTCGGCTGCGGAGAGGTCGATGTGCGCTGCCCGCCCGCGGGCGATCTGCGCCTGCAGCGGGTAGAGGAAGAGCGGATCGTCGAGGGGGTGCTCGTAGGCGTAGGGGGCGAGGCCGCGGACCTTGTCGGGGCCGTCGAGGCGGACCTGATGGGTGCCGACGGCCGTGGTCGTGAGCAGGTCACTCATGAGTGTCCTCCGTGGTCGATTCCGACGTCGTCGCCGAGGCTCCGGTGAGCTCGGCGAGCACGGTGCTGATCGCGCCGCGAGTCATCTGGACCTTGAAGCGGTTGCCGTCGAGGGGTTCGGCCGCCTCGAGCTCGGCATCGGCTGCTGCCAGGAACGTCTCCTGGTTCGGTTCCGCGCCGCGCAGCACCGCCTCGGCGGCGCGGGCACGCCAGGGTTTGTGGGCGACGCCGCCGAGGGCGAGCGCGGCCTCACGGATGACCGGCGCGGGTCCTGCCGTGTCGACGTCGACTCGGGCGGCGACGGAGACGAGAGCGAAGGCGTAGGAGGCGCGGTCGCGGATCTTCCGATACGTCGAGGCCCCGGGTCGTGGGGGAGGGAGCTCGAGGGCGGTGATGAGCTCGCCGTGTGCGAGGACCGTGTCCTGGTCGGGGCGATCCCCGGGCAGCCGGTGGAGTTCGGTGACCGGGATCCGGCGCTCACCGGTCGCACCGAGGACGATGACCGTGGCATCGAGTGCGGTCAGAGCGACGGCCATGTCGGAGGGATGCGTGGCCACACAGTCCGCTGAGGCACCGAGGATCGCGTGGTAGCGGGTGTATCCGCCGATGGCCGAGCAGCCGGAGCCGGGTTCGCGTTTGTTGCAGGGGGTCGTCGTGTCCTGGAAGTACACGCATCGGGTGCGCTGCAGCAGATTCCCGCCCATCGTGGCCGCGTTGCGCAGCTGACCGGAGGCCCCGGAGAGCAGGGCACGCGAGAGCATCGGGTAGTCGCGTCGGACGCGCGGGTCGGCGGCGGCGTCGCTGTTGCGCACCATCGCACCGATTCGCAGGCCCCCGTCGTCGAGTGCCTCGACCTCCGTGAGTTCGAGGCGGTTGATGTCGACGACGAGGTCCGGTTCTGCGACGCCCAGTTTGAGATGATCGACGAGGTTCGTGCCTCCCGCCAGGAACACAGCTTCGGGTCGATCGGTGACAGTCGTGACGGCTCCGGCGGCATCGGCGGCGCGTTCGTAGTCGAACGGATTCATCGTGACTCCTCTGCGGCTCGGCTCACGGCCGCGACGATGTTGACATAGGCTCCGCAACGGCAGAGGTTGCCGCTCATCCGCTCGCGGATCTCCTCCTCGGTCAGCTCGATCGGTCCCTCGAGGTCATCGGTGACCACGCTCGGTGCGTCGTCGGCGGCTTCGGCCAGCATGCCGGCCGCCGAGCAGACCTGGCCCGGCGTGCAGTACCCGCACTGGAACGCGTCGTGGGCGAGGAACGCCCGATGCAGAGTTGAGAGTTCACCCTCGGGGGCCAGACCGTCGGCCGTCGTGACCTCGGCGCCGTCGTGGGTGAGCGCGAGCGCCAGGCAGGAGTTGAGCCGACGGCCGTTCACGAGGACCGTGCAGGCCCCGCACTGGCCGTGGTCGCAGCCCTTCTTCGCGGACATCACCCCCAACCGGTCCCGCAGCGCATCGAGAAGAGTGGTTCGGGAATCCACGACCAGAGTGTGCTCCTGGCCGTCGACGGTGAGGTGCAGCGAATGTCCCATGTGGGAGCCTCCAGACAGCATTGTCGACGTCCGTCAAACCTAACCCCGTTCGGAAGCCGCGACAAGGGGGTGCACCGGCACCGAGGATGTTCGGGCGGCACCGCACCCACTGTTGCACATGATCGGCGCCGAGTACGGTGAAAGGACCATTCAGCACGAATGGTGCGAACGAGGAGGTGCTCAGTGGCACGCCGCGAGCAGAAGGTCACGGTCGAGGGCCATCGACTGACATTGAGCAATCTGGACAAGGTCCTCTACCCGGAGACCGGCACGACGAAGGGGGAGATCCTCGACTACTGCGCCAGGATCGCCCCGCACCTCATCCGCCATGCCCGGGACCGGATCGCCACCCGAAAACGCTGGGTCGACGGCATCGGCACTCCCGATGACCCCGGAGATGTGTTCTTCGAGAAGAACCTCCCGGACTCCGCACCGTCGTGGATCCCATCCCGCGCGATCCGGCACTCCACCGGCACCAAACGCTATCCCCTGGTCAACGACCTCGCGACCCTGACCTATCTCACGCAGATGGCCGCACTCGAGATCCATGTGCCCCAATGGAGGGTGAGCGCAGGAGCGAAGGACCCCGGCACGATCGACTCGGAGACCCGCTGCCCCGACCGGATGGTCTTCGACCTCGACCCCGGCCCCGGGCGCGGCCTGGCCGACTGCATCGAGGTGGCCCAGCTCGTACGCGAACTGCTCGAGGGCATGGACCTTGAGGTCTACCCGGTGACCAGCGGATCGAAAGGCGTCCACCTGTATGCGCCGCTGGACGGTTCGGTGAGCTCTCAGCACGTCTCCGACGTCGCTCATGAACTCGCCCGCAGCCTGGAAGCCGACCACACGAAGCTCATCGTCTCGGCGATGAAGAAGACGCTGCGGGAGAACAAGGTTCTCATCGACTGGTCGCAGAACTCGGCGTCGAAGACCACGGTGGCTCCGTATTCTCTGCGCGGACGCTTCACCCCCATGGTCGCCGCACCGCGCAGGTGGGAGGAATTCGACGACCCGGCCGCCGTCGAGCAGGTGCGCTTCGAGGAGGTGCTCGACCGGATCGACGATGTCGGGGACCTCCTCGAACCCCTCGACGAGGCGGTCGGAGGAACCGCCTCGGCGCCGGAGTCCGGAGCCGATTCGGAGTCCCAAGCCGACGCGAAGTCGGACGAGGACCCGGAAGCCGAGCGCGACCGACTGGAGGTCTACCGGTCCAAACGGGATCCGAAGCGCACGAGCGAACCCGTACCGGCGAAACAGGGAACGAGCGGGGACGAACTGACCTTCGTCATCCAGGAACACCATGCGAGGAGCCTCCACTGGGACTTCCGACTCGAACACGATGGCGTGCTGGTCTCCTGGGCGCTGCCGAAGGGGCCGCCGACGGACCCGGGGAAGAACCACCTGGCGGTCCAGACCGAGGATCACCCCCTCGAATACGGCAGCTTCGAAGGCACGATCCCGAAAGGGGAGTACGGGGCCGGCGACGTCGAGATCTGGGACGCAGGCACCGTCGAGCTCGAGAAGTGGCAAGAGGGCAAGGAGATCATCGCGGTCCTCCGCGGGCGTGAGGACGGCGGCCTCGGGGGAGTGCGGCGGTTCGCGCTGTTCAACACCGGGAGCCACGGTCCGAACAAGGACCCGGAGAAGAACTGGATGATCCACCTCATGGAGGACGAGCCGAAGAAGCAGTCGGCGGCAGCGGACCACTCGTCGAAGAAGGGCACGCCGACTGGTCGTTCCTCGAGCAAGCGAGCGTCGAAGAATAAGAAGGAGGCTCTGCCGGCGGATCTGTCCCCGATGCTCGCGAGCATCGGAGACATCGATTCCGTGCGCAGGGAAGCCGAGGACTGGGCCTTCGAGATGAAATGGGACGGCATCCGTGCCCTGGCGAGTGTGCAGCCGGGTGACGGGGACCGCAGCGGCAGCATCGAGCTGACCAGCCGCAACGGCCGTGACATGACGAGCACCTATCCGGAGCTTCGCGAACTGACCGACTGTGTCGATGTCGACTGCGTCCTCGACGGGGAGATCGTCGCCCTCGGGCAGGGCAGCAGACCCGACTTCGGGAGACTCCAGAGCCGAATGGGGCTGAGCCGGGAGAGCGACGTCGAACGAGAGCGGCGACGCACCCCCGTCTACCTCATGCTCTTCGACGTCCTCCACGCCGACGGAACCTCGCTGCTGCGCGCCCCTTACACGGAACGGCGCGAACGTCTGTTCGAACTCGTGACCGAGAGCGAGCACATCCATGTTCCCGACGCCTTCGAAGGAAGCGTCGACGCCGCCTTCGAGTCCAGCCGGAAGCTTCGACTCGAAGGGGTGATGGCGAAACGGACCGACAGCGTCTATCTCCCCGGAAAACGCACCCGCACCTGGGCCAAGCTCAAGCACGCCTCGACGCGCGATGTCATCATCGTCGGCTGGCGGACCGGAGAAGGCGAACGCTCGGACAGCTTCGCCTCACTGCTGGTCGCCGCCCAAGACGACGACGGGCTCCACTACCTCGGCCGCGTGGGCACCGGGTTCGACGAGGCGGCCCTGCGGAGTCTGCGCTCCAGCCTCGACCGCCGGTCGCGGAAGACACCGGCGCTCACGGTGCCGGCCGCCGAGTCGCGAGATGCCCACTGGGTGCGCCCCGACCTCGTCGGAGAAGTCAGGTTCTCGGGACTGACCGAGGCCGGACGCCTGCGGCACCCGGTCTGGCGCGGCCTGCGCTCCGACATCGACGCAGAGGATGTCCGCGTCTGAGCTGCCTCGGCAGCCGGCCGTCACCTGCGATCGATCAGCTCTGCTAGACGGAATCCGATCGAGCTGCGGGAGCGCAGCGGAGAGGTGTGAGTTCCCAATAGGTGCCGCAGCGCCACAGCCATTCCAGGGGACCGTAGCGGAAGCAGCGCAGCCACACCGTCGAGAAAGCACACTGGGCGATGATGATGACGGCCCAGACGATGAGCCCGCCGGCCGCGGAGACATGTCCGTGAGCGGTCAGGAGCGGGAGGACGAGGACGCAGACCACGGTCTGTCCCAGATAGTTCGAGAACGCCATCCGACCGTACAGGCGCAGAAAGGACAGGCCCTTTCTGCCGAGTCGGGTGCGCAGCAGAAGAAGGAGACCCGTGACGTACATGAGACCGGGAACCAGGGCGGTGCGGAAGGCGATCTCGTGAGCCTCGGTCGATCCGGCCCCGGCAGCGGTGGTCCAGATCCAGATCGGCACCGAGCCGAGGAAGCTGAGGACGAAGATTCCCGTGAGCGGGACTCGAGTCGCAGCCGAGTACAGGCCGAGACCGGTCAGCCAGAACCCCAGCATCATGTGTCCCAGGGTCCGGACGAACGACAGGATGGGAAACAGCAGCGACGGCGGGTCGAGATCGCCGAGGCTCGACGCCAGCTGCAGCACATCGGGGACCGTCGCCGCCGCGACGCCGAGAACCACGAAGGCCCAGCGCGGCAGCCGAGTCAGCGGCAGAAGCAGGAGAGCGAGGACACCGTAGGAGGCGAGCACATCGATGCCGCCGAGGGCTGAGTTGATGGCGCCGGCCGCGATGAGGATGATCATCCGCCGGACGTAGACCCAGGTCGAACGATGCTTCGCGCGCAGCCTGCTGAGGAAGATGTGCACACCGGTGCCGAAGAGGAAGGCGAAGACGAAATGGAACTTGCCCAGGGCGATGTCGTCGACGACCTGCCGGATCACCGCGTCTGTGCCGACGGGATCCTCAGTCTGTCCGGCCCGGGACAGGAAGTAGTCGATGTTGATGAGCAGAATGCCGGCGACGGCTATTCCACGGATGACATCGATCGAGACGATGCGGTCTTTCGGACTCGATGGCTGCGTCCGATCGGTGGCAGAGGTCGCGCGCGTGGTTTCGTGGATCACGCCGAGCCACGGTATCAGTTCAGGTTCCTTGTCAGAAAGAGTCGCCGAATCCTGTGCTCAGACCGAACGGAACGTTCCCGCATCGGCCCTCGACCAGTCGCTGCTCCAGGACTCGGGCGGCTGCGCCAGCAGCTCTCCCGGTTCGAGCCAGTCGTAGGGCTCGGCGTACGAAAGGTGTTCGTTGCGGCCGATGTTGCGGTGGAGCTGCTGCGGGGAGAGCTCGGTGGGATCGCTGACGCCCATCGAGGCCATGATCTCCACGGCCTGCTGCACGGTCGCCTCCTGGTAGTTCCGCACCCGTTCGCTCTTGTCACCCACGTGCAGCGCCCTCTGCCGCTTGGGGTCCTGGGTGGTGACACCGACGGGGCACTGTCCGGTATGGCAGATCTGAGCCTGAATGCAGCCGACCGCCATCATCATGGCGCGGGCCGAGTTCGTATAGTCTGCTCCCTGGATGAGGCGTTTGACGATGTCGTTGCCGGCGGCGACCTTCCCGCTGGCACCGATGCGGATCCGATCTCGCAGGCCCGTTCCGACCAGCGCATTGTGGACGGTGAGGAGGCCGTCGGTGAGCGGAGTGCCCACGTGATCCTCGTACTCCAGGGGAGCGGCACCCGTGCCGCCCTCGGAACCGTCGACGATGATGAAGTCGGGTGCGGTCCCGACCTCGAGCATCGCCTTGCAGATCGCGAGCACATCCGTGCGGGACCCCACGCAGAGTTTGAATCCCGTGGGCTTGCCGCCCGAGAGCTCGCGCATCCGTGCGATGAACTCGATGAGTTCGACCGGGGTGCTGAAGACGCTGTGGGCGGCCGGGCTCACGCACTTCTCTCCTTGCGGGACGCCTCGGGTGCGGGCGATCTCGGCGTTGACCTTCGCCGCGGGCAGCACGCCTCCGATTCCGGGCTTCGCGCCCTGGCTCAGTTTGAGTGAGACGCACTTGACCTGGTCGCGGGAGCTTTGGTCGGCGAACTGGGTGGGGTCGAAGTCGCCGCTGTCGGTCCGGGCGCCGAAGTAGCCCGACCCGATCTCCCAGACGAGGTCGCCGCCGTTCTCGAGGTGGTAGTCGGAGATCCCGCCCTCACCGGTGTCATGGGCGAAGCCGCCGAGGTCGGCACCGCGGTTGAGCGCCCTGACGGCATTGGGCGACAAGGAGCCGAAGCTCATGGCCGAGACGTTGAGCAGCGCCATGCTGTAGGGCTTCGCACAGTCGGGCCCACCCACTTGCACGCGAGGCGTCCGGTCCGGAACCGCGACGGGCGCGGTGGAGTGGATGAGGAACTCATAGCCGACGGAGTTGACGTCGCGTTCGGTGCCGAAGGCCAGCTCTCCGTGGATTCCCTTCGCGCGTTCGTAGACGAGGGAGCGGATGTCTCGGTCGAAGGGCCGTCCGTCCCAGTTGCGTTCGATGAAGTACTGCTGGAGTTCGGGTCGGAGAGTCTCCAACAGGAATCGCAGGTGACCGACGACCGGATAGTTGCGCAGAATCGAGTGCTTGCGCTGCAGCAGGTCGTACACGGCCACGCCGACGATGGCGAGCACCACCGCACCGAGGACCCACCACGCCCACGGTCCGACGGCTGCTGCCCAGGCCGCGGCCACCAGTCCGATCAGCGCTGACGTGATCGCCAGGAAACGCCCCATGGAAAACTCCTCACTCCGAGTACTGGGTCGAGGTCGAGACGACCCCGCCTCCCTCACTCCATCGTGGACCTCTTGAGAGCACTTGGGAAATGAGCGGGAGCATCAGCGGGAAGTCTGCTTGTTCTCGGTGTCGTCGGTGCCGTTGTCGTTGAAGCCGATGAGGTCATAGCCCATCTCGGCGAGCTCTTCGTCCTCGGAACCGGGTGGAGTCGTGCCGTCGATGGGCCGGCCGGCTGTCTCATTGAAGAAGTGGATGCCGATGAGTCCGATGACTCCGGCGGCGACGAGGTAGACGGCGGGGAAGAGCTCGAAGCCGGTCTTCTGGATGACGAAGGTGTTGACCGCCGCGGTCGTGCCGCCGAAGATCGCCGTGGAGATGTTGTAGCCGATGGCGAACCCGGAGAAGCGCACCTGCGTGGGGAAGATCGCTGGCAGTGTCGCCGAGACGCAGGACTGGAGCATGACCTGGAGCAGGGCGATGATGCCCAATCCCAGGATCTGCAGGCCGGTCCCCTCGGCCTGTATGAGCAGGAACGCGGGCACGGAGAGGATGATGAACCCGATCGCCGAGGTGTAGAGGACCGGTTTGCGCCCGATGGTGTCGGTCAGCCGGCCCAGGGGAGTGATGACGACCATCATCGCCGCGAGCACGATGACGAGCGTGAAGTTGCTCTCGACCTCCGAATGGCCCAGTGTGCTGCTGAGGTAGGTGGGCATGTACGTGAGCACCATGTACTGGCCGATGTTGAGCAGGACCACGAAGGCCATGAGCATGGTGATCTGCTTCGAGTAACCGCGGAAGAGTTCGCGGAAGGGCTTCTTCGTCGTCTGCTGCCGGCTCGTCGCCGCGGAGAAGGCTTCGGGCTCATCGAGCTTCATCCGCAGCCACAGTGCGATCCCGCCGAGCGGGAGTGTGAGCAGGAACGGCAGCCGCCACCAGCCGGCGTCCATGCCGTCGCTGCCGACGAAGACGAGCAGAACGGTGCAGACCAGGGCCGCCGAGGCGGTTCCGGCCAAGGTGCCGAGCTCGAGGAACGAACCGCAGAAGCCTCGGCGCTTGTCCGGTGCCGACTCTGCCATGTAGACGGCCGCACCACCGTACTCTCCCCCCGTGGAGAAGCCCTGGACCATCCGGCACAGCAGCAGGAGAACGGGAGCGAACGCACCCAGGGTGGCATAAGTCGGCAGGATGCCGATCAGCGTCGTCGGGATGGTCATCATGATGATGGTCAGCACCATGATGTGCTGTCGCCCCACCTTGTCGCCGAGGGGACCGAGGACGAACCCGCCCAAGGGCCGGAAGACGAACGAGAGGGCGAGGAAGGCGAAGGTCAGCGCCACACCCCATTCGCCGGGGAAGAACGCATTGGCGATGTAGACGGAGACGTAGGAGTAGACACCGTAGTCGAACCATTCGACGGCATTGCCGAGGGCGGACCCGCTGATGGCTCGTCTGAGTGTGCGTCTGTCTCCGGCCGGCATCGTCTTGATGTCGATGCCGTCGGGAGTGGGGATCTTCTCATCGGATTCGCTCACGGCGTCTGTCCTCCCGTCTGCGGTTGTTTCAGTTCCGTGGTCTCTCAACGGATTCTGACCGGCAGGTTAGCACTGCGACCAGGGCGTCTGCGCCCCCTTACGGGAACGCGGCAACTGCGTTAGTCTCGGGAGACCTGTGACATCAGCAATAGTGAGGAGCAGACAATGAATACACCCGAGAGCATCGCCTACACCGCTCGCGCGGAGATCACCGGCGGTCGGGACGGGCACGGCGCCACCGACGACAAGATGGTCGACGTCGACCTGCGCACACCGAAGGAACAGGGTGGACCGGGCGGCGGCACCAACCCCGAGCAGCTCTTCGCCGTCGGCTACGGGGCCTGTTTCCAGGGCGCGCTCGGGCTGGCGGGCAAGGAACAGGGCGTTGACACCTCGAAGTCGGTCGTCAACTCCCAAGTCGGGATCGGCGAGGAGGGTGAGAGCTTCGGCCTGTCGGTGAGACTCGAGGTCAGCATCCCCGATGTGGACCTTGAGACCGCGCAGAAGCTCGTCGACCGCACCCACGAACTCTGCCCGTATTCGAAGGCCACCCGTGGCAACATCCCCGTCGAGGTCGTCGCGGTCTGAGACCGGTTGAGGACTTCAGTCCTCCTCCTCGTCGTCCTCTTCGTCGAGGGTGCTGAAGTCCTCCACCTCGCGGGGAGATCCCGCGACGAGAATCTCATCGTTGGCGTAGAGAGTGACATCCTGATCAGCGATGTTCCAGGTGTCCTCACCGTCGCGTCTGAACGCGACGACGCTGATCCCGTACTCGCGTCTGATGTCGAACGAGGCCAGCGGCGAATCCGAGATGCGCACCGGTGGGGCCGTGCGGGCCAGCACGAAGTCTTCGCTGACGGGCATGAAGTCGGACATGTGTCCGCGGATGAGATGCGCTGTCCGGCGCCCCATGTCGTTCTCCGGACGGATCACATTGTCGATCCCCAACTGTCCGAGGATGTCCGCATGCGTCTGGCTGACGGCCTTGGCCCAAATATGCTGATTCCCGATTTTGAGGACCTTCGAAGCGACGAGGATGCCGGCTTCGAGGTCGTTGCCGATGGCGATCACCACTCGGCTGACCTCCTCGATGCCGAGCTGGCGCAGCACGGTCTCATCCGTCGCATCCGTCCGGGAGACGAAGGCCAGTTTGTCGGAGTACTGGGCCACGACCGCCTCGTCGATGTCGATGCCGATGACGTCGACGCCGTAGGCGGCCAGCTCCGTGGCCAGTGATCCGCCGAAGCGACCCAGCCCGATGACGGCCACCGCCCCGTCCCTGGCCAGTGGGTGGGGGTTGCCCAAGAAGAACGCCGCAGGTCGCGTGCGCCACTTTCTGCTCTTCATCTCCGGTCTCCTTTCCTTAAGTGCGTGGGTTCTGACTGCAGCGATGCCGGTCGGGCGGCTCAGCCGATGAGCGGCCGTTCGACCGGAAGCTCGTAGCGGATGGCGCGTGCCCGCAGCGCCAGTCCGGAAGCGACGGTCACCGGGCCCAGTCGCCCCAGGATCATCACTGCGATGAGGACGGCCTGACTCGTTCCGGGCAGTCCGGCGGTGATGCCGGTCGACAGGCCGACGTTGCCGAAGCCGGAGATGACCTCGAAGAGGAGCCGGCCGAGTCCGGGCCCCGGGTCGTCGAGCATGAGGACGATGGTGGCTGTGGCGATGAGCGCGAGAGCCAGAACGATCACCGTCGTTGCCTGTCGGTACGCTGATCGTGCCACACGGGATCCGAAGAGGTTCGTCGCCGAACCTCCGGAGATCTCGGCCCAGGTCAGCGCCAGCAGCACGAGAACAGTGGTGATCTTCACTCCGCCCGCGGTTCCCGCCGGGCCGCCGCCGACGAACATGAGGAGGTCCATCACGAACCAGGTGGCGGGGTGCAGCTGCGAGATGTCGACGGTGCTGAAGCCTGCCGTGCGTGTGGTCGTCGATTGGAATGCGGCCACCTGCAGCTTGTCCCACCAGTCGAATCGTCCCAGCGTGCCGGGATTGTTCCATTCGACTGCGGCGATGAACACCGTGCCGGCAAGGAGCAGAACCGGAGTGGCGACGACCATCGCACGCGTCGTCATGCTCCACGCCAGCGGAGTCCGGTAGCGGCGGACGAGCTCGATGAGCACCGGATAGCCGAGGCCGCCGAGGATGATCGCCGCTGCCACAGGTGCGCAGACGAAGGGATCGGTGGCGTAGCCGGCGAGACTGTCGGATCTGAGACCGAAGCCGGCGTTGTTGAAAGCCGAGACTGCGTGGAAGACCGCGTCCCACGCCGCGTCTCCGGCTTCTTCGCCGTAGTGGACGGCGAAGCGAAGGAACAGCATCGTCGCAACGACCGCCTCGGTGGCGATGGTGAGACCGATGATCCTCAGCACCATGGGTCGGACGCCTCCGATATCGGAGCTCTTGGCCTCGGCGGCGGCCGACTCCCGGAGCCTGAGCCCGACCTTTCCCGCGACGAGCATGGCCAGAAGAGTCGTGAGCAGCAGGACGCCGAGGCCGCCGATCTGGATGAGACCGAGGATCACGGCCTGGCCGAAGAACGTGTAGTCGCTTCCGGTCGAGAGCACCTCCAGGCCCGTGACGCTGATCGCGGAGGTGGCGGTGAAGAGCGCGGACAGGACCGAGATGCCGCCAGGCGTGGACGTCGCGTTGGGCAGCATAAGCAGACCTGTGCCGAGGAGCAGAGCCGCAAGGTAGGTCACGACCACGCGGTCGATGGCATTGCGATGAGGATGATGCACGGTCGGCATGCTACCGACCCCGAATCAGCTCTGCCGGAGACGTCATAGGCTCAACAGTACCGATGTTCCCCCAGGCCACAAGGGGGCTGCCCGGCACTGCGCACGTCGTGCCACGTCGGGACTACAGGCGCAGACTACTCCCGTGCACGATATCGTGCTACCCCTTGTAGCTCTGATTGCGCCGTGCCTAGACTCCCTGTAAAGAAGCATTGATTCGGCGCGGAACCGATGCATCGAGTCGATCCAGTGACTGATGAGCGGCAGCGTCGGACTCGGCAGCTTCTGCGAAGGAGGTCCACAGTGTCTGAGAAGACTCGAAGCGGGAAGTCGACGAAGGGGAAGTCGACCAGAACACGGTCGACCGCCTCGGCGGAGGACAAACGCCGGTACTACGAGCGGATGGTCCTCATCCGCGCCTTTGAGATGCGGGCCCAGGAGATGTACACCCGAGCGAAGATCGGCGGGTACTGTCACCTCAACCTCGGCGAGGAGGCCGTCGTCGTCGGTCTCATGGCTGCCCTGGAGGACCGGGACTATCTGTTCGCCAACTACCGCGTCCACGGGTATGCGCTGATGCGAGGACTGGACCCGGGGGCGGTCATGGCGGAGCTGTTCGGCCGCAAGGACGGCGTCTCCGGCGGCTGGGGCGGCTCGATGCATCTGTTCGACTCCGAAGCCCGGCTGATGGGCGGCTACGGCATCGTCGGCGGCCAGATGCCGCCGGCCACCGGCGCTGCCTTGGCTCTGAGCTCCAGGCAGAAGCCGGGTAAGGATGCCGAGGCCGTGATGTGTCTGCTCGGCGACGGGACGGCCGCGATCGGCTCGTTCCACGAGTCGCTGAACATCGCCGGCCTGTGGGACCTGCCCATCGTCTACGTGATCATCAACAACCGGATCGGCATGGGCACCGACGTCGAGCACTCCTCGGCCGAGCCCGAGCTGTACAGGAGAGCCGAAGCCTACCGTCTGCCCAGCAGACGGGTGGACGGCAGCGATCCGGTCGTCGTCCGCGATGCGGCCTTGGAAGCGCTGCGTTCGGCTCGGGAGGAGAGCAGACCGTATGTGCTGGAGACGATGACCTACCGGCTGAAGGGTCACTCCGTCGTCGACCCCGCGCAGTACCGAACGGATGAGGACAAGGAAGAGGTCAGGGCCAATGACCCGGTTCCGGCCTATCGGGACAAACTGGTCAAAGGCAGAGTGCTGACGAAGAAGCGCGCTCAGGAGATCGACGACGAGGCGGAGAAGCGCATTGACGAAGCGGTCGAATTCGCCGACGACAGCGAATCGCCGGAACCCGAACGGCTTTTCGACAACGCCTATTCGACCGAGGTGAACAACGCCCCAGCGGGATTCCCCGGCGATTCCGTCGTATCCATCTGAGACCGAAAGAGAAGCAGGAGGCGCCCATGGCCGAGATGACTTTCCGGCAAGCTCTCAAAGACTGTCTGAGAGCGGAGATGACGCGGGATGAGAGGGTGTTGCTGCTGGGGGAGGAGATCGGCAGATTCGGTGGGTCCTACAAGATCACCGAAGGGCTGCTCGACGAATTCGGCCCGGAACGAGTGCGGGACACGCCGATCGCCGAGAACGGCTTCGCCGGCGTCGGGGTCGGTGCGGCGATGCTGGGGCTGCGGCCGGTCGTCGAGTTCATGACCCTGAACTTCAGCGTCTTGGCCTTCGACCAGATCGTCAATCACGCGACGAAGATCTACACGATGTTCGGCGGTCAGACTTCGATACCGATCGTCTATCGCACTCCCGGTGGCGGCGGCCAGCAGCTCGGCGCGACCCACTCGCAGAACATCGAGGTGTGGTATGCGCATATGCCGGGGCTGAAAGTGGTCGCACCGTCGAACCCGGCCGACGCGAAAGCGCTTCTGACGGCTTCGATCCGCGATGAGGATCCGGTCCTGTTCCTCGAGAACCTCAACCTGTACAACACCAAGGGAGAAGTCCCGGACGAGGAGCAGACGCTGGAGCTCGGCACTGCCTCTGTCGCTCGTGAGGGCAGCGATCTGACCGTCATCGCGTATTCGCGTGGAGTCGGCGTCGCTCTCAAGGTGGCGGAGGAGCTGGCCAAGGACGGTGTGTCGATCGAGGTCGTCGATCTGCGGAGTCTGCGGCCCCTGGACCGGCCGACGTTCTGTCGGTCTGTGGCGCGGACCAGCAGAGCCGTGGTCTTCGAGGATGATTGGCTCAGCTATGGCGTCGGCGCCGAGGTCGCAGCGTCGGTGCAGGAGGGTGCCTTCGACTTCCTCGACGCTCCCGTTCGCCGTGTGGCGGCCGCCGAGATCCCGCTGCCCTATGCCAAGCCTCTTGAGAAGGCGGCGCTGCCCGATGCCGAGGATCTCACTCGGGTCATCCGCGAGACTCTCGATGCAACCGGTTTCTCTGCTTAGGAGCTCACCATGACCGATATTCTCATGCCTCGCCTGTCCGACACGATGGAAGAGGGCGTCATCTCCCGGTGGAACGTGGAGGTCGGCGACGAAGTCACGAAGGGCGACATCCTCGGGGAGATCGAGACCGACAAAGCGACCATGGACTTCGAGGCCTATGACTCCGGCGTCGTCAGCAGCCTGCTGGTGGAGGAGGGGTCGACGGTCGCCATCGGCGAACGTGTCGCAGTCCTCGGCGATGACTCGACCGACAGCGGTGACGCCGAAGACAGCGGTGAGTCGGACCAGAGCGAGAAGTCCGAAGACGGCGCAGAGCCGGACGAGAGCGAGAAGTCCGAAGACAGCGGAGAGCCGGCTGCCGGTGATGATTCCGGCGGTGAGGAATCCGAAGCCGGCGACGACGAAGACCGCGATGAGTCAGCGGACTCGACCGGTGCGTCCGAAGCATCCGGTGAGGAGGAATCCTCAGAGGCGGAGGCACCGTCACCGGAGAGCGACGAGTCCGACGAAGACGGCAGCGGAGCCCGGATCTCCCCGTTGGCACGGAAGATGGCCGACAAGCACGATATCGACACAGCCGAGGTCGAAGGAACGGGGCCGCGTGGCAGGATCATCCGCGTCGACGTTGAGAAGGCGATCTTCGAACGCGACGAGTCCGGAGACGACGATCAGGCTGACCGGCCGGCATCGGATCAGGAGTCGTCTGAAGACGCGACCGTGTCCCTCAATGCCAATCAGCGCGTCACCGCTAAACGTCTGTCCGACAACGTCGGTGTGCCGACGTTCCGGCTCACTTCGAAGGTCGACGCCGATGCGCTGATGGCTTTCCGGTCCGAGATCAACGAGCGCTTGGCGACGACCGGCGACAAGGTCAGTCTCACCGATCTGCTGACTCGGGCCTGTGCTGTGATGCTCAGAGAGCATCCCGAGGTCAATTCCTCGTGGAATGAGGATTCGATCATCCGCCGAGGTGGCGTCAACGTCGGGATAGCGGTCGCCTTGGACAGCGGCCTTATCGTGCCGGTGATCAGGGATGCCGACCGGAAGAGTGTGAGCCAGATCGGTCGTGAGTCACGGGACCTGGCCGAGCGAGCGAAATCCGGCAAGCTGCATCCAGACGAGTTCTCGGGCGGTTCGTTCTCGATCAGCAATCTGGGAATGTACGGCATCGATGACTTCACTGCCATCATCAACCCGCCGGAGGCGGCGATCCTCGCAGTCGGCGCCGCGGTCGACGAACCCGTGGTGCGTGACGGCGAACTCACCACGCGCACCGTGATCACGATGACGATGACCGTCGACCACCGTGTGCTCAACGGAGCAGAGGCGGCCGTGTTCCTGGGCGATCTCAAGTCGCTGCTGGAAGAGCCGCTGCGGATCGTCGTCTGACAGCTGCCGGCCGGTGCCGACGGTATGCAGGCAGGCCGGCTGCACTCGATCAGGAGAGCCTCAACCCTCCGTGCGGCCGTATCGCTTCCGAAGTGCTTCCAGCAGCATGGCCAGCGCCTGCTCCTGGGTCTGGGACAGGATGTCGAGCGGTTCGCCCGAAAAGCTGTGGACTGCGCTGTCGACCTGGTCGTCGACGACGACTGCCAGACACGTCGTCCCCGGCTCCTGCCCGTCCTGTCCTGCCGGGCCTCCGGCCCCGGAGGCGGCGACAGCTGCGTCGACACCCATCATCTCGCGCACGGATCGTGCCATCGCCTCCACCGCCTGACAGGAGATGACCGAGCCGGGCGGCACGTTGAGAAGGCGATGCTTGACATCACTGGCGTACGCGACGACTCCGCCCGCGAACCATTCTCCGGACCCCGAGGCCGCGGCGAGGTGGCTGCAGATCCTGCCGCCGGTGAGCGACTCTGCGGCGGCGACACGGATGCCGTGGTCGGTGCAGAATTCGGAGAGGAGCTCGGCGATCCTCGTGGCGTTGTTCTCGTGCTCTTCAAAGCTGGACACGTGGGTACTCTACTCCGGGTCGGTCGGGCCCGGTCATAGGATCGGGTGCCGTGGATTCGCCTGTCTGTTGAGGGCAAGAAGTGAGCCCCGGCGAACCGGGGCTCAGACTTCGACCGTCGAGCCGTCATTGGAGACGCTGGAGGAGCATCTCCTTGCCTTGCTGGCCGGCCGTGCGGTTGTTCTCCTGGATCTTGCTGAACCAGTCGGCGAGTTCCTCATCGCCCTGTTCTCGAGCATCCTTGATGTAGGTCTCAAGCGTCCACACGTTGCTCAATGAGGCTTCGATGGCCCAGATGAGGTTGTAGTTCTTGTCCTTGACCGGGCTGCTGATGTCAGTGGCCATTGTGCTCATCTCCTCGGGGTTCCGCGGGAGCTTCTGCCTCCGCTGGGACCACTTACGTTACTGGCGCCCCTCCGACGACGACAGGGGTTACCGGCTGGGCGGACGCGTGTTAACGTACGGCCGAAGTGTGCCTGACCGTCGTGGCCCTCATCGCCGACAGCGGTGGATCCGTCCGCGACGGGGTCGCGGGTCACCCTACGGCCGGACGGCGCGTTCGTCGCTTGCGTGGCCGGGAGGCAGGTCGCCCAGCTGAGAGGTGCGCAGGGGTGTGAAGTCACCCGCGGATTCGGCGGACAGCACGCGTGCTGTGGTGCACACGTGGTCGCCGCCGTCGTCGAGCATCGCGATGCGCTCGACGAGGAGGCGGTTCGGCAGCTCTGCGATCAGCGGCACACCCTCCTCGGTGACGGTGATGTCGAGGCCTGTGAACTTGTCGGCCTCGGAACCGGAGCGGGAGCCGAAGTGCCGGGCCAGATCACGATCGGCGGTGGTGAGGAAATGCACGGCGAAGCAGTCGGAGCGCAGGCCGACGCGGTAGGTGTGATTGGCCTTCGACAGCCAGAAGCAGTACCGCTGCGGGCTGATGCTCGCCTGCGAGTGGAATCCGATCAGGCAGCCGGCCCGTTCGCCCTCCGCCGAGGCGGTGACGACGATGAGCGGGGAATCGACCGAGCCCATGAGATCGTCGATGCCGGTGCTCATGAGACTCTCCCGTCCGGTGGTTTCGCTTCGTAGCGGAGGAAGAGGGTGTCGTCGGCGACCATCGTCGACTTCAGCGAGAACTGCGCGATGCCGGCCCCGGGCGGAGCGATGCTCACCGGCAGCGGATCGCCGCCCATCATCGGTGAGATCGACAGGCACAGTTCGTCGAGGCGGTCAGCGGCGACGAGCTCTCCGAGCCACCGTGGCCCGCCTTCGCAGAGCACGACCTGGTAGCCGAGACCGGCCAGGGCCTGCAGGGCCTTCGCCGGTTCGACCCGGTCCTCACCGGCGATGATGATCGTGGCCGCCTGTTCCGCGGCGGCCAGCTGCTCGGGATCGGCCTTCGCACACGTGATGACGATGGTGCGTGCGTGCTCCGGGGCTCCGGCGAAGACCTGTGAGGACCAATCGAGGTCGAGGCTGCGACTGACCACCGCCACCGGAGGCATCTCGGACTGGCCCCGCGCCCGACGCTGTGCTTGGGCGTCCTCGTCCAGCCGCATCGGTGCGTAGCCTTCGCTGCGCACCGTCTGGGCACCGACCATGACGACATCGGCGATCTGCCGCATCCGACGGAACAGTGCCTGATCGGGTGCGGTCGACAGCGCGCCGACGCGCCCATGGATGGCCGCCGTTCCATCGAGACCGGCCACCATGTGTCCGGTCACCCAGCACTCATGCCGCGGCTGAGAGCGGTCGACCTCGAGATAGGGCGTCAGCGGGTCCGGGATCGGTGCACTGCGTTCGAGAGGCTCCATCTGTGCAAGTCTACTGAACGTGGCAGGCACTCGCGGCGACGATTTTCCGACCAGCACCCGGGCCCCGCTGACTGCTCCTCGGTACGAGGGGACTCAGTTCGTCCAGGCGTCGTCGGTGAAGTAGCCGTCGATCCAGCCGGGCAGACGGTGCCCGTCCTTCGCGGTCTCCAGTGTGTAGGGGGCGACGTGGAAGCCGGCCTTGTCGAGGGTGCGCATGGTGTTCGTCGGCATGTTCTTGCTCGGCCCCACCCATGCGATGCCGGCGTCCTTGATCTCGGCCGGCGATTCCTTCGGCATGGTGGAGCCCATGAGGTAGAGCGAGGTGTAACCGCGCTCGGCGATCGTCTTCGCCGCTTCGAAGTCGAAGGACTGGACGACGAGGGAGTCCTTCAGCCCGCGCTCGTCGAATTCGTCGAGGACCCGATCGACCTCCTCGGTGGTGGCCCCGGGCTTGATCTCGGGCACCATGACGACTTCGCCGCCCATGTCGTCGAGGAGTTCGTCGAGGGTGACGGTGGCGGCTTCCTCTCCGCCGGTCGGGTGCTTGATCGTGGCGGCGTCCCATTCCTCACGGCTGAGGTCCCGGATGGGTCCGGTTGCGCCGGTGAGGGTGCGGTCGGCGGTGTCGTCGTGGATGAGGACGGGGGTGCCGTCTTCGAGGAACTGGATGTCCATCTCGGGCAGGAACCCGTCCTTCGCCGAGGCGGTGAATCCTTCCATGGATTCTTCCGGATAGACGTCGGCGCCGCCTCGGTGGGAGATCGTGGTGGGGAATTCGATGTCGGCGACCTTGTCCGGGGCGGTGTGATCGCTGGGGGAGCCGAGTCCCGGTGCCTCACCGGCGGAGCCGAGACCTGCCGCGGCAGCGGGAGCGAGGCCGGCACCGAAGGTGGTCGATGCCGTGAGAACTCCAGCGACGAGAAACGTGAACGGACGGGTGCGTGCGGATTTCTCTCTCTGTGTATTCACGTCGGTGACGCTACGGACGGCAGGTGATCGTGCGGCGAAGCCGCCGTGAACGTCGTCGGCCGAGTGGGCGAACGGGTGGGAAATGAATGACCCGGCGAACGACCGCACGCTGCTCGACGTCTACGACCGCGCCCGCTCCGACGAGCTGGCCGGCCAGCCTCGGGACGTCTGAGTACGGCTCGTCTGGGACGAGGCCGACTAGGAGTACTACAAGCACTGGCAGACGGCCGACCGAAGGATCTTCAAGCTGATCAACCTGCTTATCGACGCCTGCCTGCGCGAGCCGTTCGACGGGATCGGAGGGTCCGAACAACTGAACTACGGGGCGCAGGGGTGGTCGCGGCGGATCGTGAGGAGCACCGGCTAGTTTACCTCGTGGACGGCGAGGATCTTGTGACCCTTCAGGCCCACTAATGCTTGCCCTAGGTGTGGGCACGTGGTCGATCCCTGGTACAACGACTGACTTCAATTTGAGAGCGCCCGGGCGCTGATGCAACGCCCGGGCACGGTTATCCGCGGTCCTACTGTCGGCCGATGAAGGTAGAGGGTGTAGCGCTTAATACCCCGTCCGCGAACCGGCTTGGGCGGAACGCTTTGAGTAACGGCGAGCTGTCTCCTCGAACCTCATCGGCGACGAGCCTGCCGAGCAAGGGAGCCATGGTCATTCCGCTGTGGGTGACGAGCGAGTAAGCGCGGTGGTGTTCGTCGAGGTATCCGACGATGCTCAGCCCATCTTCGGGAAAGCTTCTTCCGCTGAAAATGACGCGTTCCAGCGGAACGCGTTCTCCGAACAGTGATTCGAGTTCGGCCTCCATGGCTGCCTGGACTTCGTCGAGCAGCTGTGGGCTCTCTCCTTCTTCGGTACGAGATTCCACTGAAGGGATCTGGACGAACATGCTGCCGTCGCGGCGCGGTCTCACGTTGATCTTGTCGGAAATGATGATCCGGTTGAGGTTCACGTCAGTGGGAGCAGTGACGCCCAGCAGACTGTGTGTCCGTGGTCCGGGCTGAGACAGATCTGCCACTGGAAGCAGGAGACCCGATCGATCTGCGATTGCTCCGGAGTCTGCGCCTGCGGCGATGATCACTTGGTCGAAGTTCCGAGTGTCTCCGTCGGCGAATTCCACGGTCGCCCCGTCTGCGTTGGTTTCCACGCGGACAGCTTCTGCAACTTCTGGTGCGACGCTGGCCTCTTCGAGGAAGCCCGTGACGAGGCTGCCAAAAGCTTCGTTGTCCAGGTGGGCTTCGAGGGGGAAGAACAATCCTGAGTCCGTTGGCCAGCTGACAGTTGGTTCAAGCTCGCGTAGGTGGTCGGAGTCGATTCGCTCGACCGGGTAGTCAAGCTCAGCCGATTCGGTGAATCGCTCGTCATATCCGGTTGCTTTGTCGGGTGAGCTGTCGAACATGATGCACCCGTGCTGGTGGAACCAGGTTCCATGATTGGCGAATCGTTTTTGGAACTCCTCGTGGGCGGTGATTCCGGCGCGGTTGAGCCAGTGGTACTCGGCGGGGAGTTTGTGGTTGGCGTTGATCCAGGCGAATGAGCGACTGCTCGCTTGTGCATACGGTCCGGCTTTGTCGACGATCGTGACGTCGTGTCCGTCTTCGACGAGGTTGAATGCGGTGGTGAGTCCAAGGACTCCTGCACCGATGACGAGTATTTTCATGAAAGGGCTCCTTCTTCTTCAGAGAGCGTGCGGGCTTGCGGTTTCTTTACGGCAAGCATGATCAAGTAGGCGACGAGGCTCGCGATGATGCCGAAGACTGCGTAGGGAATGGTGGTTCCTGCGATGTGGGCGATTGCGCAGACGACGAGGCCAGTAGCCATTGAGACATACCCGACTGAAACGTCGAGGATCCATTTGTTGGTCAGGATCATGCCGAGGAGGAACGGAACGGCCAGCATAGAGGCAGAGTAGGCGTAAGTTGCCACGAGCCAATTGAGGGCAGTGGGGAAGACGATGGCAAGGACTGCAGCGATCGCAGAGACTGCGACGGTGCACCACCGAGACATAGCAACGAGGTCGGAAGATGTGTCCTTGTTCTTGACGAACGCTGGCCTGAGATCATTGACCAAGTTGACTACGACCGAGTGGAGTGCCGACCCGGTGGTCGAGACGATCGTGGCCATGAGGAAGGCACCGTAGACCGCGATGAGCCAAACGGGTAGCTGGGCGAGGAACCACCCTGCCGCCTGTTCGCGGCCGTCGATGCCGAATTGGTCGGTCATGCTGCGAACTGACGCCCCGATGATGAGTGCATAGACACCGGAGATTCCGATCAGGATGCTGCTGAGGTAGATGCCCTGTCGGGCCTGTTTGACGTTGCTGGCAGCGAAGATGCGCTGGTAGTAGAGCTGGTTGGTCAACGTTCCTGGGAGGATTGAGAACAGCCACAGTAGGATCGTCAATCCGCCCGCTGCCGTGAGGCCAGTCGGCATGCTGGTTAGTTCGTCCGGGAGGTTCTTGACGATGGTTGACGGTCCGCCGGCGTTGATGATCGCGTATGCGCCGACGACGATGGATGCGATGACCATGAATACGCCGAAGAAGAAGTCCGACCATGCTACTGACGTCAGCCCACCCGGTAGGACGAAGGCAATGGAGACAACAGCCATGATGACGATCAGCGGTGTGATCCCAACTCCGGTGACTGCGTTGAAGAGGTTGGCGAAGGCGATGAACTGGGTTGCCAACCATCCGAACGGGACGACGATGACGGCCAGCGCGACCATGGAGAGCATGAGTCGGTGCTCGCCGTAGAGTTTCGTGAAGACTTCGGGAATGGTCGAGAACGTTCTGCGGCGCAGCCATCCTGCGAAGATCGCAATGACGAGGAGGCCGACGATGACGAAGAGTTCGTACCAGAACACCGATAGGCCCCATGCGTAGGCGATGCCGACGTGGGCGACGAGTACGCCGCCGCCGACTGCGGTGGCGTATTGGGTGAAGGCGATGACGTAGAGCGGGAGGTTACGGCCGCCAACAACCCAGGAGTCATTGGATTTGGCTCGTTTTCCGACATAGAACGAGATGAGGGCTCCGATGCCGATGACGATGGCGGCGGTGACTGAGATGAGGATCGTGGTGCCGATGTTCATGACGGGCTCCGATCGAAACGCTGAGAGTTCATGATTGCGATCGCATCTGATGAGGTGCCCGTTTCGACGAAGTCGCTGACGATGGAGCCCATCATCGGTGAGAATTTGAATCCTTGACCGGACATGCCCACGGCTAACACGATGCGTGAGTCGGCGTTTGAGGGGCCGACGATCGGGGCACCGTCGACGGTGAATCCTTCTGTCCACGTGGACACGCGGTAAGGAATGGGGTCAACTCCTGGCATGAGGCGGCCAACGGCGTGTTCGGTTGATTGGACGACTTCGTTCTCGATGAAGCGGGGGAGGTCATCGACCGAGTCCAGTGTTTTCCAGGCGAGGTGGTGGGGGAGGATCTTGATTCCGAGTCCGTCGAGGGCAGGGAAGCAGGAGAATCCGCCTTCTGGATGTCGACGGATGGAGATCGGCATGTGTTCTGGCGTGTGCGACGGGACGTCTCTGGCTGGGAACCACATGGCGACTAAGCGCAATGCCTCGACGGTGCTGGAGTCGAACTCGGTCAGTTCATTTACCCAAGGGCCGGTGGAGACGACGATCTTGTCGAACGCGTGAGCGCCCTCAGCTGTGTCGACCATGACCGAGTGACTCAGGGGACGGATGTTGAGCACTCGAGAATAGGTCTTGAAGCAAGCCCCGAGCCGCTCAGCTTCTTTGCGAGCGGCAAGAACAGCTGCTTCTGGTCGAAACACTCCGGCGACCGGGTCGAAGACGCCGACTTCGTCGCTGTCGAGCCCGAACTGTGGGTATCTTTTCGCCATCTCCGTTTGCGAGAGCACTTCATGGTCGAGGTCCGCGGCCCTTGCGCAGTCGATGACGGCCGCGACGTCTTCAACGTCGGGACGGCCGATCATGAGTCCTCCGCACATGGTGAGCACGGAGGTGTTCTGATTCGTCTGCAGCTCTTGCCACTTGTCGAAGGACTTCCTCAGGATGGGTACATATTCCGGGCCCTCTTTATAGATGGTCCGAAAGATTCGGGATTCGCCAGCCGATGCGCCTCGGTCGTTGGGGGAGTTCCACTGGTCGAATACGGTGACGTCGTATCCGCGTGTGGCGAGTTGCCATGCGGTCATTGTTCCGATGATGCCGGCTCCGATGACGGCGATCTTCTCGGGGTTAGCTGTTATCAATTTGACTGACCTCCAGAGTCATATTGCGGGGGTGGATGTAGAACTCGGCGACCTCGATGATGGAGTCATCGACCAGATGGGTGGTGCGCTGTTGGCAGACGACTGGTTCCGATGGAGAAATTTCGAGGTGGCTGGCGTCGAACGTTTCCAGGACAGCTGCCCTGAGGACGGTGTTTGCCCGTCTGATCCCGAGGCCGAGAGAGTTGTAGTACGCGATTGTCGTCAGCTGTTCCAGGTTCTGCGAGAGGACTTCTGGCGCACGGCTGAGATTGATGCAGCACCGTTCGAGAGCCAGTGGTTTACCATCGGCGCTGTACTTCATCCTCGTCAGCGCAGCAGTTGGTTGCCCTTTTGGGAACACGTTTCGACTGAGCGGAAATGATTCGGCTGAGGAGACTTCGACGCTGACTACTTTGTGGTCGCCGTCGACCTCGGGGCTGGTCAGTGAAGGGTCCATCATCCGGAGCAGATTGGTTCGTAGTCCTGTGGAGGCGACTACAGTCCCGGATCCGCGTTTGCGAGAGATGAGGCCTGCTTCAACCAGGGCGTTCATGGCCTTCTGCACAGGGTTGCGACTCACGCCGAAGCGCTCCATGAGTTCTTTCTCTGTGGGAAGTTTCTGCCCCACGTCGAAGAGCCCTCTGTGGATGTCTGCTTCGATGCTCTCGCGGATCTCTAGGTGCTTCGCTGTCGCCATATTGTGATGCTAGACACACAGATAAGAGATTTCAATAGCTCAAAGGTAATTACTTTTAAGAGTAGCTAAAGTAAGGAGCCTGGCTGGTGCTGGAGGAAGACTGAGAGTGAAGGCTGAGGATGCCTGCGCTACTGCAAATGACAAGGGAGTGAAGTTGCCAAAGCCAACGGCTGAGACCCCTCCTATGCCTAGGGCGTGTCTCTTAAATGGTTCTGAGCGTCAAGATCGTTGCTGCCAGCTGAACGCCACCCGCGAATGATCGGGCATGCTTGTCGAAGCGTGTGGCAATGCCGCGCCACTGCTTCAATCGGGAAAAGCCACGCTCGACGACATTGCGATCTCTGTACTTCTGAGCATCGCAGTTCGGTGGTCGGCCACCAGAAGATCCTTTCGCCTTTCTCCGCGCAATCTGATCGTCGCGTTCGGGAATCGTATGGCGTATCCGTCTGGCGCGCAGTCGGCTGCGGGTCGATGGATGCGAGTACGCCTTGTCGGCTGCGGCATGGATCCTCATCCCGGGGTGATCGGCACGATACTGATCCAGAAGCGGGATGAAGACCGGATTATCACCGGCCTGTCCTGGGGTGAGGACGAGATCGACGATGTTCATCCGCACGTTTGTCAGAGCATGGATCTTCGTCGAGATTCCTCCCCGGGACCGCCCCAGGGCGTGATCAACAGGCTCGATCGGCGGATCCTTGTAGTTCAAACCTGCCCCCTGTGTGGCCTGTGGCTTGGGCACCAGCTGAGTCCGTGCGGGCACCGGCAGCATGTTGGTGGGCACGCACGATCGTGGAGTCGGCGGCGAGGAACTCCTCGATCGATTCCTCAGTGCCTTCAGGGATGAGCCCGGCCTGGGCGACAGCTCGCAGGATCGCGTCGTAGGTGCCGTCGGTGGCGTAGCGGAAGTGTCGTTTCCACACGGTCTGCCAGGGTCCGAACTCTTCAGGCAGATCCCGCCAGGGGCTGCCAGTGCGGTAGCGCCAGCAGATGCCTTCGAGTATGAGTCTGTGGTCGGCCCAAGGGCGGCCGCGGCGTCCGGCTCGTTGCGGGAAGAGATGGGCGATCGCGTCCCACAAGTCGTCCGTGATCATTTTGCGAGTCGACATGCGGCCAGTGTTTCAACGATCGCTACCTACATTAAGGAGACACGTCCTAGGCCGGAGCATGACTTCAGGCATCAATCAAGTAGCCGTTCAACGTCCTCCATTATTGAATAGATCTTGTGGCGTTGCGGAAGAAGGTCCAGCAGCGAAAGGGATTCATGATCGATTAGGGCCATTTCAAGCTGACCGAATTGAAGCTTTTCGAACCGTGGATTGGGGGACGTGATTATCTCTCGTAGGCGCTGAACGTTCGTGAACCTCGGCGGTGTGGACCACACTGATCGACAGGATGCGAGGCTTGAACAATGAGTAGAAAGGAAGCCTAACTTATGTTCGCTAGGCAGACCTCCCTGAGTTACGGACACGTTTTAGTGCTTTACTGATCAGGGTCGTCGTAAAGCCAGCTCTGAGCGCGCTCCTGGTTCGCCAGACGCTCTCGCTCAGCCTTCTCCGCTGCGCGCATTCTCTCGTCGAGATCCCGAGCGCTTGTCTGCTCGGCCTCGGATATCGCTGCCCGCCGCCGTTCGTGCAACTCCTTGCGCTTCTTCCTTTCGGTATGTTCTCGAGCGTACTGGTCAATCCGAATGGCCTCAGTCTTGATCACGTGCCGCATTTCTTCACTCCGAGCAATAAGCGTGTCTATTTCTACCTCTAGTGACGAGCGGAGCGAGTCGTCGGCCATCAGATTATTTCGCGCCCGCACTCCCTCGTGAATACGTTGCATGAGATGGTCTAGGTCAAGCAAAGACAGTAACCATTGGTTAACCATCCAGGCAACAGTCTCGTCATCCGTGAGGATCGTATGCCAGGACTTTTGGACGGGGTGAGTGAACACCCACTCACCGAATTTTGCCCGGAGGCTGCGAATGCTATTGGCCCTTTTTCGGATCTTGCGCCTGAATAGGTACAGGCCGATGGTACCCACCACGAGCCCCAGTGCAATTAGCCATATGGCCACCGAAGCGGTTACTGACGCGGCTATCAGCGTCACGGCAGCTATGAAACCTGCGAGCCCCTGTAGTGACGCTAACCCTGTGGCCTCGCTCTCAAGCGTTTCTGGGTTGTCTCGCTTGTCGTCCCCGGCTTCCAGGCGCAATGCGGCAAGATAGTCAGAGCCTTCGCGACTATACGTTGAGTGCAACGTGAGCTCCGGGTGTTCGGCGAGAAGCTTCTCGATCTGGTTGCGGCTGAAATTCTTGCCTACCATCCCTGTCCTACCTCCCCGTGGCGCGTTAGTATCGTCGCTCTGCAGTATCCGCGAACCTGCGCGCGAGTGTAGATAAAGGATATAGCAGGAAAGCGGACAGTCAGGACGGTCACTGAATGAATCCTGATAGTTAGATATGTGCCTTTTGGGGCTGATGCAAGGAGAGGTGACATTGATCAAACGGAGCGGTGAGGCTTGATCTCGCGTCTATAGTTGAGCGCGAGTAGGCAGTTCTCTGCCGCCCATGGAGGAGATGGCCCGTCAATCCAAAGTCGATGATCGCGGCCATGAAGCTCGGCTTCGTGTATTCGAAAGCAGACTTTCTTTTTGCACATCCCCAAACGATTGTTCGCCCCCGCCGAGGAGGCCGCCCGCTTCCGTACGACTGGCTTGGCGGGCATCGGGGTGAGGGACGTTCACCCCTGGCTGTGGACCCGACCGGCCGCCTCGGCTGGCCGGTTAGTCAGTTTCCGACGGCCTTCTTCGTCTGCGAGCGGCCGACGAATGCCATGATGACGAGGAAGATGCCGAAGATGATCGTGTAGATCGCGATGATCCAGACCAGTGCGAGCAGTGCAGCTCCGGGGTTGGAGAGGACGACGATGAACATGATGACGGCGAAGATGATGTCGAGAACGCCGAGGGCCTTCGACCACCCCTTGAACGACTTCGATGCCACGCTGAGGATGCCGCGGATGAGCATTCCGGACGCCATCATCAGCAGGATGACAGTGCCGCCCACGACAGCGAACCACAGCGGCACGATCATGATCACGATGCCGCCGATGATGTAGGCGATGCCGGCGGCCAGTTCCCATCCCCACGACAGGTTCTGTCTGCGCGCATGCAGGGCGTGGGTGATCTCGAGGAATCCGTCGACGACGAGCCAGGCGCCTACCCAGATTCCCAGGGCCACTGCCATTGCGGCAGGTGCGCTGAAGAGAAGGATGCCGAAGAGGACTGCCAAGATGCCGCGGATCAGCACCGCCCAGAAGGCACCCTTGCCGAGCTCTGTCATCAGCGAACGGACCACATCTGAAGGGTGAGTGGGGTTTTGGGGTGTGGCCATGATTCCTCCTGCTGACAAGTCCTCTGGGTACCACCAGTCTAGGCCTGCGCTGTGAAGCGGGAAGGAGGGGCCGCTACGCCGTCTACATCCACTTCTTGACGCGGAAGACGACGTAGAGGACAACGCCCAGACCGAGCATGAGTCCCAGCGCCATCGGATAGCCGGAGGCCCAGTGGAGTTCGGGCATATCGTCGAAGTTCATGCCGTAGATCGCGCCGACGAGGGTGGGCGCGAAGAGGATCGCCGCCCAGCCGGAGATCTTCTTCATATCCTCGTTCTGACGCTGCGCGACGAGTGTGGAATTGACGTTGAGGATCTGCGACAGGGCTTCTCTCAGCTCACCCGCCTCGGCGAGGACCCGCGTGAGGTGGTCGGTGACGTCATCGAGGTAGGCGCGAAGGTCGTCGGGAATCGCGTATTTGGCCGCCCCGTTCCCCAGCGCTTGCGTCAGCCGATTGAGGTGGGTGGAGTTGTGAAGGACATCGATGACCTCCTGGCTGAGGAGATAGATGCGCTCGGCGGCGGCAGTGTCCCCACTGAAGACCTGCCTCTCGATCCCGTCCTTGTCGACCTGGAGACCGTCGAGGACGGGGAAGTACGTATCGACCGCGGTATCGAGCAGGCGGTAGATGAGTGCTTCCGGACCGAGCGCGAGAAGTTCGCGATCTTTCGTCCAGCTGCGCTTCTCATTCGTGAAGTACTCCCGGACCCCGCTGGTGTCCGCTGGGATCGGCGTACCGTCGATGAAGCGGTCGCCTTGGCAGATGATGACGAGCGCGTCGTCCTTCATAAGAAGGTGGAATTCGTTGAACTCGACTTCTTCTTTCGCGTCGATGTAGACCGCTGATTTGAGGACGACGAAGAGCACATCGTCGTAGCGTTCGACCTTTGCTCGCTGGTTGGCGTGGAAGAGGTCATCGACGAGGACCGGGTGCAGCCGCCACGCTGAGGCGATCTCCTCGAGCAGCCCGGGAGCGGACCTGGGGATGACGACCTGCGTGATCGAACCGGGGGCGGACGCGCCGGAGCCGTCCAGGTCATGTGCGGACAGCGCCTCGGCGAAGGACCGGACGACGTTCATCTCCTGCGGTTCGCTGTCGATGATGCGGCGGCTGAACAGCGTCGGCGCCTCGGGGGACTTCGCTTCTGACCCCACCGCCGATCGTTTGCGCAGCGACGGTCGTTCGGACTTGTGCCTGCGGACTCTTGCCATGGTGCTCCCTTTCCTCTGACAGCCCCTCAACGGTACTGCACTCCTATGTCGGCTTCGGGACGCAGCATGTGGAAGGCGGAAATCCTCATCGTCGGATTCTCAGACCGGGTGCGGTGCCTGCGCCAGATCTCTGCCCGCGCCGGTGCGCAGATGGGTTAGAGTGGCAACCGGTCGGCATCGTCGCGGACCGGAAGCCCACCACGAGGAACCTGTGAGCACGGAGCCGTAGAACATGTCACGAATCTTCCTCCGCCTCTGGCGCCGCTACCGGGATACGGCACTCTTCTTGAAGATGACGGCCGGTTTCGTCCTGGGACTGATCGTTGCCTTCGTCTTCGGAGAGAAGGCGCAGGTGCTGTCACCGATCGGTGACATCCTGCTCAACCTCCTCCAGCTGATCGTCATCCCGATCATCATGGTGACGCTGATCGACGCGGTCAACAGCACGCGTCCCGGAAATCTCGTCAGGGTCGCCTTCAAGACCTTCGCCTTCTACATCCTCACGACGATCGCCGCCGTCGTCATCAGTCTGTCCCTGGCGCTTCTGGTCAACCCGGGGACGGGGCTCCATCGCCCTGAAAAGGGCGCAGAGACACCCGAGGCACCCTCGTTCATCGATCAGCTCGTGGGCATATTCCCCGAGAACATCTTCAAGGCTCTAGTCGACGGCAACATCCTCGCTCTGATCTTCGTGGCCATGGTCGTCGGCCTCACGATGGCAGGTATGCGCCGCTCGTCCGATTCGACGGTCTCCGGGTTCGGGAAGCTCATGTACGACCTTGTGCTCGCGGCCAAGGAGATGACGTTCCGCATCCTCGCCGGGATACTCCAATTTGCGCCGTTCGGTATCGCAGCCCTGGTGGCGAGCGATATCGGCAGCCAAGGACTCGATGCTCTGGCGGCTCTGGGCAAACTGACCGGCGTGGTCTACGCCGGTCTGGCGGCGCAGATCCTCCTCATCTATATTCCGCTTCTGCTGTTCAATCGGATTCCGGTCGGCGGATTCTTCCGCGTCGCCGGTGCGCCGATGGCCACGGCGTTCACGACTCAGAGCAGTTCCGGGACGATCCCCGTGTCGCTGGAGGCGACGAGGAAAGCAGGCATCCTCCAAGAGGTCGCAGGCTTCGTCATCCCATTGGGCGCGACCATCAATATGGACGGCGCTGTCATCCGTCTGGGGGCGTCGGTGGTGCTGGCTGCCAATATCGTCGGCCATGACATGTCCGTGCTCGAACTCGGCGCGATCGTCCTCACGGCCACGTTCGTCTCGATCGGCACCGCAGGAGTCCCCGGCGCCGGGCTCATCGGATTGACGATCCTGCTGCAGCAAGCCGGTCTCCCGCTCGAGACCGTCGCTCTGGTCGCCGGTGTCGACGTTCTGCTCGGAATGGGGGCGACGATGATCAATATCACCGGCGACCTCGTCGGAGTCCACCTCATCGACAAGAGTGAGAAGCGGATCAGCGAGGGCAGCCGAGGATTGTAGCCCTTTCACCAGAATCACGGGAGGGGTAGCGAAGGCTTCGTCGTTCTGGAATCGTGAGGGCACAGTCCGCACACGTGCTCACCCGACGATATGGCGAGGAGGAGCTGCTCATGGACTACACCCGACTCGGGAACTCAGGCCTGCGCGTCTCACGGCTGGCTCTGGGGACCATTCCGTTCGGATCCGGTGGCGGATTCGAGAGGATCGCAGGGGTCTGCGGAGATGACGCTCGACGCCAGTTCCGCGAGGCCCTGGACCGTGGAGTGAACTTCATCGATACAGCCAACCTCTACTCGGCCGGGGACGCGGAAAGAGTCCTCGGCGAGATCATGGGCGACAAACGCGATGAAGTCATCCTCACCTCCAAGGCGCGGATGCCCACCGGAGAAGGCCCGAACGACTCCGGGGCCAGCAGGCAGCATCTGACGCGAGCAGTCGAGGACAGTCTCGAACGACTGCGCACCGATCATCTCGATCTGCTCTACATCCACCAATGGGACGGGCAGACGCCGATCACTGAGACCATCGCCACCGTCAACGAGATGATCCGGGCCGGGAAGATCCGGTATTGGGGAGTCTCGAACTTCAGTGCCTGGCAGCTGACGAAGACCGTCTACGAAGCGCAGCTGGCGGGCCTCGAAGGTCCGATCTCCCAGCAGGTGTACTACACCCCCGAGGCTCGCGAGATCGAATACGAGATGATCCCGGCTGCCCGTGACCTGGGCGTGGCGACGTTCGGCTGGAGCCCGCTGGGGGAGGGTCTCCTCAACGGGAAGGTCAGACGCGGTCGGCAGACACCCTCGGACACCCGACAGGGTACCGGTTGGCCGGAGCCCCACGTCACTGATGAGAAGCGGGCCTATGATCTCATCGAACTCTTCGCTCAGATTGCGAACGAGCTGGACTGGTCGATCCCGCAGGTCGTGATCTCCTGGATCCTTGATCGCCCGGGGGTGGACGGCACGGTGATCGCGGCCCGGAAGTTCGACCATCTCACCGAGGACCTCGACGCCGCGGAGCTGACGCTTCCGGCGGAAGCCCGGGATCGGATCACTGGGGCGTCTCAGCTGCCTGCCTTCTATCCGCATTGGCACAGAATGATGACAGCGCAGGATCGCCCCGAACCCGCCGAGGCTGAGTTCCACGCCGAGCAGCGTCGCCATGTCTTCGGGGACGAGCAATAGTTCAACGCGACAACACAGATATCAATCACAGATGAAGGAGAACCACCGATGACCACACGTGACGAACTCCGTGCAGAGAAGGCCCTGCAGGGAATGGAATTCCCCGCTTCGAAGACCGAGCTCATCGACTATGCCACCGAACGCTCGGCCACTGCGAAGACGCTTCAGGCACTGCGAGCTCTGCCGGATCGACAGTTCGAGAACAAGGACGATGTCGTCGAGGCGGTTCCGCAGGAGCCCGAGGGCGACGCACCCGGAGGTGTGCACCGATGAGATCGGTCAGCGCACTGACGACGTGATAGAAGACTGCGAATCGGAAGAAGGTGTTTGAACATGCGCAGTGATGAGTTCCTCAAGAACGTCACCGAAATCGGCGGGCCCGGCGATCCTGAAAGTGCTGCCGTCGTGACCCGGACGGTATTGGATAACCTCGGCAAACAGCTCAAAGGCGGAGAGGCGGCAGATCTGGCCGCCCAGCTTCCTGCCGAACTGCAGGAGCCGCTCCAACGACACGGCTCGGAAGCGCCGCTGACCGACGACGTCGATGATTTCCTCCGTCGCCTGGCTGATCAGTTGGGCGAGGGGATCGATCCTGAAACCGCCCGTGTCTATGCGCGTGCAGTGATCTCGACGCTTGACGCCGCGGTCTCCGAGGGCGAGGTCGACGATCTCCGCTCACAGCTGCCCGCAGGCTTCGCACCGCTGTTCGAAGGCTGATCTCTGTTTCGCCCCTCATTCTGGTGAAGGCACGGTCTTCGCCGGAGTGAGGGGCGATCTGTCTCTGGCGTCATGGCCGCCCCTGAAGCCGGCGGCGCGAACACCGTCGAGATGAATGAATCCCAGGACCCACTGGCAGCGCACAGCGGGCGGACCCCATCCGATCTTTCGAGGGCTACGAATACGTGAGTATGGACAGGGCCATTCAGTCAAGAGGGGCGAAGCTGGCCGAGGTGATCGACTACTGGAAGCTCTCCCTCGACGGAGTCTGGCTGCACAGCGTCAGCTTGGGCAGTGAGCTGAGCGAGTTGGAAATCGATGCCTACCTCCACGGAGTCTTCGGACTCTCCGGATATCAGCACGACATCATTGCGCAGGCAGTCAATGAACTCATCGACATGCTGCCGGAGCCGCCTCGAGCATCCTTCAGCAACGAACCCGACCTCGACGAGGTTGAGCCCCTCGCTCCGGATGACGACTTCGGGGCGTAGTTCGCACCCGGACGTTGCCGATCGGACAAGGCATACTCCATATTTGAGCACCGATCTGACCACTTCAAGAGTTTGCGGATTGTGAGACTCGAGTTCGCTGCCGTCAGGCCTGGGCTGATCGTGCGGCTGACTGCAATCAAGCTGGGACGCAGGCGGATTTCAGGAGGAGCACATATAGGCATGCACAATAGTGGGCATGACCTTTCTTCCGGCAGATCTGCCGCATACCGCGGTTCGTGGTGCCAACTTCGCGCAGTCAGTGGCGAAACTCGCAGCGCAGAGACTGCGTGAGCGCGTTCGCGAGTCTCGTCTGTCTGATGAATTCCATCCTCAGGATGACGACGAGTTCGTGGCGGCCGCCTACTTTGCAGGGGATCTCAGTTCGGTCTACCAGCTGGAACAGTGGCTGTGGCCATTCGCGCAGCTTGAGGCCCGACTCAAAGAGCTCGGTCACGGTGATCGACCCTTCGGCATCATGGTCCGCAATGCCTTGGTCGCCAAACATCTGAAGGGTGTCACCTCTTTTCCAGTTCGCTTCTCACGCCTGACAAAGGGACTGGACGAGTTCATGCATTCACCGAGTCTGAGAGCGGTGTTCTACGTCAACCAGGGGACGAGCAACTTTCAGGCGCTGCGTTATCCTGAACCGGCTCATGTGCACCTCAGCCACGGTGAGAGCGAGAAGATCTCGATGATCTCCAATCAGCTCAAAGGCTATGACTACGTCTTCACCGCCGGTCAGGCCGCCAGACAGAGGATTGAGCAGACGCTCTACGGCTTGGGCGAAGATCGCATGTTCGATGTCGGTCGACCTCAGCTGGATCGCCCGCGCTCCGTTCCTCGCGAGTGGGAAGAGTTCAAGACGAAGAATCCTGATGGCAAAGCGGTCTTCTACGCGCCGACGTGGGAAGGTGATTCCCCGTCGATGGCCTACGGAACCATCGCTTACAACGGAGAACAGATCGTCACTTCGCTGCTGGAAGCTGGCTACCGAGTGATCTTCCGACCGCATCCACGTACCGGAGTGATGCGCGATGATTTCGGTAAAGCCGTAGAAGATGTGGCGGAGATCGTCGAATCCGATCCTCGGGGATTCCTCGACGAAAGTTCGGACGTTTCTTGGCAATTGTATGAAGCCGATCTGGCCCTGGCCGAAATGTCGTCAGTGGCCTTCGACTGGCTCGCCTCCGGGAAGCCGCTTGTGATGGTCAAGCCCCATGAACCAGCCGCGGAAGTCCTCGAGGGAGGTCTTCTGGATCGATGCCCGGCAGTCGACCCCTTGAACAGGCAAAGAGTTGTCGACCTCATCGAAGAAGCAGAGGCGCAAAGCGGGTTGGCCGCTGAATTGGCTCAGTTCTATTTGGGCGATACTGCAGCCGGTGAGCAGACTTCACGGTTCATCCAGTCGAGCGAACAAGTGATCAGAAACCGCTCGGAGGAACGTCGTTTGAAGCACGCTGAGTGAGCCGTGTGACATTTTCTTAACTTGAAGTAACAGAATGATAAACTAACGCGGAACTAATTCTGCGGCTCACGAGGTGAGCTTTGACCTTTGGACGGATTCAGCAATGAAACGAGTCATCACTTACGGAACTTTCGACCTGCTCCATTACGGGCATATTCGACTGCTCCAGAGGTGCAAAGATCAAGGTGATTACCTGGTGGTTGCGCTGTCCAGCGACGAATTCAATGCTGGCAAAGGCAAGAAGTCGTACTTCTCCTATGAAGAGCGCAAACACATGCTCGAAGCCATCCGTTACGTCGACCTCGTCATTCCCGAAGACAATTGGGAGCAGAAATCGACCGACGTCGAGAAGTACCACATCGACACCTTTGTGATGGGTGATGACTGGGAAGGGGAGTTCGACTTCCTCAAGGACAAGTGTGAGGTCGTCTACCTCGAACGCACTCCTGAGATCTCGACGACCCGAATCAAGAGCGAGTTGGGCAAGCCCTGACTGGAACGGCGCGAACTTCGCGCTATCGTTGCCGGACAACACCATGGAACTGAGAGGAACGGACGTGCCCGAAAAGTCTTCGGCAAAGCATCCGACGCTGTCGGAACTTCGGGCCAAGGCACAGCCACCGGAAGTTCGCAGTCGGAAGAACGCCGAGCACTGGACGGCGCAGCTCTACCTCCGTCATATCTCGATCTACTTCACGATGTTGCTCGTGCGTACGAAGATCAGTGCCAATGGAGTCACCGGCCTGATGATTCTGGCCGGCTGGTGCATCGCTTTCAGCCTTCTGATTCCGGGCATCTGGGGAGCGGTTCTGGCCGTGTTCTTCTCACAGGTTCAGATGTATATCGACTGCTGCGACGGTGAGGTTGCGCGGTGGCGGGGAACCAGCGGTGCCAAAGGCGTGTTCCTCGACAAGGTCGGCCACTACACCACTGAAGGTCTGGTTGCGGTCGCGCTCGGAGTGCGGGCTGTGGGGGAGTGGAACAACCTCATCGAAGATCCCGCTGGTTCCTACCCGCTTCTGCTCGCCGGGACGGTTCTGGCAGGGTTGGTGCTTCTCAACAAAGCCCTCAACGACATGGTTCATGTCTCGCGTGCCTTCAACGGACTCGATAAGCTCGCGGATTCGAAAGAAGCCACCGCGCTCAACCCGGGAGCGGTCGCCACGCTCAAGCGAATCGCTCGCTTCGTGCCTTTCCACCGCATCTTCCACTCTGTCGAGATGTCGTTGATGGCACTGGCGTCGAGCGTCGTCACTGCGATAGCAGTATCGGCAGGAGCAGAGCCTCTGTTCGGTGAACGCTGGCTCGTTCTCATCATGGCTCCGCTGTGCCTGCTTTCCGTCATCGGGCATTTCATGTCGATCATGGCATCAAGGAGGCTGTCATGAGCGAATCATCCGGGATCCTCTCCCAGCGTTTCGAAGACAACCGACGCTATACCTTCGGTGTCGTGGTTCTCAGTCAGGGCAAGCGACTGGATGACCTCAATCGTGGGTTCGAATCGTTGTTGGCGCAGAAGGGCGTCGACCTCGACGTCGTCTGCGTGGGGAATGGCTGGGAGCCGGAAGGCATTCCGGACCAGGTCAAGAAGTTGGGGCTGCCGGAGAATCTCGGAATCCCTGCTGGTCGCAATGCGGGCGTCCCCCACGTTGACGGCGAGTTCCTCTTCTTCCTCGATGATGACGCTTGGCTGCCGGATGACACGTCGCTGATGCGCATGGCACAGCTGATGCGTACAAAACCGCGCATCGGATTGATTCAGCCGAGAGTTGAGGAGCCTGGTGGGCCGGATGCGCCGAAACGTTGGATTCCCAGGCTGAAGAAGGGAAGCGCCGACCATTCGTCGAATGTGTTCTCGGTGTGGGAAGGCGCGGTCTGTATGCAGCGTCGAGCCTTCGACGAGTGCGGTGGTTGGCCGGCACCATTCTGGTACGCGCACGAAGGCATCGAGCTCGCCTGGAGAGTGTGGGACGCCGGCTACATCGTCTGGTACATGGGCGATCTCGCAGTCGCCCACCCGGTGATCGACCCGAGGCGCCACGACGAATACTTCTACATGAATGCCCGAAATCGAGTTTGGCTGGCCCGAAGGAACCTGCCTTGGCCGTTCAGCTGGGCGTATGTGGGTTCATGGACATTGATGCAGTTCATCAAGTGGGCCAACAAGCCTCACCAGCTCAAAGCGTGGATGGAAGGCTGGCGTGCCGGATGGCGCCTCGACCCATGGGGCCAAGACGAAGACCGCCGGAAGCTGTCGAGAAGAGGCGTGCTTCGGATGTCGCGGCACGGGCGGCCGCCGATCGTGTAGACCGGTTGAGCCAACGCTTGCGGTATTGCTTCCGGTCGGACACGCGGACGACTTCGTCGCACGTCCTTTTGGCACAGCGCCGTGAGCTTCCAGCCTGAAATATGACACTGACCGCAGTCGGGTCCGACCTAACTGTATGAGAAACCGAGTGGAGCCATTTGATGCAGTCGACAGCTACCGTTGCTGAAAACTCCCCGCGAAGAACTCCTACACCCAAGTCCTCGGGTTTTCGTTCCGATATCCAAGGGCTGCGTGCTCTGGCTGTGGGAATCGTTCTGCTCTATCACCTGTGGCCCGACCGCTTTGTCGGCGGGTTCGTCGGCGTCGACGTCTTCTTCGTCATCTCCGGCTTCCTCATCACCAGCCACCTCATCAAATCGCCTCCACGGAGTTGGAGAGACGTGGCAAAGTTCTGGGCACGACGGGTTCGACGCCTGCTGCCGGCATCGTTGCTCGTCCTCTTCCTCGTCGGCATCGCAACGTTCCTCGTCGCCCCACAATCGATCTGGGCTGATACTGGGCGGCAGATCCTCTCCGCAGGGCTCTACGTCGTCAACTGGGATTTCGCCATCTCCAGCGTTGATTACCTGGCCGCAGACAACGCTCCCTCCCCGGTGCAGCACTTTTGGTCGCTGTCGGTCGAAGAACAGTTCTACTTCGTCTGGCCGATGATCATCGGCTTGGCCTTCCTCGCCGGGACCAAGTTGGGCCGGTCCAAACGAGTCATAGGGTTCACCGTCCTCGGAATCTTCCTCGCCTCGTTCGTCTTCTCAATCTGGTATACGGCTGCTGAACCTGCGATGGCCTACTTCATCACCCCGACCCGGATGTGGGAGCTGGCCACGGGTGGCCTTGTCGCCGTATTCGTTCTCTACATTCGCCCCGAACGGCTGCCGTTCAGCTCACTGCTCGGGTGGATCGGTCTCGCCGGGATCGTGGCCGCCACCTTCCTCATCCGCGCGGACATGCCGTTCCCCGGTTACATCGCTCTCGTTCCGGTGGTGTCGACGGCGCTCGTCATCCTTGCCGATTCCAGGGGACGGGCCTCCGTGCTTCCGTTGCTGTCGTTGCGGCCCGTCCGCTTCCTCGGCGACATCTCCTACTCCGTCTATCTCTGGCATTGGCCCCTCATCGTTCTCGTGCCCTACCTATCGGCAAAGCTGGGGGCGTCGGAGAGCCTCGGGGTAGTGGACAATATCGCCATCATCATGGTCTCGATCATTGCCGCCTGGGGCTCGACGACATGGGTCGAGAACCGATTCCGGAAATCTTCGTTCTTCAGCACTTCGACGAGAACCTTCGCGTTCGCGGCGCTTGCCATGGCTCTCGTCGCCGCACTCGGATTCAGCCAGATGGTCGTCGCCAACACCATCGTCGAGCAGAACGAGGACAAGCTGCAGGCCCAGTTGGATGACCCCGACTCCTGCCTTGGCGCCGGAATCCTCCTCCCCGGTGCGACAGACAACCCCAACTGCGAGGACAAGGACTCGCTGCAGATGGAACCCGCTGCTGCGAAGACAGATAAGTCGAAGGCGTACGCCGACGGCTGTTGGGCCAGTGCCCCATATTCGAGCAAACCCGAATGCACGTACGGGGACGGATCGAAGCATGTCGCACTTGTCGGCAATTCTCATGCCGGCCATTGGCTGCCGACGCTTGAGCGTTTGGCGGACGAACATGATCTGACGATCACCACATTCCTCGCCTCGAACTGCAGCATTTCAACCTTGCCTCAGGATCTGTCGACACCGGAAGAGGCCAAGGGATGTCAGGACTATGCCGACTGGGTCACTGAACGGACGACCGAAGGCGGCTTCGATGCAGTCATCACTTCGGAACGACAGTCGACGCCGCTGGAAGGTATGGATTGGCAAGAAACCGAAGAGAAGGCTCCTGAAGGCCACCGCGAGATCCTCCAACGTTGGGTCGACGCGGATCTCGACGTTGTGGTCATTCGGGACACCCCATACCCCGGCGGGGATGATATCAACGTGCCTGATTGTGTCGCTAAGCATGAGGACGACCTCGAGGAATGCTCGGGTACACCGGAATCCTGGCACTGGATGGACCCGCTCGCGGCCTCGGCGAAGAAAATCGATTCGAAGAGAATGTCGGTCATCTACCCCCAGGACTGGTTCTGCCCGGACGGGAGATGCGAGCCAGTCATCGGGGGAGTCATCACCTACTTCGACACCGCGCACATTACTGCGACCTATGCGCAGACCCTTGCCCCGAAATTCGACGCAAGCCTCCGCCGGACAGGACTCGGCACCTTCGACTGAGACTGCTGCGGTTCAACGAACTGACAGTCAAGTCGTATACCGTGTGCCTGATTGCTCTTGACCACCGACTGCCACGAACGACCGATCACCGAAACCTGTGTAAAGGAATGAACGAGTGACCACTGGACGAAACGCCGCCGACCGATACTTCAGCAAGGGACGCGAACTGGTGAAGCCAGTCGTCCACGGAATCGCCCGTAGAGCCCTGCCAGTGGTGGAACGCGCTTCGGGAACGAAATACGTGCGTGAACGTGCCGCCGGGGGAGCTGGAGCCGGGAAGTCTGCCGGTTCTGCGAAGAAGATTGCGACGGACACAGCTCGCGCGTATCGGACGCTGGCCTCAGGGCTCAAAGGCAAGACAGCGGAAGACACGAACGGTTGGACGGTTGCGCCCTCAACTCGAGAGGTCGACGCAAAATCGCGCCAATTGGCTCGCGTCAAGGCTCACGCGACGCTCTCGGAAGCACTGGCACAGGGTGAAGCTCTCGGGGAATCAGTTGTTGACGCGGGGCGGCTTCTCGTCGCAGAGGGAAACCTGGCTGAGGCTGTGTCCATCGGACTGAATCTGCGCGGCCACGCGTCAACCGAGGAAGCCGGCAGGGTGATCCTCGGAATGGCGTATCAGCGGTCATCGGACCCGGAAGCGGCGTGGGCCGAGTTTGCGAAGATCGACGACCGCGACATCATCGTCTCTGCAGCCGAAGAATTCTTTCCTACTGCGATCGACACCCTCGGGCAGGAGGCCCTGCCGCTTCTCGACCGCTCGAATCAAGCCGGCGAAACCGACCGTTGGAGCGGCAAAGCAGTCCTGCGCACCGCTGAATCGGCATTCTGCATCGGAGCCTTCGACCATGTGCGCACCCTCGTCGAGTCACGTCTCGATAGGCCGTCAGATCAGATGGACTCGGCGGTACGCTACGAGCTCAACCGCATGCTCGATTGGCTTCCGGGCGGAAAGCACCTCGAGCCTCTCCCGACTACAGTCGGCAAGCGCAACTTCGGTGTGCTCAGCTATGACCAGCCGGGGACCCGTTCCCGCAACATCGGCGACTATATCCAAACGATTGCGTCGATCGGCCATCTTCTGCGGTACGAAAATCTCAGCTTGTCGGGTGACCAGGGGCTGACCGAACTCTTCAAGAAGTTCCGCAAGTCAGTCAAAGAGGAACGAAAGTACGCAGGACCTGAGGCTGAACTCAACCTCGTCGAGGTCTACAGGGACGGCAACGTCTATCAGAACATTCCGGAAGACACCTGGTACATCGCCTTCGGCTGGTACATGCACGATATCTTCGGCAAGTCGTTCAACATCCCGTTCCACCCGAACCTGCGGCCGATTCTGCTCTCAGTCTTCGTCCGGTACCCGGAAATGCTCACCACCGATGCCATCGCCTACCTGAAGAAGTACGGCCCGGTGGGATGCCGTGACTGGCAATCTGTCGCGGTGCTCAGAGCGGTCGGTGTACCGGCATTCTTTTCCGGTTGCCTCACCACCACGGTCGACACCCTGTTTCCTGCTCCGTCGGCCGACCGCCGATCCGGCACGCTGCGAATCGACTGGACAAAGGGCGGAAAAGGGCCGAAGAAGAAGCAGACAGTCACCGCGATCCGCGACAAGAGTTTCCCGGAAAACCTGGAACTTGCACGCAACTGGGTCGCCGACTACGCCTACAAATACAAGCGAGTTCTCACCTCGCGACTGCATGCGAATCTGCCCGCGCGGTCGGTGGGCGCTGAAGTGGAATTCGAGCCGACGAACAAATCGGATTCACGTTTCGGTGGGCTGATCGGCATCGACGCAGCCGAGTTCGACGCCATTCGGGACGGAATCCTGGACAAACTGTCCGTGATGATTCCGCTCATCGCGACTGGAGCTTCGGAAGACGAGATCTACTCGAAATGGACAGAGATCACCGCGGACGACATGGTCGCCGCCGATGAGTATCTGGCAACAGCTGAGCTTCCCATCGGAGACAGCACTGCGATCGATGCGGCAGTGAGCAAGATGGACAAGGCAGCCCCCGAAGCACAGGTCACAGACGTCTTCATGACCGTAGAGAAGGGCGAAGAATCTCTGGTCTCAACGGCCATCAGGTCCATCGACGCCTACGCCTCCGGACGGTACCGCATCTGGCTGCCGTCAGGAGCAGTGAGTGCGGAGGCCGTCGACGAGATCCAGACACATCTCTCACTGGGAACAGTCGAGAGTTTGGGCGCTGTGTCCTATGCAGACATCGCGAACGAGAACGACCTGGTACAGGCTCTGCTTCCGGTGCTGTTCCCGGACCATGAACGACTCGTGGTTGTTCCCGCAGCCGGCGAGTTCTCCGCCGACATCGTCGAGCTCTCGAAGGCCGACCTCGGGACAGCACTGATCGGCGCGAAACATGACGTGAGGAAGAACCGCTCCAGCGGTCTCACTCTGATGAGGAGGATCGCAAGCTCATTCGGCGACGATCATGTCGGAGCACTCAACTTCGTCTTCGCAAGTCATGCCAGCCTCACCGAAGACTTCGTTCCCTTCGACCCGCAGATTGCGGTCCTCAATCTGAACAGACTGCGCAGCGAAAGTCTGTTCAGCAAGATCGTCGGTCTGATGCAGGATCTCAAGCTCAGCTACGTCGATGCAGCGCAGATGATCGTCTGCGGGCAGTACTCCGACATCGGCGACGAGTGGAACGTCCGCGCCCAGTGGGAGACCTCTGACAGCCCTAAGATCGTCAACTGGCGTCGTCAGGCACACCACTTTGGTCGCATGGCCCTGACACGTTGAGCAGTGCCTCAGAGACCGCCGCACGACCAGAGCTGAGAAGGATACCATCAGTGAGTTTCATGGCTCGACACACACATGACGTCATCGACAACAGTCAGGTCCAGAACGAGCCCGACCACCAGCTCGGGACCGATGAAGTGCACGTCTACAACGTTCTATGGGGGATCCCCGAATCGATGGGCGGAATGACGACCGCGGCCCTCCGCCGGATTCGGAGCTTTCAGAATTTCGGGAGGCCGCTGTCGCAAACCATCCTGACGTTCAGCCCTCGACTGGACACAGACGAGATTCGAGATCGGTTGGTCTCGTCGGGGCAAATGCGTGATGACGTCGAGCTGGTGAATATCTGGTCGGACCTGCGGTGCAGGTCCGTACATGAACTTGCGGAGCTCGAAGGTGAACAGCCTCGGAGTCCGATTCCGGACGTCGATGGTGAAATCGAGAACATCACCACCTTCTTTGACGTAGTCCGAAAGGAGCGCAGCAGCAAGATTATTCGCCGCAACTACTTCAGGGAAGATGGGAGCCTGCTGGTCGCGGACATTCGGGATCCGAAACTGGGCAGTAGGTTCATCCTCCATTCTCCGAATGGAACGCCGATGGCGGAGTGGCGACGTCCACGAGATTTCTACAACGCCTGGGTCAAAGTAGTTGTGAACAAGGAACCCGCTGTCGTCATCGTCGATGACAAGAAGGTCAGCGAGTTCATCCACGAGATCTCGAATCGGAACTTCGCACTCGTTCTGTTTCTCCATGGAACTCACCTACGTCATCCGTGGAACGGCAATCACGGCCAGGTGCTGCCACGCAGAATAGATACCATGCGCAATTTTGACCGCTTCGACGTAGTCGGTGTGCAGACACGTCAGCAGGCGGATGCCGTGCGAGCTCTCGGATTCTCTGAAGACAACATCAGGCTTCTGACCGGAGAGCTGCCGGCAGGATCGGTGCTGACCGAGGCTCCAAAAGGACGGTCGATGGGTAAGGCCGTGATGATTGCCAACCTCGTTGAGCTCAAGCGCGTTGGCCATCCGATTCGGGCGGTGGCGAAACTGCGTGACCGCGGTGTCGACGTCTCTCTGACGGTCCTGGGGGAGGGGCCGGAACGGCCTAAGCTGGAGAAGCTCATCGACGCTCTTGACGTTCGTGATCGAGTGGAGCTGCCCGGCTATGTCAATGATGTCTCAAACAGGCTGAAAGCGGCCTCATTCTCCATGCTGACGAGTACCAGTGAAGGACTGCCGCTGTCCGTGATGGAATCGATGGGCGCTGGTTGCATTCCGATTGTTTACGACATTACATATGGCCCGCGCGATCTGATCGAGCAGGGGCGCAATGGATTCATCACTCCGAGGAATGATATCGACGCCCTGGCGGATCAGATCGAGGAATTTCTCTCTCTGAGCGCAGATACCGTTTCGGCGATGCGCAGCTCCGCCATGGATACAGTCGAGCATTATCTGCCTGAAGCCGGGTACCGTCGCTGGAAATCGGTCATCGAGGAATTGCCTGTGGCACAGGTCGATGATGCTCTCATCCAAACATCGGGCACTCCAGTCGCAGTGAAGAGAGCCACGTTTGAGAACTTGTCTGAAGGCTGCCGGATCGAACTCGAATTCGCCGATCTCCGTCGAGACATTATAGAAAAGGTGGAGATGGTCGTGTCTGCACGCGACGTCAATACATTCTTCGTATGTGGAGGCTCCTTGACGTCCATTCGCCGGATGGGCCGACGACATGCGGTGGCATTCGCCGTCGACTTCGAAAGCTTCTCTGAAGCGATGGGTGAGACTTTTGACGTCTACCTCCGAATGCCCCGCAGCCTGTGGGAGTCGAAGCGGAGGATTCGTCTACCGAAAGGATTCCGTGCAATGCGGACAGGGCAGCGGGAATGGTATTCCACTAAGTACGGGAACCTCTCGGTACGACCTGTGAATGCAACATAAGAAGAACAACCACCCTGGACTGGGACATCGCTGGCAGGTGGTTCTGCTAACCGCCGCCGTCTATTCGCCGGTGGATTCGTCCTCGGACTCGGCGTTGATGCTGTCGTCGGAATGGAAGTGCTCCAGGTCCACTGTACGAGCGGAGATCAGCTTCGACACCGCTTCGCTGAACAGAATTGTCGACGTTCCCTTCCCGCCTTCGCCGAAGTAGTGACGACGAAGATCGAGACGAGCCTCCGCCGCCGAATCCTCGGTCAGCATCGTTTGGAACATCAGTTCCAAACCGTCAGCTGTTGTTTGGTCGATGATCGGAGTAGCGCGGCTGATCGGCGCTTCGGCGTTAAGCAAAGAGGTGTCATTGCGGCGATCTGTCAGGACAAGTGGCTTTTCAGGGTGCAGGTAGAGAAAGTCGAGCCCGACACTGGAGATATCGGTGACGAGCAGGTCGACCGCGTCAAACATCGCGAGAATATCGCCCTGCATCAGCACCTGATGCTGCATGGACTCGTCTGAGATCGATTCATTGGCCGTCTCGAGGAGTTCAAGGATCCGAGCATTTGCTTCAGTCATACCCGGATCATTGGACGTCTCAACTCGGGGATGCGGTTTGTAGACCACACGAGCGTTCGGAATCTGCAATGCGGCTTCGACTATCTGCGGACCGAAGAGATCGACGGAAGTGTAATTGTTGGATTCGTTCTCACCCTCCCACGTGGGCGCATACATGATGGTTCGCGCATTTGAGGGTTCGAGCTCCATAGGTCGTTCGATGTCGAGCTGTGGTCGTCCGACCTTGACGAGAGCGGACTCGTCGAAATCGATAATTGCTCTGCGGTGCCGTTCGATAGCGGCGTCGCCGGCGACGAACACTTTGTCGTAGGACTTGGCTTGGTTGGAGACCATGCTCAGTTTGTCCGATTCGCCGTGGTTGACGTGCACGTGCACCATCGGGGCGAAGGCCAGCGACTGGAAGTTCGTCATTCCGTTGTTGACGTAGAGCGCCAACTTGAAGTCGTTGGCATGATAGAAGGTGTGCAACGGGTCGAATCGACGTTTGAACACCACTGGGAGATTCGTAGTTTCGAGCGTACGAAGCAGGGCAGAACCTTTTCGCATAACCAAGACGACCTTATGCGTTTTGTGGAGTTCTTCGAGCACGGGTATCCACTGCTCGAGCTGATAGAACTTCGAGCTACGATCACCGAAGTACACGACGACGTCGGCCTTGACGTAGCTGCCGTCGTACTCATCTTCGAGACGATTCCACTTCTCAGCGCCCCTGATCCATTTGCTGGTGTGTTTCCACGCGCTAGAGCGCACCGCAGTGCGTGCGACCCATCGGACCGGGTTAGCCACTGTTCGAACTCCTCGCAGTTGTGAATGCGCAGCCGCAACGGCTCAATGCCTCAGATGCAGCCGACGACTCGGCCAGAATATCGTTTCACGACTGCCCCTGAGAACACGAAGTCATCGACTCGGATGCGGCCCCCGGGCGTGTCGTCAAGTTACCGAACGCCACAGGCAAACTGCTAGGCTATCAACGTTAATTGAGAGTGAACGAGTTGCGTCAGCATTTCAAAATCATGCTGGTGAGGGGAATCTGTGGTAGATGAGCTGACGATTGAAAGAATCTCGTGGGAACGTGTGATTCTGACATTTGTCGTCAGGGTTCCCGGCGAAGCCCCTGACTCGTTCTTTTTGACCCCGAACTCGCGCCCCTACGAAGTCGAGCTCCCTGTTCGTGCAGAACCCCTGGGGGAGGGGCGTTTCCAACTCACTATCAATGTAACTCAGTTCAATCGTCGAGCTCAGGTTCCCAATGGAACGTACTACCTCGTTGCTCGACGCGGAGAAGAGAACCTTCCTGCCTCCTACCCCTTGTCGAGAGCCGAAGAGCTCGGCGATGCTTCGCGAGCTTTCGTCTACAACAAGAACTTCTCCGCCTACACCGTGACGTTCGGCATCTCCGACGACGAGGCGGCTCCCTATTTCCTCATGCGCACTTACTCTTTCGGTCGTTCCGGAGGTAAGCCCTTGTCCACTCTGGCACGCCTGAGATCGAAAGCCCGCAAGAAGTGGACGAAGACCAAGAGGAAGGCTCTTCGGACCGTATTCGCCATCTCTGCTTACAAACGGCCGTCCGACGGGAGCAACATCTTGTTCGCCTCCGAGGCCCGTCCGAACATGCAGGGAAACCTCAAGGCCGTGCATGACCGCATGCTCGAACGCGGTCTCGATTCGCAGTTCAACTTCGGCTATTCGTTTCGCACCGGACGCACCAGCAGCCGTCAGAGTGCGTTCGCCCTGGCGTGGGAAATGGGCAAAGCGAATACCATCCTCATCGATGACTACTTCGCCATTCTCAAGGATCTGGGAAACCGAGACGAGCAGAAGATTATCCAGCTTTGGCACGCGGGCAGCGGATTCAAGTCGGTGGGGTACAGCCGGTTCGGGCAGTACGGTTCGCCGAACCTGAGAAACGCTCATCGTCTCTATTCGTATGCCATCTGCGGTTCCCAGCACCTGCGTGACGTCTACAGCGAAGCCTTCGGAATCGAGAGAGAGGCTGTCCTCGCGACCGGTCTGCCCCGCATCGACGGTTTCCTGCGAGAGGGACGTGCAGAAGAGGTCCTCGTCGACTTCGAGAAGCAGTTCCCGACGGCGAAGGGCAGGAGGAAGATCCTTTTCGCACCGACTTTCCGTGGTCGAGGCTCCGGAGACGCTCACTACGACTACGACCAGATCGACTTCCGGGAACTCTACGAATCGTGCGGCGACGATTCGGTCGTGCTGTTCCGGCAACATCACTTCGTGCCCGATCCTGCACCGATCCCACAGGAATTCAGCGATCGCCTCATCGATGTCGCTTCCTGCCCGGACACCAACGATCTGATGCTCATCTCGGACGTGCTCATCACCGACTACTCGTCAGTTATCTACGAGTACTCGCTGCTCGAGCGTCCGATGATCTTTTTCGCCTATGATCTCGATACCTATTCCGCGACGCGAGGAATGCACAAGGACTACCGGGAAGCCGCCCCGGGCAACATTGCCACGGCCTTCGACGAGCTCGTCGCGCTGCTCCGTCGCCCCCAGCTGAGCAACGAAGCGACGAAGGAGTTCGTCAAAGAGAACTTCGACTACGTGGACACCAACAACTCGGACCGTGTGATCGACACGCTCATCCTCAGCGAGCCCGCCGCCGAACCACAGGTTCCCACCGAGGATGAAGATCACAGGATGTCCGATCGGGTAGGTGAAGAGGATCCCGGAGCACCCGGCCAAGAAGACCAGCTCAATGACCCGACGGACAACGAGTCCAACGGCAACTATAAGACTGAAGAAGAGGACGAGGAGAACCAATGGCAAACATCGCTGTAGTCTTCGCAGGAGGCGTCGGCGCTCGGATGGCACACAGCTCCCGTCCGAAGCAGTTCCTGGAGATCCATGGTCGACCGGTGATCGTGCACACGCTCGACATCTTCCAGCAGCACTCGGAGATCGATTCGATCGCAGTCGCCATCCTTCCGCAGTATCGGGAGCACCTGGAACGCCTGATCAAGCGCTATGAACTCGACAAAGTCCACTGGATCGTCGATGGAGGATCGACCGGTCAGGAATCGCGCCACAACGCTCTCAAGGTCGTCGCTGAACACAACGACCCATCCAGCATCGTGCTCATCCACGACGGTGTCCGTCCCCTTATCGATGCGGACCTGGTCTCGAGGAACATCGCGAGCGCCCGTGAGTTCGGTTCGGCAGTCACCTGTACCAAGATGACTGAGACGGTAGTCGTGGAAGAGGGATCGGGTATCAAGGAGGTCATTCCTCGCGATCCTCTGTGGACCGCACAGGCTCCGCAGACGTTCCCGCTCAAGGACGTCCTCGCCGGATACGATCGTGCGGTCGCGGAAGGGGAGAACGACTCGATCGATACCTGCACACTGATGAACGGCTTCGGATACGATGTGCACCGGGTCGAAGGACCGCGAACGAACATCAAAATCACCACTGCCTCGGACTACTACGTCTGCCGGACCTTCCTCACCCTCATTGAAGATCGGGAGGCTTTCGGTGGGGAGTAAGAACCAGGCAGCCGCTTCCGGGGCTAATGCTGCCGATGTCGTTCTCTTCGACGCCCCTGTCTTCTCCGAGGACGTTGCGCGCATCGCTGCGGCTGAGTTGCCGTGGGAGAAGTACCGGAACACGGAGATTCTCGTCTCTGGTGCCTCCGGAATGATCCCGATGTATATCGTCGGAGCGCTGCTGGCCGCGAACGATGCCCATGGCCTCGGGCTTCATGTCACAGGTTTAGTGCGGAACCGAGCGAAAGCAGAAAAGCGATTCGGCTCTGCGCTCGAGCGCTCGGATTTCACACTGCTCGCGGCTGACGTCATCGATACGCAGAGTTTTGAACGGAACTTTTCAACAATCTTCCACGGCGCCTCGCCGGCCCGTCCTAGTCTCCACAAGTCGTCTCCTGTCACAACGCTGAAGGCGAACACAATGGGCACGATCAATCTGCTTGACTCGCTTGTCGAGGCTAAAGGGGATTCGTTTGTCCTCCTGTCCTCGTCGGAGGTCTACGGTGCGGTCACCGGAAGTGAACTCATCAGCGAAGACGACGAGGGAACACTGCAACATTTCGCGCCGCGTGCTAGCTATTCGGAAGGTAAACGAATTGCCGAGACCGCTCTGGCCGCATATTCGGACGAGTTCGGCATCCGTGGACTCAGCCTGCGTTTCGGGCACATCTATGGTCCGGGTATGGCCCTCAATGACGGTCGTGTGCAGGCGGACTTCCTTGCTGACGTCGTTCGCGGTCGCAATGTGCGAATGATGAGTGCCGGTGCCGCGACTCGGACGTACACGTATGTCGCAGATGCAGTGGAGGGACTGTTCTTCGCTCACTTGCGTGGTGAAGAACAGGTCTACAACATCGCCGACCCTGCCGGGAACATCAGTATCCGTGAACTGGCCGAGACCTTTGCTGCGGCACGGCCGGAGAAGAAACTCGAGCTGGACTTCGTCAACCCGGAGGACGGGCGATCGTTCTCGCCGGTAGCCTCACTCGGCTTGGACGCTGCCAAGCTCACCGCGCTCGGATGGGATGCGGGAACCTCGCTCACTGACGGCGTCTCCCGGACAGTTCGGACGTTCGAAGACGGTCCGCTCATCGACTGATCGAAAAACACCATACTTCTTTCACTCACCAACCGGTACGACGTGCCACAATTTCGGTAACGACGCTGATCGTTGCATTGATGAGGAGACCTGAACGTCTATGAGCCCCACCAGAATTCTTCTGCTGACAAACCGTGATTCGGACAATGTCGGAGACCAGATCATCGAGGCCACAGTCCTCTCCATCATCAAAGGCGCGATGAAGAATCTTGGCTTCGGTACCGATGACTTCGTCATATCCAGCCGTGCTGCGGGCATCATTTCGAAACGATACATGGCCACCAAAGACCCAGAACTCTTGACAGCGGCCCGGGACGAGATTTCGAAATCTGATCTGATCATCTTCGGTGGCGCCCCGCTCTTCAACTATGCTTATCAGAACTTCTACCGTCGAACGATCGTCACACTGGAACTTGCGCAGGAATATGACGTGCCTGTGATCTTCTCGAGCATCGGTGTGGAGAAGTACGATGCGGCGAACAAAAAGAGCCAGGCTCTCAAGAAGGCGCTTGAACTTCCGGTGGTCAGGCAGATCACAACGCGCGATGACATCGAATCACTGCGTAAATATGCTGAAGGCACAGAGGTCCCGGTTGCCCATGTTGCCGACCCGGCAGTATTGGCCGATATCGTCTATCGCAAGAAACCTGAACCTGCCCCGGCGCCTAAGCCGGTGCCGGCCTTTCCCGTGCGAGCGAAGCGGAAGCTCAAGCGAATCGTCAAGAGCATTGTCGCCAAGTCACCTAGATCCAGCGTGGCTCAACCCGCGACATTCCCGGTTCAACCTGTTGCTAAAGCGCCAGTTGCTGCGGAGCCGAAACCTCAACGCATCGGTTTGGTTGTCACCAGGGCGGGAATCTTCGCTGACAACAGTATCGACTTCAGTGAAGATGATCAGCGCAGATTCTGGCTCGAGACGATCGCACTGCTCGATGAGAAGGGATACGACTACCGTCTCTTCACCACTGGCCATTTCTCAGATGAGGTGTTCCTGGACACCCTTATTAAGACATCTGGTATTCCGGGCAAAAAGGCTGCCGTTACAGTGAATTCTCCAGACGAACTCATTCGTGAACTGCGTGGGTGCGATGGGGTCATCGCCTATCGGCTACATGCGAGCATCACGTCGTTTGCGCTCGGCGTTCCCTCTATCGGCCTGTCGTGGAACTTCAAGGTGCCGTATTTCTACGAATCCGTGGGCTACGGGGATCGCGCGCTGAGCCCGGAAGAGTGGCGAGCCGAGAAGGTCGTGTCCGCGATCGAACGCGCGATGAAGGGCGGCGTCGTTAAAGACAAAGAATTTCTCAAGTCCGTCTACGACACACTGTTCACAGGAATCCGAGACGTTCTCGCTCCCGACAATCCTGCAAGCCCCTACGAATTCTCGGAGCTCTGGGAAGGGATGCCGCGGCAGTTGGCCACTGGCCCCAAGGGGTACCGCGAGAAGGTCAACCGGAAGTTGCGTCGTACTTACGAGAACTACCAGAAGCTATACGACAAAGCACAGTCAGTCGATTGATTGTGGACGCTAGAGAAAGAGCCAATCGTGGCACGTACTGAAGTTCTGCTGCTGACTAACCGAGATTCTGACAATATCGGTGATCAGATTATTGAAGCCTCTGTTATCAGCCTGTTGAATGCGGCTGCAGAGAACCTTGGAATTGCATCAGATTCGTTCATTGTTCGCAGCCGAGCCGCCAGCATCATCAGCAAGAAATACATGAGCACAGGTGACGAGTCTCTGCTCGAGCCGGCTCGACGTGCCATTTCCAGGGCTGACGTCGTAGTCTTCGGCGGAGCGCCATTATTCAACTACGTCTACCAAGTCTTCTACCGGCGGACAATCCGGACGGTCGAACTTGCCGAGGAGTACGGGGTCCCTGTGCTCTTCTCCAGTATCGGCGTGGAGCCCTACAATGACGCAGACGAACGTTCGCTGGCGCTGCAGACTGCGCTGAGGAAACCCGTCGTTCGCCAGATCACCACCAGAGACGATCTGGAATCGGCACAGAAATATGTTGAGGGGACAGGGATTCCTACGGCGCTCGTGTCTGACCCCGCTGTCTTTGCTGATTCGGTGTTTGAGAAGGTGCGTCCGATTGAAGACCCACGTGGACGCAGCCGGAAACGTATCGGCCTCGTTGTCACCAGGTCCGGTGTGTTCCCCGACAACGGAATTACATTCAGCGAAGCAGATCAGCGCAATTTCTGGCTTGGTGTAATCGATGAGCTGACCGCTAGAGGAGACGACTATCGACTTTTCACCACTGGTCATTTCGACGATGAGATCTTCCTCGATTCTCTGGTTCGACACTACGGGGTGCAGGGGAAGAAGGCTGCCGTCACGCTCAACTCACCAGAAGAGCTCATCGAACAGCTTCGCAGCTGTCATGGTGTCATCGCCTATCGTCTTCACGCGTCAATCACCTCATTCGCCTTCGACATCCCTTCGATAGGGCTGACATGGAACTTCAAGGTTCCAGATTTCTATCGTTCTGTCGATTATCCGGAACGAGCGCTGGATTCGGCAGATTGGAAGCCTTCCACAGTTCTCAGCGCACTCGACAGAGCTATGAATGAGGGAGTGGAGAAGGACAACGACTTCAAGATTTCGGTCTATCGAACGCTGTTCTCAGGATTGAAAGGCATCCTCAAACCCAGCGAGCAGATCGAACCCTACTCACTTGAGGAGCTCCGAGAGAAGCTGCCACGCTACGCGGGTACATCGCGCAAGCAATACCAAGAGAAGATGCGACGTAAGCTTCGCCGATCGTATGGCTTCTACCAGGACAAAATTGCCGCAAACGCAGTGAAACCGTCCGTCGGACAGGCCGGTCGCAGACAACCGCAGTCGCTCCTGCGAAGTGTGAAGACTCGACTGAAGCGTGGATTGAAACGATAGTGCGTCCCGAGATTCGGCAGGCAGTGCAGATGACGGCTGATGCTTAAACGGGTGGTTGCGGTCAGTTCTGTTCAAGAGCGCTGATTCGTCCTCAGAGGATTGCGTTCTCAGTCTCTGAGCTCAGTCAGTGCTATTTCGACTGGATTCCCTTCCGCGTCTTTCAACTCGATCGTGCAGCTCTGCTTTTTTGCAGCTGAGCGAGGGATGACTACTGACGCTTGGTCAGTTGAGTGGACGATGAGTTTGGCTGGCTTTTCCTTGGCCGTGATGTCTGCCCGGTAGGACGCAGCCTGCATGGTCGATACCGGTCCATTGATCAGGACGACTGTAGAGCGTCCGACTTCGAACTGGTCAACGACGTGGAGCTCAAGCCTTTTGACTGGATCGAGGTGTCTTTCGGTAGGCCCGACGTCAATTGCAAGCTCGTCTGAATTATCAATGAACACGACTGCCTTGATGGGATCGTCGACAAGAAGCGGAGAAATGTCCAATCCTGGTGCTCGTGATTTTCCGAAACGCTCGCGCGCGACCACTGACGACCATTTCGCCTTGATGAAGACTTCCCAGATGCCGGAGTCGGCCAGCCTCGCAACTCGGATATCAGTCGAGAACCGTGCACGTGTGCCGAAACTTCGGGTGTACGTGCGAGAGGCATCAAGCTTGGACACAACCTTCGTCCCGAGCTTGCGGTGACGGAAGATGATCTGGGCGGAATCGGGGGCCTCGTCCAATCCGTCGATTCCGAACTCACCCCGGACGGTAATCACGTCAGTTGTTGCGGTGATTGTTTCGAGAGTTTGGTGGAGCCGGATTTGCAGATCGCCCACGCTTGAACCTGCGCGGGGTTCGTAGACCAGTTGAGTCCTGTCGTCGTCGAGAGCGAGAGGTACTGGCTTCTTCTCTTTCAGAAATCGACTGACCGCCTCAACTCCGTCGATGTCGTTGCGAAGAGCCAGGTCGACAAGGATTTGGGACTCCGGCAATCCATGATCGCGGATGCTTGGGTTCCATAGCGGAGCGACGACGTCCCGAAACTCCTTCAGCATGGTCTCACGTTCTGCTCGACTGTGAGACGACAGCATCTTCTTTCCGAACACAGACTTGACGCCGGCTGCTCCGATGATCGGACGCCGAAGCAGTCGGTCGCGACGCTCACCTGGCTCGGTATTGTCAACGATCGTTTTGATGAGGGTAAGGATTCGCGAGAGATGCTTTCGCGGAGGTTGACCGGTTGCGGTGATATTGGTTCCGTCGTCTCTGCCCCGGAGCCAATAATAAACCCGATCGGCCAGTATCGATATGTGTGGGCTGTGAAGGTAGGCCTTCATTGTAAACGGCTGATCTTCGCCTATCTTATAGCCGAGTGGGAATCGGATATCATTGTCAATCAAGATCGACCTGCGGAACAGTTTCCATGCTCCGAGCGTGGAATGTGCCTTGGAATCGATGAAATCGACGGCGAAAAGAGTCTTACCAAAGGCAGTCGAAGGTACATTTCCAGCCCTCTTCTTCCCGAAAAGTCCCATCTTGCCGAGCACGACGCCTGAGCCCGTGCTGTCCGCGACCTCGGTCAGTCGAGAGAGCGCATTTGGGGAGAATTTGTCATCCGCGTCCAGAAAAAAGACGTAGCGGCCACGGGCTTGTTCGAGTCCAAAGTTGCGCGGCGCGGCAGCAGATCCGCTGTTGGGGATCGAGTAGACGTGCAGGTCGTTGCTGTCCGTAGCCAGTTCGTTAAGCATGCTCAGCGAGTTGTCTGTCGACCCATCGTCCACAGCAATAATCTCTACTGCTCCAGCGCGCATGTCCTGAGCTCTTACGGATTCGATCGTTTCCGGGATGTACTTTTCGCAGTTGTACACAGGGATGACCACGCTGACATCAATCCCGACTGGGGCGGGGAGTGTCATTGCGGGTATATCAGTCATTTTGGCTCCAGGGCAACGTTTACATGATGCGGGGGACTCGCATCAGACATCATGCTACATCTGCTGTTGCGTGTATCTGGGGAGGCGCGTCGATGGTGAAAGGGTAAGGGGCCCTGGTCAACGAACCGAATCGGACGTGTGATTCTGGCCAGCCCTTTGACCGGATTACTTGAAACTACCTGATACCCCAGTAAGTCTTGCCAAAATCGCAACTTATGTGCAGACTGTAGTGGTGGTCACGACAGGCAAAGGTGCAGACAGCACAGAGACGTCGCTGGTCAGCCGTGTCCGCACCGCCATCAAAGACGCGGGAATCAACCATAGCGAAGTCGCCCGACAGATCGAGCTCGACGCGAGCAAACTCTCGAAATCCCTGGCCACCACCCGGAAATTCCGGGTCGAGGAGATCTCCCGGATCGCCGAACTCACCGGGGTCACCACGGACTGGCTGACGACCGGGAAAACGGTCCGACCGCCTCGGCGAAAGATCGGCATCGACGTGCCTGCTGACACCGCTGCGCCGACCAGCGACACCCAGGAAGTGGCTGCCGCGCACAATGGCGGAGCCGATGGGGGAGCGGCCAACGGATCAGCCCCCGCACACGAGTGGATGTCGAAGGGCACCCGCAACCGACTGAAGATCATCGCGGCCACTTGGCGACTCTATGCCGACCTCGGCATCGACAAGGTCCGCACCGAGGACGTCGCAGACGCGGCCGGAGTGACCACCTCGGCGGTGAACTACCACTTCCGGACGAAAGACCAGCTGCTGCAGTCAGCCCTGCGCCACTCACTCGACGTCATCGCCGAGACCCGTCACCTCAATGACTCCGCAGATCCCGTCGGCGTGCTCCGCCACTTCGCACGCATCCACGCCGGAGTCGATCCGAAGATCCGCAGAGTGTGGTCGATCTGGCTCCAATGCTGGGCCCGTGCGGCCACCGACGAAAGTGCCCGCGCGAACCTCACCGCCGTCTACGGCGAATGGATGGACATGATCACGACGATCATCGACAGCGGCCAGCGCACGGGAGCGATCCGGACCGGCAACACCGCCCTCATGGTCAAATCCCTCTCGATCTTCATCGACGGCCTCGGCGTGGCCCGCACCACCGAGCACATGCCCATCACCGATGAAGAGGCACTGACCATGCTCGAGAACTACCTCGCCGCTCACGTCCTCATCGGCGACGCGTTCACCGATGACACCCGAACCCCGAAGTCAGACCGGGTCGCCGCTGCCGGCCGACCCGAACCGACGTCCTAGGAAGAAGGCACATGAGAACACCGAACCGAAGACAAGCGCTGGGCGCAGGCCTTGCCGTGGCCGGCGTCGCGGGCTTGAGCGCCTGCGGAGGCGGAGAGGTCGGCGCCGCCGATGCCGGCGACCCCGTCAAGGGCGGGACCCTGCGCGTCGGCGTCACCGGCGGCAATTCGGCCGACACCGTCGACGCCCATATTCCCGTCAACAACGGCGATGTCTGCCGTTCCGTCAACCTCTACAACGCACTCTTCGGCTGGGACGACGACTCACAGGTCGTGCCGCTGCTGGCCGAATCGATCGAGGCCAACTCCGACTCCACAGTCTGGACGTGCACGCTCAAGGAGGGCATCAAGTTCTCCGACGGCAAACCGATCACCCCCGAAGACGTCGTCTTCACCTTCGAGCGGATCAACGACCCGGACGATCCGAAGACTGCGGCCGCGAACTTCTCCATGCTCGACAAGGTCGTCGCCAAGGGAGACCGGGCCGTGGAGTTCCGGCTCAATGAGGCCAACGGCCTGTTCAAGGATGCCGTCGCCGAATATACCGCCGGCATCGTGCCCGTCGGCTACGACCCGAAGGACCCGGTGTGCTCCGGGCCGTTCAAACTCAAGTCCTTCACCGCCGCCCAGTCGACCGTGCTCGTGCCCAACGAGTACTACTTCGACTACGACAAGCTCTACCTCGATGAGGTGGAGGTGCTGAACTTCAACGATGACGACGCCCTCATCAACGCCCTCCTGTCCACACAGGTCGATGCGATCGCCGGCATCCCGCTGGCCCTCGTCGAGGTCATCGACGCTGATGAGCGCATGTCCATCCTCAACTCGAAGACCGGCATGTGGCTGCCCTTCACCATGCGCGTGGACAAGAAGCCGTTCGACGACGTCAAGGTCCGACAGGCCTTCCGCCTCGTCGTCGACCGCCCGCAGATGATCGAACAGGTGCTTTCGGGCTACGGGACGCTGGGCAACGACATGTTCGGTCCGCTGAGTGAGAACTACCCGGAATTCCCACAGCGCAAGCAGGACATCGACAAAGCGAAGAAGCTCCTCGCCGAGGCGGGCTATCCCGACGGGCTCGAGGTCGAACTCGTCACCGCCCCCATCCAGTCCGGTGCCGTCGAATCCGCGCAGGTCTTCGCCCAGCAGGCCACCGATGCCGGCATCACGGTCAAGATCCGCAAGGTCGATGCGACGACGTTCTTCGGCGATGAGTATCTGCAGTGGGACTTCGCTCAGGACTTCTGGTACACCCGCGACTTCATGCCGCAGGTCATCGCCTGTTCCCTGGCCGAATCGCCGTTCAACGAAACGCATTGGGACGACCCGCAGTTCAACAAGGTCTTCGCCAAGGCCCGCGCCATTCCCGACGCCGGGGAGCGCCGGGACCTCGAGCACGAGCTGCAGAAGATGCTCTATGACGACGGCGGGTACATCGTATGGGGCTTCGCCAACCAGGTCGACGCCTTCCAGAAATACGTCGGAGGGCTCGTCCCCAACTCCACAGGACGGCCCCTGAGCGGTTGGAGATTCGACCGCGTGTGGATCGGAGAGGTGTGACATGTTCGGAAAAGTGATCGGAAAGCGGCTGCTCTTCTCCGCGTTCATCCTCATCGCGGTCTCACTGCTCGTCTTCGGCGCCACCCTGCTGCTGCCCGGCGACGCCGCGCGAGCCATCCTCGGTCAGCAGGCCACGCCCGAACGCATCGCGGCACTCAACGAACAGCTTGGACTCAACCAACCCGCCTGGCAGCGCTACCTCACCTGGCTGGGCGGACTCTTCGTCGGAGACTTCGGAACCTCCTCGGCGACGGGCGGACCGGTCTCCGAACTCCTCGGCGATCGGGTCTGGGCGTCCTTCGTCCTCATGGGACTGGCCGCGATCATATCCGTGCCGCTGGGCATCGGACTCGGCGTCTATCAGGCCCTGCACCGCGGCGGTCGCCGCGACCAGGGGATGACCGGCATCAGCCTGGTGCTCGCGGCCATGCCCGAGTTCGTCATCGGCATCGGACTCATCGCGATCTTCGCCACCTCGGTGTTCCAGATCCTGCCCGCCGTGACCCTGGCCCCGCCGGGCGAGCCCGTCTGGAACCGGCCTCAGCAGCTCATCCTGCCGACACTGACCCTCATCCTCGTCGTCACCCCCTACATCGTGCGGATGATGCGCGCGACGATGATCGAGGTCCTCGATTCCGGATTCGTCGAGATGGCCCGACTCAAAGGTGTCCCTGAGAAGCGCGTGATCATGCGCCACGCCGTGCCCCATGCGCTGGGTCCCGTCGCGCAGGTCGTGGCGATCCAGCTGGCTTGGCTGGCCGGCGGCGTGGTCGTCGTCGAATTCCTCTTCCGCTACCCGGGACTCGGGCAGGCGCTCATCGATGCGGTGACCTACCGTGACGTGCAGGTCGTCCAGGCGATCTCCATGCTCGTCGCCGCCGTCTACGTCGTGGTGAACCTGGCGGCCGATGTCGTCGGCATCCTCACCAACCCGAAACTGAGGAGTGCAGCATGAGCACCGATGCGAACAGTCTCGACGACCTCAAATCGGCGGCCACCGACGCCGCCGAGGTGCCCAAGGAATCCCAGACCACCTACGTCCCGTTCTATAAGCGGGTGCTGGCACAGAAGCAGGGCAAGATCGGCCTGACGATCACCATCGTCATCGTCGTGCTCTCCCTTTGTGGGCCGCTGCTGCTGCCGTGGGCGACGGGCAACACCGCCACCGAGTTCGTCACGAAGCCCTTCAGCCCCTACGGGCTCTTCGGCTCCGACAACCTGGGTCGCGATGTGCTCTCCCGGTTCCTCGCCGGTGGTCTGACCCTCATCGTCTACGGCGTGCTCGCTACCGTGCTCGGCATGGTCGTCGGTGCTCTCCTCGGCATGCTCGCCGCCTATGTCGGTGGCACGTTCGACGCCGTCATCATGCGCCTCAACGACGTCATCCTCGCGATCCCGCAGCTGGTGTTCGCGCTGCTGGCGATCACGGTGCTCGGCCCGCAGGGGTGGGTGCTCGTGACGGTCATCGGTCTCACCCACGCTCCGCGCATCGCACGTGTGGCGCGGTCGGCGACCCTGGGCGTCATCACCGAGGACTACATCAAGGCCGCCGAGATGTACGCGATGCCCCGGTGGAAGGTGCTCATCCGTGAGCTGCTGCCCAACATCACGGGACCGCTGAGCGTGGAGGCGGGCCTGCGCCTGACCTACTCGATCGGCTACATCGCCTCGTTGTCGTTCCTCGGTCTCGGCCTGCAGCCGCCCGCGGCTGACTGGGGTCTGATGATCAATGAGAACCGCATCGCCCTGTCCATCCAACCCTGGGGCGTGCTGCTGCCGGTCATCGCGATCGCGCTGCTGACCATCGGCACCAACCTGCTCGCGGACTCCTTCGCCCGAGCCACCGCATCAACATCCGTGGAGGCGTGATGAGCTCGAAGACAGAAACAGTTCGCCACGACGATGCGAACGAACCGAACGAGAAGATCGTCCTGCGCGTGACCGACCTGCGCGTCGTCACGAACGCCGGGGACGAGATCCTCCACGGCGTCGACTTCGCCCTGTCCCGGGGAGAGATCCTCGGTCTCGTCGGCGAGTCCGGTTCCGGCAAGACCACGGCGGGCCTGGCCTGCCTGGGGCACTTCCGGGAGGGGCTGAAGTTCGGGTCGGGGTCCGTGAGCATCTGGCCGCGCGGCGAGGCCACCCACGTCGAGGTCGGCGAACTCGACGAGGTGGCGCTGCGGGAGCTGCGCGGATCCCGGATCGCCTACATCCCCCAGGATCCTGCGCTCTCGCTCAATCCGGCCATGCGGGTCGGTGAGCAGATTCGTGAGGTCCTCGACGTCCACGGCTTCGGGGCCTCGGATCGTGAGAGGGCCGATCGCGTCGCCGAGGTGCTCGTCGACGTCGGTCTGCCCGGGGACAAGACGTATCAGAAAAGGTGGCCGCATCAGCTCTCCGGCGGTCAGCAGCAGCGCATCGGCATCGCCATGGCCTTCGCCATGTATCCCGATGTGCTCATCCTCGACGAACCGACCACCGGTCTCGACGTGTCCACCCAGTCGGTCGTGCTCGACACGATCCGGCAGATGACGGTGGCGAACAACGTCGCCGGCCTCTACATCACCCACGACCTTGCGGTGATCAAGGACATCTCCGACCGGGTGGCCGTGATGCTGCGCGGTGACCTCGTCGAAGAGGGCCCCGTGTCTGCGGTGCTCGATCAGCCGCAGCATGAGTACACGCAGATGCTCATGTCCGCAGTTCCCGACCTCGCCGGTCGCAAGACCATCGGCGACGGAGCCGCGGAAGCGAAGACACCGTCCGCGGACGATGACAAGACGCACATCCTCGTCTCTGCGGTGGAGAAGCCCGGGCCCACGGATTCGGGGTCGGAGCCAGGCGGATCCGAAACGGACGCTTCGGGGACTGACGGGACGGCCGCCTCGGCGGGCCTCGAGTCAGCGGGGGAGGGCGGAGCCGCCTCGGCGAATGCATCCCTGCTCGAGGTCACGGACGTGGCGCTCGCCTACGGGAAGGCGCAGATCCTCGACGGGATCAACCTGGTCCTGGAACCGGGGGAGTGCACGATGCTGCTCGGGGAATCCGGGTCGGGCAAGACGACCCTCTCGCAGTGTGTGGCCGGGCTCAACGACGACTACACCGGGTCGGTGAAGCTGCGCGGCACGGAGCTGGCACGGTCGACGCGCAAACGCACGAACGAGCAGCGCGTGGGCATCCAGTACGTGTTCCAGTCGCCGTTCTCCTCGCTCAACCCGCGGCGGTCGATCGGCCAGTCGCTGACGGTGCCGCTGGAGATGAGCGGTGAGGGCACGGCCGCGACCCGGAAGGCTGCCGTCGAGGAGGCCCTCGATTCGGTGCGGCTGGGACGGTCGTTCTATCACCGGCGCCCCGGTGACCTCTCCGGCGGTGAGCGGCAGAGGGCCGCGATCGCCCGGGCGCTCGTCAATGCGCCGTCGGTGATGGTCTGCGATGAGATCACCTCGGCATTGGACGTCAGTGTGCAGGCCTCGATCGTCGCGCTGCTGCGGACCCTGCGGGAGGAGCGTCAGCTGGCGATGCTCTTCGTCACGCACAACATCGCGCTGTCACGGCACATCGCCGACAACCTCGCGGTGCTCAACAAGGGCAAGATCGTCGACTACGGGCCGACCGCCTCGGTGCTGGAGAACCCGTCGCACGAGTACACGCGGGCGCTGATTTCGGACGTGCCGAAGTTCTGAGGGGGTGGGCGGGAGGCGTGGCCCTTTGGCTGCGCAGCACACTCTCAGCCGGATAGCTCACCTTCTGCGGGTGGCCCTGACAGCACCTGCCAAGTCGCCGGAGAGCTCCCGGCGGGTGAGATGGGTGAGGCGGCCGGCTGCCCTGATGAGTCCATCGGATCCGCGGTAGCCGACGGACCTGGCAGCCGAGGCAACTGTCGATCCCGCGCGGATTCTGCGCAGGGCCAGGTTGAGTCGTCTCCGCGTCCTCCACTGCACGAAAGACATGCCGAGATCGTCTTTGACGATCCGCTCGACGTGCCGTTTGCTCATCGCATATCGCGCGGCGACGGCGGTCAGCGGCACCACCAGGCTCATGGGGTCGTCCATGATCGCTCTCACCGAGCGGTGCTGCGGTTCCGGAATGGGGAAGTCATCGACGGCGAAAGTGCTCAGCTCTGCGTCGAGGGATTCCCTGAGTGGCCTGCGCTCGGCCTCGCAGCTCGGAGACGAGGCGAGGATGAGCAGAGCGGTTTCGCGGATGGCGGTCGATCGGCGGATATGCAGGAACCCCTCGGGCGGTTCCGTCTGCGGTGACAGTCGCGGGCCGAGCATGATGGAGTCCGCTTTCGCCGTGACCGAGTGGTCGACGCCCGAGCCCAACCACAGGCTGGCCTCAGCGGAGAGGCTGAGTTGCGTCGGTTGGAACCCGTGCCCGCGCAGATGTACGTCTACGCAGCCGCTGATGACATGAATGAGCAGCGGGTACGAATGGCTGTGCCAGTCATGGCCGGTGAGGAGCACCGGTCGTTCTGTCTTGCTGTCGTTGCGTCGCAGTCGAGTGTGTCGCGCTGGTCGAGGGATGATGTCGCCTTTGTCGCAGGTAGAACGGAAAGTTTGGTTAGGCTGGGCTATGTTCTCTGATCTTAGTCCCGAGCCAGCCAACAGAGGTAGTCAATGTCTTTGCTCCGTCGAACCAGTGCGCTCCTTGTGGGCGCAAGTCTCCTGCTCATCAGCGCCTGTGCTGGTCCCTCGGATGCGTCCGACGATGGCCCCTCGGCGAACGGATCCGAGACCCGTATGGTTGCAACCGAACAGGGAGAGGTCGAAGTTCCCGAGGACCCGAAGAAGGTGGTCGTGCTCAACTACGCCCTCACCGGCTATCTCTTCGACCTCGACGTGCCGGTCGTCGCCACGACTCCCGAGGTGACTGAATCCGACGGGGAGTTCTCACCGTTCTGGTCTGAGAAGGCCGAAGCTCAGGGAACCGAGTTCCTTCCGTGGAGCAACGACGGATTCGACCTGGAGGCCATCATCGCGGCCGATCCTGACCTCATCATCGCCGGAGGCATCGGGTTCCCGCTCAAGCATGCGACCGATGCCTACGACAGGCTGCAGGAAGTGGCGCCCACGGTGCTCGTGTCCGGAGACAAGCAGACCTGGCAGGACCAGTTCTCCTTCATCGCCTCCGACGTGCTGGGCCGAGAGGCGGACTATGAGAAGCTCGAATCCGCGTATGAGGATCGAGTCGCCGAGGTGCAGGACAACATCTCGATCCCCGAGGGTGAGATCTCCATCCTCACGCTCGACAGCAAGGACGCGCCCTACATCCTCATCGAGGACAAGAGCCTGTCAGCGGAGCTCGAACCGCTCGGCTTCACGACTGCTCCGCTGTTCGAAGAGAACGACATCGAACCCTACACTGCGGGCGGAGACATGTTCGGGCCATCGCTCGAGGTGCTGCCCGACGTCCTCCGCTCCGAGACGGTCTTCGTGGTCGGCTTCAACAATGCGAGCATCGGCGTCGACGACCTCAAGGACGAAGCGCCGTACGATCGCGTCCCTGCCTTCGAATCCGGTCAGGTCCACGACCTCCCGTACTGGTCGATGCGCGGCGACTACGACGAGGCGATGGCTCTGCTCGATATCGTTGAGGAGATGTTCCCCGCGACGCAGTGACGACGAAGGCGATCAGGAATCTGTCGACGGCGGATCGGTCGACGCGTCTTCCTCGTCGGCGTTCTCATCTTCCTCGCGGTTCTCATCATCAACGGTGTCGTCGGAGCGACCGAAATCGTCGGTGTCCACCTTGTCGAGGTACTCCGACGAGGGTGCGGCACCGGCACTGTGATCGAGATTCTCCGTAGCCTTGCGCATGCTGTCTGCAGTGCTGCCTTCGGCGCTGTCTTCGGTCGACATTCTGGTCACCTTTCGCTGGAGAGCGCGGATGGATGATCAGTCTACGTGGGGCCCGTGCCGAGCGGCACCCCTTTCGAGTCGCCTGAAACAGTGTCAGCATAGGTTCATACACTCGATAGAGAAGGGATGATCGTGATGAGCGATTCCAGCGAAGACGAGAAGGAACCGACAAAGGTCCCCGAGGAAGCCAAAGACGATGTTGCGGAAAAGCCTGGCACGGATTCCGCGTCGAAGCAGCACGAGGATGAACTGGTCGATGAGTGGGAGGAAGAGTCGTTCCCCGCGAGCGATCCGCCAGCACACTACTGACTCCCGAGATCGCAGGGCCCGGCACCGAAGCATAGGTGCCGGGCCCTGCGCCGTCGCGCTGATCCTTCTTAGGCGGGCTGTGAGTCCTCGGAGTCTTTCTCAGCGGCCAGCGTCTCCACCATCATGTGGTGAACTCCCTGACTCTCAGCGCCACAGGGCAGGTCACAGCAACCGCCATCCCTCGATCTTCGACGACTCGGGTCGCCAGTCTCAGGAGCACTTTGCAGTGCTGAGCGGCGGCCAAGGGAGTACGAGTCGTCGATGCGATGGATCCCTTCGGCAACCTCGGTGAGAGACATATCCGCGATCCTTGAAGCGGCGGCGGTTGAGGACGGGTGAGAGCCGCGCGCTGGATCGGTCGACCACGCTCATAGGGACGTCTCGACCTGCTTCTTCGGCGGACATAGCGCCTCCTCGACTGACGAGCAGATCAGCTTGCGGTCCACGTTAGATTGAGGCATCACACCCCTCAGCCGCTGCAGGTCACTCACAGAGAGCAGACGCGGACCTCGTGTATTCGAAGTCCGCGCCCGTGAGGTGTTCGCCCTCTTCGGTGCTAGTTCCGTTCTGTGGTGTACCGCCTGCCCTGATCGAACAGCGCTCCGATGACGACCAACATGCCCGCGGCCACGAGCACCCAGCCGACTCCTACAGTGGAATTCGTCGGCGATGAAACGACCAACGACAGGGCGCCGAGCGGTGCCAGGCCGCCAGCGACGGCTGTGCCGATCTCACGTGCAGTGCCGACTCCGGCAGACCGCGATTCCGGTGGGAACTGCCGGGACAGGAACGAACCCTGGGCGGAGAACATCATCGGGGCCAGCACACCGGTCCCGATCGCGATGGCCACGTAGACCAGGAGCGTGCTCGAGTCCTGCAGCAAGGCGAGGAAGGCGAAGGCGAACACCATCGACAGCGCACCGCCGCCCATGATCACCGTCTTCGAGCCGAATCGATCGCAGGCCTCGCCGAAGAGCGGGACGGTGACGATGGCGACGAGACCTGCGACCATGACGGCCCCGGAAGTGACATTCGCCGAGACGCCCTGAAATTCGTCGAGGTAGGCCAATGAGAACGTCTTGAAGATGTAGCTGAGTGCGTTGTATCCGATGGCGATGACAAAGACCACGAGCAGCGGTCGCCAATGGTGGACGAAGACATCGGAGAACTTCGGCTTCACCTTCTCCTCGTTCTCGACCTTCTCCTCGAACTCCGGCGACTCGGGCAATGAGGAACGGATCCACATGCCGACGCCTACGAGGACGATGGAGATGATAAATGGAATCCGCCAACCCCCGTTCATGAGGAACTCGTCTCCGTTGAGCGTGAGGAGGAAGATGGTGGCCGAGGACAGAACGAGGCCAATGTTGAGTCCGAGCGCCGGCCAAGACCCCTGACGTCCTCGACGACCGGCCTGAGCATGCTCATAGGAATTGACGGCGGCCGAGGCGTATTCGGCTCCGGCTCCCATGCCTTGGAACACCCGCAGGGTGACGAGCAGGATCGGCGCCCATGTGCCGATGGTTGCGTAGGTGGGGAGAAGACCGATACAGAAGGTGGAAATGCCCATGAGGGCGAAGGTGATGACAAGCACCTTCTTTCGGCCTAGGCGGTCACCGAGGTGGCCGAAGACGATGCCACCGATGGGGCGAGCGATGAACCCGACGGCGAAGGTGGCGAAAGCCGACAGAGTGGCTACCTGGCTGTCTCCTTCAGGGAAGAAGATCGTGCCGAATACGATCGATGCCATCGTGGCGTAAAGGTAGAAGTCGAACCATTCGACAGTGGTGCCGACGATCGTGGCGACGGCGACTTTGCGCAGACGCTTTTTCTCGTCCTGAGGGCTTTCGTTGAGGAAGCGGCGCGGATTGCTGTTCGCCTCGTTGCGAAGAGTGGTCATGAGGGTCAGTCGTCTTTCTGTGCTGTGGTCTGTGATGAGGGATTGAGGCCGTGAGTTTCGGCGACGACGTCGAGGATGTGCTCGGCGATGGCCATCGATGAGGTGGCTCCTGGCGATGGTGCATTGCGGATGAGCGTGGCGCGGCCTTGCTGTTCGATGACAAAGTCGTCGATGAGCTCACCGTCTGCATCCATGGCCTGCGCACGGATGCCTCGGGTGATGGGCTTCGAGACGGCGCCCCGCAAAGATGGCACGTATTCGGCCGCTCCGGCGAGGAACTTCTTCCGGGAGAGCACAGCGGCGAACTCGTGCACGGCCGCCTTCATGTTTCGGGCTGCGAACTTCCAGAACGCAGGGTCAGTCGCCACTCGGAGGCTGTCTTTCACCCCGATCTTCCAACCTGGGTAGTTCTCGCGTCCGAAGGAGAGGAACGCGTTCGGTCCGACTAGCATCTCCCCATCGACACGTTTGGTCAGGTGCACGCCCAGGAAGGGGTAGGCCGGATCGGGCACAGGGTAGACGAGGCCGTTGAGGATGGTGCGGTGCTCCGGTGCCAACTGGGAATACTGCCCGAAGAACGGAATGATCGTCGGGTGGGCGGCGCCGCCGGCCATCTTGGCGACCTGGTCGGACTGCAGCCCCGCGCAAGCGATGACGAAATCGAAGTATTCCCTGCGTTCCGAAGGTCCGCCTCGGCGGCTCGAGCCGTCCGTCGTGGTGATAGTGCACCCGTTCGGTTGGATGTCGATGTCGATCACTTCGGTGTTGAGGCAGACGGTGCCGCCGCTGCTGCGGACGTCGTCGACGAACGAGCGGGCGATCTCTGCGTAATCGGTGATCGCGGTGTGAGGAGAGTGCAGGGCGAGACGCCCGACGGAATTGGGTTCGATCTCTCGGATCCTTTCAGGTCCGATGAGTTCGACATCCGGCACGCCGTTGGCAACTGCGCGTTCGAAGATGCTGCGCAGGCGCTCTTCCTCCTCGGGGCGGAGTGCGACGACTATCTTGCCGCATTCATCGTAGGGGAGCCCCTTGGCGGCGGCGTAGCCACGCAGCAGATTGACCCCGCGCCGGCACAGACGTGCTTTCAGGCTGCCGGGCTCGTAGTAGAGGCCAGCATGGACAACCCCGGAGTTGTGGCCCGACTGATGGGCGGCCACATGATCGGCCTTCTCGAAGACGGTCACCGAGGCGTCGGGAAAGCGCTGGGTGATCTCGCGAGCGACCGCGGCCCCGTTGATTCCGGCGCCGATTACGGCGAATGACCGTCCTGTGCGCTGATTGTGTTCTGTCATCTTCATTCCGTTCCTTTCGGAGCGGCGCAGTGAGAGCCGCACCACATGATCATCCTGTGTAGCTTAACAGCTTGCATGTAGCATGCAACTAGCATTTCAAGGATCCGAACTGTGCCCATTGCGGGAGAGCGTAGAGCGGACGTCCGGTCAGATCATAGGAGCGCCTGTACGGGTGGCGACATCTTCAAGCGGTGATCCAGGCGAGCCGAGTGTGCAGATCGCGTGCGCCGAACTCCGGCCGTCGTCGAGTCTCCTGGCTGATGAGGATCTCGGCGGTGTTGAAGATGTGACGACGCATCGCCGCTGCGGCCGCATCAGGCTCGCGCGCCATGATCGCTTCGAATATGTCGACATGATCGGAGAAGCACTCCTGGCACGAGCGCGAGGTCGGGACTGTGCCCACCCCGGTCTGGAGGACAATGTTGCGCTGTTCGTGCAGTACCTCCGCGGCACGGGCGTTGCCCGCCATCTCGAGCACCGCGGAATGGAAGTCGCGATCGGCTCGGAGCGTCGCCTCGGGGTCATCGGTTTCCGCCGCGATCCTGAACTGTGCGAAATGGTCGTCGAGGTTCTTCCGCGCCTCCGCGGCGTCGCTCAGCGCGGCCTTGCGGGCGAGGGGTACTTCGATGATCATCCGCAGTTCGAACCCGTCGATGAGCGAGTCGATGTCGGTTTCGAGGATGCGGATGCCGCGGTTCGGCTCGATGCTCACGAGTCCGAGGCGGGCGAGTTCAGCCGTGGCTTCTCGCACCGGGGTGCGGGAAACGCCGAGCCATTCTCCGAGTGCGGTGGCTGAGTGGAGGCTTCCGGAGGGCAGCTCGCCGTCGACGATGGCCTGACGCAGCCGTTCTGTGGTCTGTTGGGTCAGTGTCGGCCCACGGTTGACGATCGACATGCTTCGATTCTGCCACGTCAGTGCGGCGGTGCCGATCGGCGGGCGGCGGAGTCGGGTTTCACGGGAGCCCGGACAGCTAAAGGGACCGGCGAGGATTGTCAAGACTGTTTACAGAGGTCTCCGCACAATGCCAGGCTAAGAAGACCGCGCACAGCGCGGCGGGTCCCCGCGGGGTCCGGACAGACGAACACAGATGCTGAGGAGGAACAAGGGATGAACCACAGTCACTTGCGCACGGTCTACGAGAGCGGCGGTCCATATGCCACGGTCTACCTTGAGGGTCGTACTCCTTCAGCCGATGCCGAGACGCAGCTGCGCCTGCGCTGGTCGGAGCTGCGAGACCAGCTGTCCGAAAGCGGGGCAGGGGAGTCTCTCCTCGAGTCCATCGATGCGATCATCCTCGTCGATGAACCCACCGAGGTGCACACGGACGGTCGGACCATCGTTGCGAACTCACAAGGAGTTCTGCTGGACGAACACTGGGACGCGGCGCTGGGAGATGGCGACGCGGCGCACTACGGAGACGTCCCCGAGCTCGGAGCCTACCTCCGCCAGGAGTGCAGACAGTTCGACGTCGTTCTCGTCATCGCCGGGCAGGATGGTGCGGCCGTCCGTGAGCTGAGCGTGACTCCGGATCGCGAACGCACCGAGAACGAGTCGGTCCACGTGACCGGCGACAACGACGAAGACATCAACAAGCCGCGGCGAGGAGCGTACTCGCACAACCAGATCCGGCGCCGCGTCGACGAGATCATCAAAGCGAACGCCCGCAGCGTGTCCGACTTCGTCGATCGGCTCATCACGGAGAACGCGCCTGATGCGGTCGTGCTGGCAGGAGAAGTGCAGGGCAGAACTGTCGTCAAGGCCGAACTGTCCGTGAGGGCCGAAGAGCTGCTTCACGAGATCTCAGAAGGCGGCAACGACGATGACGGTGCCGAAGAGGCGATCGATGTGGCGGTGCGAACACTCGTGACCAGACTCGCCGGCGAGCGCGAGGCCGAGAACTCCGAACGGCTGGCCGAGAGCAAGGCCCACGACCGTGCGGTCGAAGGCCACGCCGAAGTCGCGAAGGCAGTCGAGCGCGGTGCGGTGGCGACCCTGCTGCTCGACGACGCCGAGGCAGCAGAAGGCGAAGCAGGCATCATCGCCCAAGCTGTGCTGTCCTCAGCAGAGATCGGGCTCAGTCATGAGCCGATGCCCGAAGGCATCGCTGCGATCCTCCGCTACGACGTCGGCGCTGCGCTGGCGGACTGAGACGCAACTATCTGCTGGTAGATAGTAACCAAAGAGTTAATAAACTGTGTAGGGTTGGTCCATGACAGCCGATCTCGGCAGGCCGGAAGGACCCTCTGATGAATCGCCCGACGAAACGCTCGACCCCGCACAACTCGAAGTCGCCCGGCGACGAAGTCATCCGACAGACCCGGACCCCGCGCCGCGTCCTCGTGCTCGGGGCGACCGGCTACATCGGCGGTCGCCTTGTGCCTCGCCTGCTGCAGGCCGGTCACGAGGTGCGGGCGGGGGTGCGGCGACCGGAGAAGCTCAAGCAGGTCCCATGGGCGGCTGACGTCGACGTGAGAACCGTCGACCTCGACACCGGTCGCGGTCTCGATGACAGCCTCGACGGCATCGATACGGCCTATTACCTGGTGCATTCCATGGGCTCCGGTGGGGACTTCGAGGCGGCCGAGGCCGAAGCGGCCAGGCGCTTCGCCAGCGCGGCCGCCTCTGCCGGCGTGCGCCGCATCGTCTACCTCGGAGGGCTTCATCCGGAGGGACGTGAGCTGTCGAAGCATATGCGCTCACGGGCGAACGTCGGCCGCATTCTGCTCGACTCCGAGGTCGACGCGATCGTCTTCAACGCCGGCATCATCATCGGCTCCGGCTCTGCTTCGTTCGAGATGGTTCGCCATCTCGCTCTGACCTTCAGGTGGATGCCGGCACCGGACTGGGTGGCCAACCGTGTCGAGCCGCTGTCGGTGCGTGACGCGCTCTACTATCTTCTCTCCGCCGCCGATGTGGAGGGGGCGGTCAACCGCTCCTTCGATATCGGTTCGCGCCAGATCCTCACCTATGCCGACGTGATGCGGGCCTTTGCCGCCGTCGCGGGGCTCAAGCCCCGTCATGTCATCGCACTGCCGCTTCCCGCGCCGACCCTGTCAGGCATCTGGGTCGGACTGGTCACTCCGCTGCCGTTCGCTCTCACACTGCCGCTCGTCCAGTCTCTGCAGGAGGATGCGGTGGCCTCGTCGCACGAGGTCGATGAGGTCATCCGGCCGCCCGAATCCGGTCTCATCGAATTCGGCGACGCCGTCCGGCTCGCATTGCGTCGTGAAGTCGAAGGCGCGGTGGATACGAACTGGGACGCCGACGCCGGTGGGCTCGACGAGGCGGCCCAGCCGCTGCCCAATGATCCGCAGTGGTCGGGCCGGCGCATCTTCACCGATGAACGGTCGACGACGATCGCAGGTCTCTCGACCGCCGAGGTGTGGCCCGTGGTCGAAGGCGTCGGCGGATCCAACGGATGGTACTCCTGGCCGCTGGCCTGGAGGGTTCGCGGGATCTGGGACAAAGCAGTCGGAGGCGCCGGCCTCAACCGGGGTCGACGGCTGCCGGACACCCTGCGCATCGGCGATCCCGTCGACTGGTGGAGAGTCGAACAGCTGGAGCGGAACTCTCGTCTGCTGCTGCGGGCCGAGATGAAGGTCTCCGGCCACGCCTGGCTCGAATTCACTCTGACAGACTCAGCCGGAGGCTGTGAGTATCACCAGACAGCGACGTTCATCCCCACCGGAGTGCGCGGTCGCATCTACTGGGCCCTCGTCGCCCCGTTTCATCGGTTCATCTTTCCCGCGATGGCGAAGAACATCGCCGCCGAGGCACGGCGTCGTATGCGACGGTGAATGATCCCCGGATCAGCGGGTGATCAGGGGCTTTCTGTCAGCATCGATGCGAAGCCGTCCCGATAGGTGGGGAAGCTGAGTTCGCCCACGAGCGAGCGGAAGCCACACCCGTCGATTCGTCTGCCGCCCGGCCTCTCGTTCTCGACATGGCCGGGAACGGAAACCCCGAGACGGTCGGCGATGAAGGCGGCGACATCCCCCAGCTGAGCAGGCAGGGAGTCGACAGCGTGGACCAGCCCCGGCGGTTCCGGGGTGAGGGCCAAGCACTCGAGGCCCCGAACGAGGTCGTCTCGGTGAACGCGGTTCGTCCACCGCTGATGATTGAGTTGCCGCCCGTGCCTGACGGTGTCGATCAGGCGGGTGCGGCCCGGACCGTAGATGCCTGCTGGACGCAGGATCGTGAGGGCGTCGAAGAGTTCCGCCGCCTCGGCTTCGACTGCGGCGATGACTTCACCGGGCCCGGGCGCTGGGGCGATCGGAGCGTCTTCGGTGATCACCTGCGTCGGATCCTCGGCGAGGACGCGCGTGGAGGAGACGAGCACGACTCGGCCCGGCTGTGACTCGAGCACGCGGGCAAGTCCCCTCAGCCCGTAGAGGTACGAGTGTTCGTATCCGGCCCGGGTCGGCTCGTCCGGGGTGAGAGTGATGACAACCGCGTCAAGATCGACCAAACGCGAATCGCTGCGGACAGGGACTTCTGCATCACTGCGGCCCGGAGCTCCGAGACGGGAGAGGTCCATGCTGATGGTCTCGAATACATCGGGAAGATCGGCGACACGGCGGCGCAGCCCGATCACGTCGTGCCCCTGGTCGACCAGCCGCAGGCCCAGCCGCGTGCCCAGGTCTCCGCATCCGGCCAGAAGAATCCTCCGGGGTGTCGACGTGCTCATTCCGCCTCGCTCTTCATGCGGTCATAGGCAGCTAACGCCGCCTGACGCGACGTTCTGAGATCGACGATCGGCTCGTGGTCTCGCTCTGCCGGAGCGAGGCCGCCCGGGCCGTGTCCCAGCCACCGGTTGACGTACTCTCCATCTGGGTCGAAGCGCTCGCGCTGGCGTTCGGGATTGAAGATCCGGAAATACGGTGCCGCATCGGCTCCGCAGCCGGCCACCCATTGCCACGACACCGGGTTGTTGGCTTCATCGGCGTCGACGAGCGTGTCCCAGAACCACTGTTCGCCGTGCCACCAGTGGACGAGCAGATTCTTCGTCAGGAAGCTCGCCGTGGCCATCCGCACCCGATTGTGCATCCACCCGGTCTGCCACAGCTGAGCCATGCCGGCATCGACGAGTGGGATCCCGGTCGTGCCATCTTGCCAATGCTCGAGCGCCTCGGGGTCGTCCTCGTAGGGGAAGCGTGCGAATTCCGGTCGCATCGGCTCGGTCTCGATGTTCGGCAGGTGGTAGGTCAGGTGCCAGGAGAACTCTCGCCAGTAGAGCTGTCGGATCCATGCGTGCCGATCGTCTTCGCTCACCTCCGGTACGTCCAGTGCAGTGGCCAGCAGCTGCCGCGGGGAGAGTTCGCCGAAGCGCAGTCGCGGCGACAGGCCCGACGTGCTGTCGGGGTCGGCCGGGACATCGTGCGACTCGGCGTAGTCGTCGATGGCCTCGCTCAGTTCCTGCAGTCTCCGGAGAGCCTCCCGGCATCCGGGGTTCCAGTGCTCGGCCACGGTCGTGCGCCACCATTGCGGAGTCCGAGCCGAAGCGAAATCGCCGGAGCCCGTATCGGTCCCGTCGAGCAGACCGAGACCGTCGAGGCTGCGCACCCAGTGGTGCCCGTCCAGGGATTTCCGTCGAGCTTCGGACAGAGGCTTCTGTTCGGCAGGCGGCGGGAGGACGTCGCCGACCGTGCGATCGCGGACGGCTTTGAAGAACGGAGTGAAGACCTTGTAGAAGTCTCCGCCCTGCGGGCTGATCGTCCAGGGTTCGACGAGAAGCGCACCGCAATGGGAGTGCGCCGGACACCCGGCATCGGTCAGCCGCGTCTTGATCAGCGCGTCGAGGTCACGGGAGGCCGGTGCGTAGCGGCGCGACCAGCGGACGGCATTGACCTTCAGGTCCGCGGCGGCTCGGGGGACGATGTCCGCGGCAGAGCCGGCGGCGAAGATCAGCGGGATCCCGAGCTCCGCGAGTTCTGACTCCAGGGCGAGCAGAGACTCGTGTGCCCACCAGCGGGCGGCTCCGCCCAGCGGTCGGGGGCCCAGTCCGTCGTCGTCGCGGCACTCTCTGATCCAGAGGCCGATGACCTGACCGTCGGCGCGGGCGGCCGTCAGTGCCTCGTGGTCGTCGACGCGCAGGTCGTCGCGGAACCAGACGAGGGTCAGGTGCTCACGGTCGTGGCTCACCGGCAAGCTCCGTTCACAGCTGCTTCGCCCAGTCGGCGTTGCTCAGCGACAGCTCCTCGGCCATGCCGTCGAGGAAGCGGATGACGGCATCGCGTTCGCGGCTGGTGAGGTGGGCGGCGGCATGGATTCGTCTGGCCTGGGCGCGTCCCACGGTCTCTCGCGCCGAGCGCGCGGTCTCCGCGGTGACGTCGATGGCGTATGCCCGACGATCGCTGGGGTGCAGCTTCCTGATGACATGTCCCTCCCGCTCCAGGCGATTGATCAGCTTCGTCACCGAGGCCGCCGACATGACCATGTGGGCAGACAGCATCTTCGGGGTCACAACCGCGTTCTGCCGCTTCGCTGCGATGAGATAGTGCAGCGCACGCATGTCCTGTTCGCTGAGCTTCATGAATCTGCGCGAAGCCTCGGAGAGGGTGCGCTCGGCCTCGCGCAGTCGGGCAAGCGCGTTCATGAGCTGAGCGATCTGCTCGCGGTCGGCGTTCGACAGGTCGGAGGAGTCGATGAGGTCGCCGGGAAAGCTGTTCTGCGATCCGGTGTACATGTTCTCTGTGATCGGGTCGTGAGCGCCCGCGGCCTCCGATGGCTCCATGCCGCAATCCTACTGATTCCCGCCCCTCGAGCGTAGAAGAATAACTCTCCGCATATAGTACACCAAAGTGTAGTATATGCGGAGAGTTATTACATCGTGAGGATGTCAGCTGCTGGTCGAGTAGACCTGCTGCGAACCTCCGGTGCGGACGCGATTGCGGCGACGGGTCTCAGGGCTCGTGCCACGGGAGTCTGCGGTGCGGCGGCCGGCCGACTGGCCGGTGCGCGCACCTGAGGTCTGATTGCCCGAGCGGCCTCCCCGGCCGGTCTCGCGGCGGCGACTGCCTTCGCCGCTGCGGCTGTTCCGACCAGTGCGACCGGACTCGCTGTTGCGCGAATTCGTGCGAGTGCTCTCCCCGGCGCCGTCGCGGCCAGCGCTTCCACCGCGGCCGCCGCGACCGCCTCGGCGACGGCGTGAGGAACGACCACCGGACTTCGCCGGTTCGGTCTTCTTCCGCGGCTGGATGGGTTCCTTCGGCTGCGGTGCGACGTACTCGGCGATCTTACCGACGAGTACGGTCACCTCGGGGGAGTCGGCGGTGACCTTCTTCGGGGTCGCCTTGATGGCGGCCTTGCGCAGCAGGACCTGGGTGTCCTTGCGCTCATCGGGCGTCATCACGGTGACGACATCGCCGGCGCTGCCGGCCCGCGCGGTGCGACCGGAACGGTGCAGGTAGGCCTTGTGTTCGGTCGGGGGATCGACATGGACGACGAGCTCGACGGAATCGACGTGGACGCCGCGGGCGGCGATGTCCGTGGCCACGAGCACCTTCGCATCACCATCGGTGAACGCGGCGAGGTTGCGGTCGCGCGCCCCCTGGGACAGGTTGCCGTGCAGATCGACGGCGGGGATGCCGGCGGCGGTGAGCTGTCGGGCGAAGCGCTTGGCCCGGTGCTTCGTGCGGGTGAAGAGAATGCGGCGACCCGTGCCGGAGGCGAGTTTGTGAACCAGCGCGTTCTTCTCGTCGACCGAGACCTCGAACACGTGGTGGGTCATGGCCGAGACGTGGGAGGTCGCCTCGTCGACGGAGTGGAGGACCTCGTTATGGAGGAAGCGACGGACGAGCTTGTCGACGTCGTTGTCCAAGGTGGCGGAGAAGAACATCCGCTGTCCCTCGGTCGGGGTCTGCTTGAGGATGCGGGTGACTCCGGGAAGGAAGCCGAGGTCGGCCATGTGGTCGGCCTCGTCGAGGATGGTGACCTCGATGTGCTCGAGCGTGAGGATGTCCTGCTGCAGCAGGTCCTCGAGGCGGCCGGGGCAGGCCACGACGATGTCGACGCCGGCGTTGAGCGCGGTCTCCTGTCGGCGCTGCTTGACGCCGCCGAAGATCGTCGTCGTCCTCAAGCCCACGGCCTTTGCCAGCGGGTCGATGACCTCGGTGATCTGGGTGGCGAGCTCACGAGTGGGAGCGAGGACGAGTCCGCGCGGATGGCGACGCTTCTGTGAACCCTTGCCGGACTCAGCCAGACGAGCCACGAGGGGAATGGAGAAAGCCAGGGTCTTGCCGGACCCGGTCTTGCCGCGACCGAGCACATCACGACCGGCCAAGGTGTCGGGCAGAGTGTCCTGCTGGATCGGGAAAGCAGAGGTCTTGCCTTCACGATCAAGGGAGTCGACGAGTTTCGCCGGAACACCGAGGTCGGCGAACGACGTCGGTGCGGGGGTGGCCTTCTTGGCGCGGTTGTCGGTGCTGCGGGTGTTGGTGTGTGTCTGTGACGTGGTGATGGGATGGCCCTTCGACGTGCCGGAGGGCGTGCCTGTGCCGTGAATAGGTGGCTGGCAGCCGCTTCCGGTCATGGAATGAGCGCTGTCGGCGCTCTCGATCGCCGAGAGAAAACGGCTTCGGAAACATGCGCGGGTATCTCACCCAGCTGCAGTGACGAGGCGTCCTGACGACGCAGGGAACCCGAGAACGGGTTCGCAAGTGGTTCCAGTATACATCGGAGGCGCCCCTCGGTTCTAAGCCGGTCGTTCGAGGTGAACGGCGGCCGGCTCTTGTGAGGGGCGAGCGTCGGGGTCGGTCACGGGGGCGGGGCCCGTCAGAGGGCCGGGGTTGACGGTGGGGTCGGCGGCACCGAGGTCGGGGTCGACGGCGAGTCCCGCCGGACGCTGCCGTGCCCGGTATTGCCCCGTGGCCCATGCCCCCAGCGCCACCGAGGCCCAGCCGATGCCGAGGCCCGCGATGTCGTCGAGGATGTAATGCCACCCGAAGTAGAGGGTGGCCAGGATGGTGATGGCGAAGAAGATCCAGGCGATCGCTCGGACGGCCGGCCTCTGATTCGTCCGCGTCATGAACAGGGCTGCGGCGAAGGTCACAGAGACGTGGAGTGATGCGAACGCCGCCACACCCTGAATGGAGTCGCTGCCCAGGGGATTGCTGAGATAGTCGAGACGGGTCGTCATCAGAGAGTCCTGGAGTTGACTGACTCCGGTGTCGGGCAGTGCCTGGTAGGCCTCGGGGTTGCTGAACGCCGGTCCGACCGAGGGCAGGAGGTAGTAGCTGACGGTCCCGAGAACCCAGTTGAGAGACAGGGTCGTCGCATACCAGGCGCCGATGGCATGGTTGCGGCTGAGGACGAGGAACGCACCGAGGCTGATCGGAATGAGCGGAAGATAGGCGAGGTAGGCAATCGAGAGCACATTCGCCATGATGTGGGTGCCGAGCAGTTCGTGGAGCACCACCGCTGGGTTATGGCCCCCGACGAGCCAGGAGTCGAGGTGGAGCAGCTGCCGGTCATAGAGAGTGCCTTCACGATAGACCGGCAGCACACTCTTGAGATTGCGGTAGGCGACGTAGCAGACGTAGAAGCTGAGCAGCCCGGTGCCGATGCACAGCAGACGGTGCGTGTTCCACTCCTTCTTGACGGTGTCGATGACAGCGGCGGGCAGGTTCCGCCACCCGCTGCGTCTCACCGCCTCCACGATCAGCCCGACGCCGATGAACCCGAGAGCCAGCAGGGGCAGACGGATGTATGAGGGTCCGAGGAAACCGTCGGGGTCCCGCAGCGGGAGATCGAGATAGAGGGACGAGACCACGGCGGCCGCTCCGACGAGCAGGGAGAGCGCCATGGCAAACGTGTAGGGCCAACGTCGCATTCTGGTCATCGGAACACCGTACTGATCCAGCTTTAGTGCTTCTTCGGATTTCCCTCGGAGCCGGCTGACCGCAAACGGGCCAGAACAGAACGGTCCACCCACTGTGTGCCTCGCGGCATTAGTGTTGGGCCATGACAGAAGGTCCATTGAACCCGACTCCGAATCGCGATGACCCGATTCCCGAGGGACTCAAACTCGGTGCCCGCTTCACCGGATATCTGCTGGTGATCATCGCGGGGATCACAGTTGCGATCTTCGTCGCTCTGCAGGTCGCCCAGATAGTCATCCCGTTCCTGGCCGGACTCGTCCTCTCTGCCCTCCTGGTCCCCATGTCGACGTTCCTGCAACGGCATCGGTGGCCCAAATGGCTGGCGGTGGTCACCGTCTGGGTGGTCGTCCTCGGCCTGCTGGCCGGACTCGTCCTCCTCATCACCTTCCAAATCAGAAGTGAGATACCTGAGATCCAAAAGCAGGTGGCGACGACCCTGGACGCGGCGAAGCAGTTCTTGGCCATGCAGCCGTTCGGAATCACCGAAGCCAAACTCAATGGTCTCGTCGACTCCTCGGGGAAGTGGCTGCAGGACAACGCAGAAGGTCTCGGCTCCGGGGCCGCCGAAGTGGGCACGACGGCGGCTCATATCGTCGAAGGCGTCCTCATCATCCTGTTCGTCACCCTCTTCGCGCTCATCGACGGACGGGGTATCTGGACCTGGGTCGTCAACATCTGGCCGAAGAAGGCGCATGCGCGGATCTCCGCGGCCGGCGAGGCCGGGTGGAAGACGCTGACGGACTTCATTCGGATCCAGCTTGTCGTCGCGGCCAGCGATGCGATCGGGATCGGAGTGGGCGCACTGATCCTCGGGGTCCCATTGGCGGTGCCGATCGCGATAGTGGTCTTCCTCGGGGCCTTCGTGCCGTTCGTCGGAGCGATCGTGGGCGGCGCGGTCGCGGTGGGCTTGGCGCTGCTCTTCAACGGCTGGGTGCACGGCCTGATCATGCTCGGGATCGTCATCGTCGTTCAGCAGCTCGAAAGCCACGTCCTGCAGCCGTGGCTGACAGGACCCACAGTGAAGATCCATCCCCTGGCGGTGATCCTCGGGGTGACAGCGGGAGCAGCGGTCGCGGGCGTCGCCGGGGCTTTCTTCTCCGTGCCGGTGATCGCGACTCTCAACTCGATGATCCACGCGGCCAAGGACTACAGAGTGGGAATGCAATGAGACGGGCCTCGCCACGGCTGAATCGAGTGCGGATCGTCAAGGGCGCTCTTCGGCGTCTGCTCGAAGACGAGTGTCTCGACAGAGCGGCCGGCCTGGGCTTCTACGCTCTGCTCTCTGCGGCACCGGCCATCCTCGCCATGGTCTCGCTGCTCGGCGTGATCGGGGAGGCCGAGTCGACCACGAAGGCGGTGCTCTCCCTGGTCCACGGAGTCTCGGCCGAGGCGGCCGCGGCGATCCGCCCGTTCATCGTCGAACTCACCGAGTCGTCCGCGGCCGGAGCCACCCTCATCGGCAGCCTGCTGCTGGCGATCTGGTCGTCGTCGAAATACGTCGGCGCGTTCGGTCGTGCCCTGAACGCCGTCTACCGGGTCGAGGAGACCCGACCCTATTGGAAGTTCAAGCCGCTCATGCTGCTGATGACCGTGGTGACGCTTCTCGTCCTGGCCGCTCTGGGGCTGCTGCTCGTGCTGTCCGGGCCCATCGCCGAAACGCTCGGCGAGCTCATCGGAATGGGCGCGACTGCCCTGCTGATCTGGAACGTGGTCAGATGGCCGGTCTTCGTCTTCTTCGTCATGCTGCTCATCGCTCTGCTCTACTACGTGACCCCGAACGTCAGGCAGCCGAAGTTCCGGTGGGTCAGCCTCGGCGCGTTCGTGGCTCTGCTCGTGCTGCTTGCCGTGTCGGCCTGCTTCGTTCTCTACATCAACAACTTCAGCAGCTACAACGTCACCTATGGCTCGATCGGGGGAGTGATCGTCGGCCTCGCCTGGGTATGGATGGTCAACCTCTCGCTGCTCCTCGGCGCCGAGTTCGACGCCGAGATCGAACGCGAGCGTCAGCGGCAGTCCGACGGTGCCGCAGACGAGCTGTTCCGACGTCCGACGAGTGCCGGTCAGCCGAACGGAGACAGTCGCCGGCGCACTGCTGACAGCAGTCACAGCGGCCCGGGGCCCAGGAACCAGGTCCCGGGCCGCTGACCGCCTGTCCTCTTACCTCTGTGCCCGTCGGCGGAGGCGTTTCGCTGCGAAGCCAGCCGCGCTGGCCAGCACCTCGTTGGTTTCATCGACGAGGCGGCCGAAGTGGAGGAAGGAGTGGAGCACATGCGGGTACTCCTCGAACTCGACATCGTTGCCTGCCCGTTGCAGCGTCCTGGTCAAGGCGCGGCTGTCATCACGCAGCGGGTCGAGCCCGGCGGCCGCGACGAACACCGGAGGCAGACCGGACAGATCAGCGGTGAGATGGGATGCGAACGGCGACTGTTCGTCCTCGGGGACGGCGAAGTAATCGTCCCTGAAGTTGTTGAGGTCGTTGGCGCCCATGCCGTCCCACTCCCCGCCGAAGAGTCTTCGGCTGGCGGAGTCGACCAGTCCGTGACTGCCGTAGACGGAGATGAGAGCGCGCAGGGACGAGAAGGACGAGGGCAGTGCTCCGATGGCGGCGGGCTCGTCGCGCAGCAGCAGGGCGGTGCCCAGAGTCAGTCCGGCCCCGGCCGAGTCGCCGGCGACGGCCAAGCGGGCACCGTCGATGCCGAAGTCGTCGCCGTGCACGGCCAGGTGGTCGATGATGCCCGCGCATTCGTGGAGTGCCTGCGGGAACTTCACCTCGGGGGAGAGCGAATAGTCCACACCGATGACGGCACTTCCGCTCGCCTCGGCGAGCACCCGCATGATCCGGTCATGGGTGTCGAGATCGCCGACGGTGAACCCGCCTCCGTGGAGGAACACGATCCCGGGCAGAACCGCCTCGGCGAGGGGCCGGTCAATACGGATCGGAACGTCGACGCCGGCGGCGCGGATGTGCCCGTCATCGGTGCGGTCCATCGTGGGGCCGCCTTCGTTCCAGTAGGAGCGTTCGGCACAGTATTCGGCACGTTTCGCCGTCAGACGTGCCGTCTCGGCATCCATGTCGTCCTTCACTGCCCGCTGTCCTGCTTGGGCACATTCGGCGGCGCGGGCGGCCTGGAGGTCGAGCACGGCCCGCATCTGGTCAGACATTCCGGCGAGGATGTCTGCGGGAATCGCAGTGCATGTCGCTCCAGCGGCTGCCTCCCCGACGAATTTCATAGACCCCTCCGTCACGACTTCAACTCTCTCGAATGCCTTGAGCAGGCGTGCCGTTCACAGTGTTCGTGTCGACGACTGCCCCTGCCGCAGCGTGCATCTCACTGCTGATTACACCCTACCCGCAGGATCCTTCGCGGTGGGAGAAGATCGGGTGCCCGGGCAGCCGGCTGAGGGGGCTTCCGTCCGACCGGGAGGCAGGTCCACAATGGCGTTCAGGCGGTATTCCGTTCGCACTGCCCGACGGCGGGGTCGCCGGGGCCGTAGGAGTGAGCGGACCAACCGTCGACAACGACGAAGCCGTCGCTGAGGCGGCCACGGAGGTGAATGTCCGATGAAGGCAGTCGTCTACAAGGGACCGCGCGAGGTCGCGGTCGAAGACGTCGAAGACGCGAAGATCCAGGATCCGACAGATGTGCTCGTGCGCATCACCACCGCAGCGATCTGCGGTTCGGATCTGCACATGTACGAAGGGCGCACGGATGCTCAGCCGGGAATCACTTTCGGGCATGAGAACATGGGCATCGTCGAGGAGGTCGGCTCGGGTGTGGCCACGGTGAAGAAGGGCGACCGCGTCGTTCTGCCATTCAATGTGGCCTGCGGGTTCTGCGACAACTGCCGTGCCGGAAAGTCGGCGTTCTGCCTGACGGTCAACGAGCCGGGAACCGCCGGTGGCGCCTACGGCTACGTCGGCATGGGACCCTACGGCGGCGGTCAGGCCGAATATCTGCGTGTGCCGTTCGCTGATTTCAACTGTGTGCCGCTGCCGCCGGGAGACGAGCACGAGAAGGAATTCTCACTGCTCGCCGATATCTTCCCCACCGGCTACCATGCGACGGAGCTGGCGGGAGTGCGACCCGGTGAGACCGTCGCCGTCTACGGTGCTGGACCGGTGGGCATGATGGCCGCCTACTCTGCCCTTCTCAAGGGGGCGAGCCGGGTCTTCTCGGTCGATCACGTGCCCAGCCGCCTGGACCTCGTCAAGAGCATCGGAGCTGAGCCGATCAACTTCGACGACGGCGACCCGGTCGAAAGGATCACCGACGCCCTCGGCGACTATGGGGTCGATCGCGGAATCGACGCCGTGGGCTATCAGGCGACGGCGGCCGACGGTGAGGAGCAGCCGGCCACAGTGCTCAACCAGCTCGTCGGCACGGTCCGTCACACCGGCGGCATCGGCGTCGTCGGTCTGTACCTGCCCTCGGATCCGGGCGCTCCTGACGAGCATTCGGCAAAGGGCGAGCTGCTGGTCAAGATCGGCCGGCTGTTTGAGAAGGGGCAGTCGATCGGCACCGGACAGGCCGATGCCAAGCGTTATGCACATCAGCTGCGCGATCTCATCATCGCAGGACGGGCGGAGCCGGGCTTCGTCGTCTCTCAGGAGCTGCCGCTGTCCGATGCTCCGGATGCATACGCGAAATTCGACAAACGCGAAGAAGGCTATTCGAAGGTTCTGCTGCACCCCGGCCGGGGCTGATATCGATACAGGACCCGGTGATGCACGGCTAGGATCGACTCTATGACCGAGCACATGCGCCGACACGAAACCGACCACGAAGTCCCATGGTCACTGCCGATCGTCGTGCGCCGGTCGAAGACCGCCATCGCCCGCCACATCGATGTCCTCGAGGCCACCGCTCGAGCCGTCGTGGCATTCCTCGACGACCCGCGTGCCCAGGAGGGCGGTGAGTGGCACGACGCCGTCGAGGACTGGCGCGACGGAGCCATCCGCAAGGTCGTGCGCCGCGGTGATGGGAAGAAGCTCGACGACGCCCGTGCCCTCGGCTGTGTGGGTGTGACCCACGGCGGCACGGATGATTTCGCCCCCGCTGAGGCGTTCGTGTTCGAACCCGGCCCCGTCGAACCGCTGCCGCACGAGCTGAAGAAGCTGCAGGTGGGCGGCACCGAGTTCCCCGATGAGGGTGGATCCTCGGTCCCCGCCGCCGAGGCGGTCGTGACGATCGAGCTGTCACCCGAGCTGACGCTGACGACCGGGAAGGCCGCCGCCCAATGCGGACACGCCGCGCAGCTGGCGTTCGAGCAGATGCCCGACGACGTGAGGAACCGCTGGAGAGAGTCCGGATTCAGTCTGCGCGTGCAGACTGCGACGAAGGCCGCGTGGGTGGCGAACGAGCAGCAGGTCAGCGTCGTCGACGCCGGGTTCACCGAAGTCGACGGACCCACGGAGACCGTGCGCGCCTCATGGTGAGGCTGCAGCTGCCGAGACGATGATCTCTCGCGACGTGCCTTCGCCGATTCCCGCCCGTCCTGACGCCGCGGCGATGGTCAGTGAGGCCTGGAAGTCGGCGCGTCTAGGTCTTGACAGGTGCAGTGGCGAGGACAAGCCTGGAGGGCCAGGCTGGGCCACCTGACATCAGGTGGGCTGCGGCACATCCGAGACCTGAGACTTTCTGAGGAGAACCCACATGGCGACGTCCGTCAGCGACTTCATCATCGATCGACTCATCGCCTGGGATCTGCACCACTGGTACGGATACCCCGGCGACGGCATCGGCGGCTTCGACGGAGCCATGGGACGAGCGCAGGACGAGGGCAAGGACTTCACCTATGTGCGCCCCACCCATGAGGAGGAAGCCTCGTTCATGGCCACCGCGCACGCGAAGTTCACCGGAGACGTGGGCGTGTGCGTGTCGACTTCGGGCCCCGGAGCCATCCACCTCATGAACGGCCTCTACGACGCCAAAGGCGACAACGCGCCCGTTGTCGCCATCGTCGGCCAACAGGCGCGGGTGTCGCTGAACTCTGAATTCCAACAGGAGATCAACCTCGAACGCCTCTTCGCCGACGCGGCCGTGTTCGTGCAGACCGTGACCACCCCGATGCACGCCCAGCTCGTCGTCGACAAAGCCGTGCGCATGGCCAAGGCCTACCGCGGACCGGCCGTCGTCGTCCTCCCCGCCGACGTGCAGACCATGGACATGGAAGAACCCGCGGTCGAGCATTTCGTCTCCCGCACCGGCATCGGCTACGCCGAGGACCGCCTGCGACCCGACGACGACGCGCTCGCCCGCGCGGCCGAAGTCCTCAACAGCGGACAGAAGGTCGCCATGCTCGTCGGGCAGGGCGCGATCGGGGCGACCGATGAGGTCATCAGCGTCGCCGAGCGCCTCGGTGCCGGTGTCATCACCACCCTCCTGGGCAAGCAGGTGGTGCCGGGAGACGTCGGATACCACACTCAGCAGCTGGGACTGCTGGGATCGCGGCCGAGCTACGACATGATGCAGAAATGCGACACCCTGCTCATGGTCGGCACGAACTACCCCTATGGCGAGTTCTTGCCGCCGACCGGGCAGGCCCGGGCCGTGCAGATCGATCTCTCTCCGCGTCACCTGGGCATCCGCTATCCCACCGAAGTCAACCTGTGGGGAGATGCGAAGACCACTCTGGCGGCCCTGCAGCCGCTCCTGACCCAGCATGAGACCGAGTGGCAGGAGAAGATCGCCGAGGAGAACCGGGACTGGACGAAGGAGAACACGCGGGTCGCGCAGACCGAAGCCGATCCGATCAACCCCCGCCGCGTCTTCGTCTCTCTCAACGAACGTCTGCCCGAGAACGCGATCATCACCTGCGACGCCGGGAGCACGGCCGACTGGTACGGCTTCCACATCGAACTGGGACCGAACCAGATGGGCAACCTCTCGGGTCGGATGGCCTCGATGCTCGCCGCGATGCCCTATGCGCTGGCCGGCAAGTTCGCGCATCCCGATCGCCCGGTGGTGTGCACCATCGGCGACGGAGCCTTCCAGATGATGGGCATGAACGGTCTGCTCACCGTCAAACGCCACTGGCGGGAATGGTCGAACTCCACCTTCGTCGTCCTCGTCATCAACAACGGCGACCTCAACCAGGTGTCCTGGGAGATGCGGGAGGCCGGGGACCCCAGGTGGGACACGGCCCAGCTGGTCGAGTCGATGGACTACGCGGGCTACGCGGAGCTGCTCGGACTCAGAGGTATCGCCGTCGACGACCCGGAGGACATAGACGCGGCCTTCGACCAGGCATTCGCCGCCGACCGGCCGGTCGTCCTCGACGTCCGCTGCGACCGCAACACGCCGCCGCTGCCGGCCCACATCGCCTTCGCACAGGCCAAAGGCCTAGCGGAATCGCTGCTGGGCGGGGACCCTGAGCTCGGGCAGGTGGTCAAGCAGAGCTCTCGCGCCACCGCCGCACGGCTGTTCGCGCGCATGGGTCTGACTTCGGATGACTGATGACGGCTCGTCGAGCTGCTCCATCACGCGGTGCAGCAGGCCTCCTGAACCACGACCGCGGACACCGGTGATCCGGTGTCCGCGGTCGCAGTTGCGCTGAGTGAGCGCTGGTTCGGGTTCAGCCCTCGGATGTCTCGTCGAGGTCTGCGAGCTCTTCTTCGGTCAGCGGCCGCGTCTTCGTGCCGTTGCCGAATTCGTCGAGGTAGATGATGTGTTTGACCATCTCGCCGGTCTCTTCGTCCTCGACTTCGATGATGTCGCCAGGTTGGGTCGCTGGCTGGTAGAAATCCTCATTGACTCCGGTCATCGTGACCACCTCCTGTTGGGCTTCTGACATTACGCCACTGTGATGTGACTCTCAAGCATCCCGTTCGGGGGTGGAGGTGCGGCCGTCGAGCCTCTCAGGCCGTTGCGCGTGCCTGTCGTTCCTCCTCGAGCCACAGGCACAGAGCGGCCTTGTTCGCAGCGAGTCCGTTCGGCGCCCAGAGCACCTTCCGCGAGTGACCTTCATCGTCGGTCATCTGAGCGACACCGAGGCCGGCCGCCGACTGGCGATCCGCCTCGGCGTCGGTGATGTCGAACTCGATGAAGACGTTGCTGTTCTGCTTGGCACCGTGGATGTCGAGGATCTGCGACCACGGGATGAGCCCGGCCTTGGCGGTCTTCATCTCCACCCCGGCAGGAGTGACCGTCAACGCCGGCCGGCCCGCGAAGAGGCGGCGGATCATCACGACGACGCCCCAGAGGAAGAAGACGACGGCGACCCAGCCGACGATGGCCCAGATCAGGCTTCCGCCCAGCCCCATCGCCAGACCGACGAGGACGAAGATCACCGAGGCGATGAGAAGCAGCACCGTCTTCCCCTTGGAGAATCCGAAGGACACGGCATCGCCGTTGTTGAGCGCGGCCGCCCAGTTTTCGATGGACTGCTGCTGGGTGCTCATGCTGGGAGGTTCTCCTGAGATCATTGGGCGCCGGTTTCGGCTGAACGCCTCAGCCTAACGCGACCTCGCCCGCAGACTGATCCCGGTCTCGGAGGACAGGACTCGGTAGTCTGGTGAGATGGAACGACTCAAGCTGCATACCGAGGGCGGTCGCGATCGCAACGTCGCCGAGGAGGCCCGTCCCGGAGAGGACGAGTTCCGCGTCGATATCGAACGGATCCGATTCTCCCCGTTCTTCTCCCGCCTGGCCTCGGTCACCCAGGTCATCCCGCAGGCCGGGTCCGGCACCGTCATCCACAACCGGCTGACGCATTCGCTCAAGGTCTCCGCGGTGGCCCGGTCGATCGCGATCACGTTGAACTATTCCGACGAACGCACGCGTGAACTCGTGGACCGCCTCGGCGGGTGTGATCCGGTGGTCGTGCAGGCGGCAGCGGCCGCCCACGATCTGGGGCATCCGCCGTTCGGCCACCTCGGCGAGAAGGAGCTCGACCGGGTGTCGCGGCAGGTGCTGCGCCTCGATGACGGATTCGAGGGCAATGCGCAGACGTTTCGGATCCTCACCGCGCTCGACAGCTGTGAGGCCACGGCGCGCGGTCTCAACCTCACGCGGGCAGTGCGGGCCGCGGTGCTGAAGTATCCGTGGGAGCGCGGGGAGTGGAGCGGGGATCAGGCTCCGTCGGCGGAGCGGATGCCGCGCGGTGTCGGCAACGAGGTGGGTGAGGGAGCGATGAAGTTCTCTGCCTATGTCACCGAGGTCGATGAGATGGCCGATGTGCTGTCGGTGTTCCCGGCGATCGGGCGCTATCAGCAGACGCTCGAATGTGCGGTCATGGATGTCGCCGACGATATCGCCTATGCGGTGCATGACCTCGACGATTTCTACCGGTCGAATGTGCTGCAGTACACGGCTGTGTCGGCCGAACTCGGGCGATGGCTGCGTGACTGCCGGGAGTTGGCTGCGCTCGATTCCGCGGAGTTGGATCGGCGACGGCCCGGGCATGCGCTCGAAGCGATTCGGCGGCACATCGGGGAGAAGGATCCGTGGATCGCATCGGAGGCGGCGTTCCGTGCCTCGGTGGAGCGGGTCAATCGGGATCTGGTCGAAGGGCTGCTCGGGGTCCCCTACGACGGGGGACTGGAGGCGGATCGGGCGGTCACCGGGTTCACGCGGCGGTGGATCGACCGACTGCAGGCGTCCATCGTCGTCGACCCGGAGCCGCATATCCGTAGCGGTCATGTGCGACTGAGTCAGGAGGCTTGGCACGATGTCGTGGTGCTGAAGTTCGTGCATTCGCGGTTCGTGCTCGAACGGTCTGACCTGGCCGTGTACCAGCGTGGGCAGACGAGGATCATCGCGTCCCTGGTCGAGGGGTTCCATGAGTGGCTGCTCGACCCGGATGAGGCGACGCGGATTCCGCGCCGCCTCGTTGATTCCGTTGAGGCGGCCACGCAGGAGTATTCGGACCTCTATGCGCGCAATCCTGCGGCGCTGGGGGAGGAGGGCGCGGCGGCGGTCGTGCGCCGGGGCCGGGCGCGGGCGGTCGTGGACTATATCGCCGCGTTCACCGATGCGCAGGCGATGTCGGTCAATGCTCTGATCACCGGTGCTTCGGAAGAGCCGTGGGAGGCCGGGCGCGGGTTGTAGAACTTGCTGGCTGAGCCGCGCTGGTGAATGACGAACGGCGGGATCGAAGATCTCTCTTCGATCCCGCCGTTTGCGGTGTTCAGCGTTCGCTGCTCAGCTGGTGGGTCGGGCCGGACTCAGCGTTCGGGTTTGTGCCCGAACGCTGAGCTCCGGTGGACCTCAGTGCTTGCCGGCGCGGTAGCGGCGGGTTGCCCACACCGCTGCGGCACCGCCGGCGAGGAGCAGTGCGGCGAATCCGACCATGGCCGGGATGCCATCGGCACCCGTCCGCGGCAGGTCTCCGCCATCGCTGCTGCCCGAGGCGTTGGTGCTCGAACCGGCCGAGGCATTGGCCGCGGATCCGGCGTTGGCCGACGATCCGGCGTTGGCCGATGCGGACTCGTCCGAATCAGCCGATGCCTCATTTGCATCGTCTGCCGACGAAGCGTTGGCTTCGTCGCCGTCGGCCGAGGCGTTCGCCTCTGCGCCTTCAGCGGCTGCGTCAGCCTCTGCACCGTCTGCCGCTGCCGCAGCGGAAGCCTCGGAGGAGGAGTCCGCCGTCGATGCGGCCGAAGCGGCGGCACCGGCGTTGGCGTTGGCTGCGGCCGATGCCTGTGCGTTCGTCGCATCCTCGTTGTCGGCGTTCGCGGCGACGTTGGCTGCCTGCTGTGCCGAGGCGTTCGGGTCCGAGGTCGCGTCCGCCGAGGTCTCCGAGGAGGCCTCTTCGTTGGCGGCGGACTCGGCGGCTGCTTCGGCGTTCTCGTTCGCTGCTGCCGATGCCGTGTTGTTGNCGGCGTTCTCGTTCGCTGCTGCCGATGCCGTGTTGTTGGCATCGTTGTCGGCTGCTGCCTGAGCGGCTGCCTCGGCGACCGCGTTGCCGTTGTCATCGGCATTGGCCGAAGCCGAGGCCGAAGCGGCAGCGTTCACATTGGCGTCAGCTTCGTCAGCTGCATCGGGATCAGCAGCTGCGTTAGCTGCGGCTCCGTCGTCGTTGCCGTCAGCATCGGCCGCGGCCTGAGCCGAGGCTTCAGACGAAGAATCAGCGTTGGCTGCTGCCGAAGCTGCTGCAGATGCGTTGGCATTCTGAGCAGCAGTGGTGTCAGCGTTGGCCGAATCATTATCGTTGCTGTCGGCGGTTGCGGTAGCAGCAGTCTGAGCAGCTGCATTGGTCTCCGTGGTCGCGTCCGTCGAAGCCTGTGCGGTGGCTTCTTCGTTTGCGGCGGAGGCTGCTGCTGCCTCGGCGTTCTCGTCGGCTGCGGCCGATGCCGTGTTGTTGGCATCTTCATCAGCGGCTGCCTGAGCAGCTGCCTGGGCGGCAGGATCGGCATCCACGTCGGCTTGAGCGGATGCGGCGGCCGAGGCCGTAGCATTCGCATTCGCCGTGGTGTCGTTGCTGGCATCCGCGATCACGGAATCATCGGCGTCGGCTGCGGCGGCTGCCGAGGCCTCGGACGAAGAGTCAGCGGTCGCTGCCGCGCTGGCCGCAGCCGAAGCGTTGGCGTTGGTTGCCGACGAGCCTTCAGCGTTCGTCGAACTCGAGTTGTCGGCGTTGGCAGCAGCGTTGGCTGCCTGCTGTGCCGAGGCGTTCGGGTCCGAAGAGACATCCGCAGTCGTATCGGTGGAAGCTTCCTCGTTGGCTGCTGCCTGAGCGGCCGCTTCGGCCGTTGCATCGGCAGCTGCGGTTTCCGTGGAATTCGCATCGTTGTCGGCTGCTGCCTGAGCAGCTGCCTGAGCGGCGGGATCGCCATCGACGTCTGCGTCGGCAGATGCCGATGCCGAAGCCGCTGCGTTCACGTTTGCATCTGCCTCAGCTGCAGTGTCTGCATCCTGCGTAGCAGTGCTTTCTTGACCGCCATCGGCATTCGCTGCGGCATTTACCGAAGCTGTCGCCGAGGAATCGGCATTCGAGGCTACAGCTGCGGCCGCCGCCGGGTTGGCGTTGGCTGCAGCGGACGAGTCTGCGTTCGTGTTGCTCGAGTTGTCGGCGTTGGCCGCTGCCTGGGAAGCGGTCGTCGACGATGCGTTCGGGTCAGTTGTCGCATCGCTCGACGCGGTCGTCGAAGCGTCAGCAGTAGCAGCCTTCTCTGCTGCGGCTTCAGCAGTGGCGTCAGCCTCGGCAGAAGCTGTCGTCGACTCATCGGCCATGGCTGCGGCCTCCGAAGCTGCCTGAGCTGCCTCGTTGCCATCGTCATCGGCCGTCGCCGACGCTGCTGCCGAAGCGGCGGCGTTGGTGTTCGTATCGTCATCGCCGGGCTCATCGGGAGCATCGGCGGTTGCGCGAACCGAGGACGAAGCGAGGTTGATGTCGACAGCGTCAGCTGTAGGAAGCAGTTCCAGACTCAGCGCGTTGACCGTAAATCCTGGTCCGTTATCACCGGGTACCTCGCTAGTCTCTGGTGCCCGAGCTGCGGCATTTGGATTTGGCGACTGCTCGTTGATGACTATGTTCACCACATTTTCGTTGACCGCTTTGAAAACGCCGTTCAATCCGGTGACAACTGGGTCGACAAAAGTCTTCACCGTGGATTCGAGGCTCGGACCGGCGAGATCGAGGAGCCCACCGATCTCACTGCCGACGTCCTTGATGAGCGGAAGTGCCAACTCATTCGCGAGTTGGTTGATGTCGATGCCCAATGTGCGGAGGAGGGCCGTCAGGAGCGATCCCACCAGCCCGTCGGCCGTGATCTTGAGTGTCGGTGCTGAATCATCGGTCCCGACGAGTTGACCGAGCGTGCCGTCGACGTCGATGTTTACGCCGACTGCACTGAGGTTGGCAACTTTCAAATTCGCTTCGAGATCCATTGTGACCTTGGTGCTGTTGAACGCAGTCGCGAGACTGTCGGTCACCTTGCCAGCGACCTTGCCCAACGCATTGGACACGGCCGCAGTAATCGCGTTGATCACATCGTCGTTGAGCAGCTCAGTATTGGGATCGAGGCCGTTCAGTCCTTTTGATCCAGCAGCTTTCTCGATATCGACTGCAACAGTGCCGTCTTTGAGATTGATCGAAACGATCTTATTGTCATCGACCAAAGGTTCGGCAATGATTTTGTCGCTGATGCCGTCGAGTGCTGCGTCGAGGCCGCTGACAGCGATCGTTCCGCTCTTGACATCTACGTTCAAAAGGTTGCCGGCAACGTCAGTGCCGAAATCGATATTGCTCAAGAGCGAAGTCGCGGTGCCGTCTTCACCCAGCACATCGTCGACGGTCGTCCCAACATCACCGATGGTGTCATCGAGACCTGTGGATATATCCCCGAGGAGCGGACTCGAGAGGTTCATCTTTGCGTCGGCAAGAACATACTTCGAGTCGTAAGTCTTGCCATCGGTCGACTCTGCCGTTGAACCCAGTGCTCCGAGCTCGAGGGAGAGATCATCGACTATGTCGTCGGTGAGTGCATCGACATTGACCTGATCGAGGAGGTCAGTGAGATTGAGCTTCGCGTTGCCGAATTCGCCGGGGTTATCGGGGTCGAGATTGAGCGCCCCGTCTGTTCCGAGTGCGCCGGCACTGGCCTTGGCACCTTCGTACGAAGGTGCGTGCCCGTAGGCGTTCAATGCGCCGGCATCACCTAGGTCGAGCAGCCCAGCCCCGCTCGGTCCGCTGACCAGAGGTAGCGAAACGCCTTCGCCCAGATCGACCCTGAGCGCATTCAGGGCTTCGATGTCCAGCGGAGTGCTCACGGCATCAGAGTTCGCAGGCGAACTGCTGTAGGCCGAGGCCACGTCGGCGAGCTGTCCGCCGAGGAGCTCGGACTGTATCAGCTGACCCCAGGCTTCGGCGTCTTGCTGCGGCCCGTCATCGGGTCGGCCGGCGGCAGCCGCCGGGGACACTGTCATTGCAGTCAGCGCGAGCGCCGAGGCGGCGGCGACTGTGCCCACTGCAAACTTTCGACCGGTTCCGGGCCGGCCTCTCAGTATTCTCATGGTTCTCCACATCGTTCGGATCCTGATCATTTCCAAGCACGGCCTGGACGGAAACGGGCAGTTTCCTGGCAGATCCCTCACAACATTACGGAGTAATGAAAAAGTAATCAGTGAATCACAAGAAAAGTTACCTCGTCGTTATAGTTACGCTCAGGTAGATCCGAGAGGCCGTTGTGGTTTTCTGTCGAGGTCGGCATCGTGCGTGCCTCAGCCAATAAACGCCCAGGCGGTGGGCTTATGGACTCTATGCGAATCTTACGGCTCAAATAATGTCACGGCCATAGTCGAGTCATTGAAACAGCACCCTATTGTCACGGATTGAGGTACAGAGGTCTGGGCCCGAGGTCGACCTGTGACCAATCGGTGACCCGCAAGGTCACGACTTCCGTGGTGTGGACGGGTCACGCCTGGCACCGTGCCAGCGTCTACAGTCGACTCAACCGGCAGGAACGACGGAGATCGACGAAAGAGTTGAGGCATGGCGAAGACAACCCGGTGGGCCGTCATCGGAGCAGGCATCATCGGAGCCGCGGTCGCCCGCGAGATCCTGGCCCGCCACGACCGTGCCGACGTCACTCTCTTCGAGAAGGAAGACCGCCCGGCAGCCCACCAGACAGGTCACAACTCCGGAGTGGTCCACGCCGGCCTCTATTACGAACCCGGCAGTCTCAAGGCCACGCTGTGCCGCCGCGGCGTCGACCTCATCCGCGACTTCGCCCAGGAACACGAAGTCGCCTATGACGAATGCGGCAAGGTCGTTGTCGCCACCGACGACATCGAAGTCGACCGCCTCCACTCCATTTACGACCGCGCCCGAGCCAACGGCGTCCCCGACATCGCTCTGCTCGAGCGCGATGGCCTGCGCGAAATCGAACCGAATGCCGAAGGCCTCGCAGCACTTCACTCACCCCACACCGCGATCATCGACTACTCCGGACTCACCGACGCCCTCGTCTCCGACTCCCGCGCCCACGGCGGCCGCGTGCGCTTCTCCACACCGGTGAAGTCCGTCTACCACCGAGGCGGCCCCACCGCCCGTGACACTGCCATCGTCCGCACTCCGGTCGATGCCCAGGAATTCGACCGCGTCATCGTCTGTGCCGGGCTCCAATCCGACCGCCTCGCCGCCCGCTCCGGACAGGCCCGCACACCGACCGTGGTGCCCTTCTTCGGCCAATACTTCATCCTCGATGCCGCACACAGCGATGCCGTCAACGGACTCATCTACCCCGTACCCGACCCGAATTATCCCTTCCTCGGCGTCCACGTGACCCGGCGCATCGACGGCGGACTGATGATCGGGCCCAACGCCTTCCTCTCCTTCTCCCGCGAAGGCTACCGAGGCCTCGGTCTCAACATCCCCGATTCCCTGGCCGTGGCCGCCGACCCCGGATTCTGGCGCTTCGCCGCCGGCAATATGGCCACCGCTGCGCGTGAACTTCCGGGGGTGCTCTCCATCGAGAGATTCGTCGCGGAGGCGGCTCGCTACGTCCCCTCCCTCGCCGGAGCAGGCGGCCACCGCGCCACTCGCGGAATCCGCGCCCAGGCGATGAACCGGGACGGAACACTCGTCGATGATTTCGTCATCGATCGTGCGGGAGCCACGATGTTCGTCAGGAACGCGCCGTCCCCGGGAGCCACCTCGGCGCTGGCCATTGCCGAACACCTCGTCGGCATCATCGACGGCCGACGATGACGGTTCCGGGCGTCGACGACGAAGGGCCGCCTACCCGACCGTGAGGACGGGGAGGCGGCCCGAAGATCAGAGTGGCTGCTCAGCCGCAGCGACTCACTTGGGTGTGCGGGTCTCTGCGCTGATGAACCAGGCCTGCTGCTCGAGTTGAGCGATGTAGCTGTGGAAGATGTCGGCGGTCGTCGGATCCGCCGAGTCGACCTCGTCGTGGCAGTCACGCATCGAGGCCACGGTCGCTTCGATCGACGCGACCATGTGGTCGATCGCATCATGGGTGCTGATCTCGCCGTTCGGGAACTCCGGCAATCCGGTCTGTTCGGCGATCACCGCGGGGCGGCCGTCAGGTGAGGCGTGGAGGGCGCGCATACGCTCGGCGATCTCATCGCTGCCGGCACGAGCAACGTCTGTGACCTCGTCGAGGTTGAGGTGGAGGTCACGGAAGTTCGTGCCTACGATATTCCAATGCGCCTGCTTGGCGGTGAGGCTCAGGGCGATAAAGTCGACCAGAACCGTCTGGAGGTTCTTGGTCAGGGCGTCGGAGGCGATGAAGCCGTGTTCGGCGTTCTCGCGAGTGGTCTTCTCTGAGCCGTGGGGGTCGGGAACTGTCACTGACTGTGTCATGATTCTTGCTCCTATCTCTCCGGTTTCGCGTTGATCCGGAGTCTGTGGCCACCATAACGCCGCCCTGACCGGGACGGAACCCCCGTCAGGTTGTACCGGTCTCGTCGTCCTGGGCGATGTAGACGCGGGAGCGCAGTCGTTGGGCGTGAGTGAGGTTCTTGAGGTCGATGTCGCTGTCGAAGCTCGAGCCGAGTGCGCCGGCGACGACGCCCATCGCTGCGCTCAGCCACGCGATGTCGAGGTAGTTCGTCAGGCGGGCTTCGGGTCGGTGGATCGTCTGCGCCATGAACTCGGGGTCGATGACGATGAGCCCACCGGCGAGGATGCCGATGACCAGCAGGGCATAGAGACCCGTCACACAGATGATGAGTGTGAGCACGGTGGACAGGTTGTAGTAGAAGACGACCTGAGCCAGGCGCTCATTGACAGGACGGTCCCAGAGGCGATTGATCGTGATCAGCCAACCGACCATGACAGCGATGGCGATAGCTCCGATCGAGATGAGCCGGGCGGTTGAGAGGTGGTGTGACATCTGCCAGATGGAGCTGTAGAAGATGCCGAACGCCCCTGTGGCAGCGGCCGCGGCCATGGCGCGTGAGAGTCTGCGGGACATCCGCAGCGGCTCATTGGCCATGGTCATGCCCAGGACGAGGCGAGTTCCGCCGGTGAAGGTGTGAGCATGGAGGGTGCGACGTCCCGACTCGGATCGGCTCGACCACCGGCCCCAGCGTGGGAGACGGTGCGTCTTCGTCGGCAGATGCCCGTCGGGCAGGAGCTGATTGACGCAGCTCATATAGATCTTCAGCAGCCGGCGCTTCGTCGTCAGCGCGCCGAGGGTCGGGCAGGAGATCACGGCGATGTTGCGCGACGGCAGCACCTCGGCGATGAGCGGTTTGCCCTGTGTGTGGCGCGGAATGTCTGTGAGCATGATGACGAGGTCCGCTGCGGGATAGCGGTCGACGATCGCGTCGAGAGTCGACAGCTCCAGCCGATGGTCTGCCTGGACGCGGAGCGCCTCGGTGCAGACGTCGACGGTCACCTCCGACTCGAAATCCTGCCGGAGGAGTTCGGCGAACCCGTCCTTCAGCGCGGCCACTCGGCGGCTCGGGGGACCGGGATCGCAGATGAGGAGGATGTGCATTTTCCCACTGTGGCAGGGGCCGGCGCCCATGGCCAGGGCGGCGGCGAATTCCGACGCTTTCCCCACGGCACATTCAGGCCGGGTCGATGCCTGTGCAGCGAACACGTATTCTGATATCGAAGATGTTCTGATGTCGAAGAATCGACGGATGATCTGAAATCAACGAGTCGGCGAGACGAAGGAGGACGCGGCCAATGGCAGTTCTGGTGACCGGAGGGGCAGGCTACATCGGTTCGCACGTGGTGCGGCTGCTCACCGAACGCGGAGACGATGTGCTCGTCGTCGACGACTTCTCCACCGGCATCGACGCCCGCGTCGAAGGCCTGCCAGTGGTCAACCTCGACCTGGCCGCAGCCGATGCCGAGGAACGCCTGGTGTCCGCGATCAAGGACCACGGCGTCGACTCGATCATCCATTTCGCCGCGAAGAAGCAGGTCGGCGAATCCGTCGAGGAACCGGTCATGTACTACCGGCAGAACATCGGTGCACTGACGAACATCCTCGCCGCCGTAGAGCGCTCAGGCATCGAATCGCTCGTCTTCTCCTCGTCGGCCGCGACCTACGGCATGCCCGATGTCGACATGGTCGCCGAGGACCTCGACTGCCGCCCCATCAACCCCTACGGCCAGACGAAGCTCATCGGCGAGTGGATGATCGACAACCAGATCACCGCCTCCACGATGCGGGGAACCACGTTCAATGCCGTGAAGCTGCGCTACTTCAACGTTGCCGGCGCCGGCTGGCCGGACCTCGCCGACACAGCCGTCATGAACCTCATCCCGATCGTGCTCGGGCGGTTGAAGGACGGCAAGGCACCGATCATCTTCGGCGACGACTACGCCACCCCGGATGGCACGTGCATCCGCGACTACGTCCACGTCAAGGACCTCGCCGAGGCCCATATCGCCGCCCTGGACTACATGAAGGCCGGCGGGACGACGGAGACCGTGTTCAACGTCGGCACCGGAACCGGCGCCTCGGTCAAGGAAGTCATCGACACCATCGCCGAGGTGACCGGCCGTGACATCATCCCTGAAATGGGCGAGCGTCGTGCGGGTGACCCGCCGGCGCTGGTCGCCGACGTCTCCCGGATCTCGGCCCTGCTGAGCTGGAAGGCAGAGTTCGGTCTCGAGGAGATCGTCCGCAGCGCCGTCGAGGCCGCGGGGATGCTGCCCGACCAGGAATGATGAACCAGCCGGACCCATCCGCAACAGCACTTCAGTGGGTCCGAGCACGCTCCGCGCCAGGGCAGGAGCTGCCGGCCGAGGCGCGTGTGGCACTGCATTTCCATCCCGGTGCTGATGCTTCGGGAGCCGGAGTGCTCGCGTCGATTCTCGACCGCGGGCAGTATGTGTCCCAATTCGTCACTGGCACGAGCAATGGGGGCCTGACCGCCGTTCCAGGTGGCAACCGATGGCATTGGGAGCAGCGGATATTCGGCGGAGCCTATGACCATGTGGACGTGCAGCAACGACCGGTCTATGGGGCACTTGACCTCGACGGCGACCCCTATGGGCCGGCACCGCGGTTCGGATCGGCCTACCTGCGTCTTCGTCCGGAGATCCTTGCGCGAGCGACGTTCGCCTACCCGGACAGCACCTTCGAGCCGGAGCTCTTCGGAGTTGCTGACCGGATGAGCCTCATCGCCGACTATCGTCGTGACGAGCGGGCGATCGACCAGCCTGCTGCTCAGGGATGCGGGATCGTCCGCGACCGTCTCGATCACTACATCGAGGCTCATGTCCACGGTGGGGTGAAGGTGCCCGAAGACGTCGAAGTGCTGGTGATCGATCCCAGCTTCGACGATCATGCGGTGCTGGAGACGGCGGACCGCTGCGGTCTCGCCGTCGAGACTCATCCGGGCTATGTCGCCGAGGTCTCCGAAATCGCCGCGCATCCGGAGTATCGGGGCCAGGACGTGGTCGAGCTTGCGCAGCGGATCGCCGAGGTTGTGGGGAACTCAGCGCAGCTGAGACCCATCCATGTCGCACGCGCCCGACGGGCGTGGGATCTCGACGGGCAGCAGATCAAGAAGGTCTGGCACTGCCTCGCGCGATTCGGACGGACCTGGTGAGACCACGCCTCACTTCGCGGACTTCATCTCGCTTTCGACGACCCATTTGTGGTTCGTCATCTCCATCTCATCGGTTGTGATGTCGACCATGTAGACGGTTTCGTCGGTCGCTGAGTCGATCGTCGCCTCGGCGCCCTTCATACCGGGCATGTGGTCGGCATTGACGGTGGCCTTCGCCCCCTTCTTCAACGGTGCCGATCCCGGGTCCTCGAGCTCTTCGTGGACGACCCATCTGTGATCTTTGACCGGATCCCCGCCATCTGTCGGTGTGTAGCTGATCGAGTAGGTCGTCGTGTCGAAGGCACCGGAGACAGTTGCCTCAGCTCCCTTCATTCCCGGCATGTGATCAGCTGAGAGGACGACGGTGTCGCCGACGGCGAATTCGGGATCGCCGGCCTTCGCAATTCCCTCCGGTGGCGCACCGCCATCGGCTGCGTGCCCTTCGTGGCCGCCCGGTTCGTGGTCGGAATCGCTGTTGCTCATGTCTTCGTGATCGGATCCGCCGCCTTCATGGGAGGCAGTTTCACCGGGAGTGCCGTCACCGCTGGTTCCCTGGGCGTCGTCGCTGCCGGTCGAACAGCCTGCCAGCGCCAGCCCGATCGCTGTGGCGACTGCCGTGAGGCGGACGGTCGGTGTGAACTTCTTCAAAGGTGGTCTCCTGATTCTGTGAGACTGTCGCGTCTGGTTCTCACGGCGGAGGATGAGGGCCTTTCGGGCCACCCATCCGGTGGACCCGCCTTCACCACCGTATACCCCAGAAGGGTATGCTTGCCAAGATGACATAAGTGCTCTGCACCCGTAGTGACGTGGGGAGATAGAAGAAGATGAAGCGATTTGCGTTGGGAGCGGCCGCGCTCGCTCTGTTGCTGACCGGCTGTTCCGCTCCCGAGGCGACTGGTGGCTCGTCCACGGATTCCGGCCAGTCTGCGGGCGTGCAGCCGGGGTCGGCGAAGGAGCTGCTGGCGGATCTCGATCTGGCCGCAGACGACGTCACGGAAGTCATCGACCACCTCGACCGCCTCCCAGCGGACGAACGGCCCACCGACCTCATGGCCTCGGTACAGACCGACGAACTCGTCCTCACCGACGGTCAGCAGGAAGCGACGATGGCCCTGCCGCAAGGCAAGAGCTACGTGTCCATCGCCCCGTTCGTCGATGAGACACACGACTGCTACTATCACAGCCTCACAACCTGCCTCGGCGAGATGAGCGGGGAGGACGTGGACGTAATGATCACCGACTCTGAGACTGGAGAAGCGGTGGTCGACGAATCGACGACGACCTTCGACAACGGATTCGTCGGGTTCTGGGTGCCATCCGACATCAGCGGCACCATCCGAATCACCGCCGAAGGCAAGACAGGTTCGACCGAATTCTCGACGAAGAGCGACGGACCCACCTGCGTGACAGACCTCCAACTGCAGTAAGCGCGAGAAGTAGGAGACCGACCGCTGTCACTCACTCAACAGGAGAACTGTCATGTCCCACCACATCGTCATCGGAGCAGGGTTGGCCGGTGCCGCAGCCGCGTATTCCCTGAGCGCGCGCGGCGAGGACGTCACTATGCTCGAACGGCACACTCCGGCCAACGACCGGGGGAGCTCCCACGGTTCGGCCCGCATCTTCCGCTATGCCTATCCCGATCGTCTCTATACCGAACTCGTCGTGCGCGCCCGTGGACTATGGGACGGTCTCGAAGCCGAATCGGGAACCGAGCTGATCACCCGGACGGGAGCCGTCGACTTCGGCGATGCCCGGCATACGAGCCTGCTCGCCGAGATCTTCGAGGAGGTCGGAGTCGAGCACGAGGTCCTCGACCCGGCACGGGCTGCTGAACGGTGGCCGCAGTTCGTCTTCGACACCGAGGTCCTGTGGCACCCCGACGCCGGCGTCATCGACGCCGAGACCACGGTGAATGTGATGCTCGACCGTGCCGAGTCCACCGGTCATGCCCGGGTCCTCACGGATTGGACGGTCACCGAGGTGGCTCGACGCTCCGCGGGCGGCTTCCGTGTCGCCTCGGCGACGGGGGCCGTCGTCGAAGGCGACCGCGTCATCGTCGCTGCCGGCGGATGGCTGCCCGACCTCCTCGGCGATCTGGGGCTTCCGGAAGGGTTCCTTGGTGCACTGCCGCGGTTCGAAGTGCGGCAGGAGCAGGCGTTCCACATGCCCTACCGCGACGCCGACGAGGATGGGCGGCCGAGCGCACCCTGGCCGACGTTCATCCACAAGTCGGACGACATGTTCACCTACGGACTGCCCGGCGGACGGGATGCCGGTTTCGCCGGGCAGAAGTTCGCGCAATTCAACGGTGGGAAGGTGATCGGTTCCGCGCTTGACCAGGACGGACAGATCACCGAGGAGATGCGGACCCGGATGATCGACTACGCGAAGCGGAATCTGCCGGGACTCATTCCGGAACCGTACGCGGAGACCACCTGCCTGTTCACGAACACCACGGACGAGGACTTCGTCATCGACGAGGTCGACGGTCTCGTCATCGTCTCCGCCTGTTCGGGGCACGGGGCGAAGTTCGCGCCGCTGCTCGGTGAGTTCGCAGCCGACCTCGCCACCGGTGCAGGCGGCGTGCCGGAACGGTTCCGGGTGGGGCGCTCGAGCCGTTGACGCGGCTGAGTCGCGGCACGCACCGGGCGCCGCCGGTAGCGGATCGTCTGCGGGCGCGACCGGATCAGCGGCGCTTCGAAGCGATAATGAGGTGCCGTGTCGAATGGGCGATGAACGGCTCACCACGACGCATCCGCGCGTCGAGGTCGCGCAGCTGCGGCAGAAAGTCCGCGACCGCGAAATCGGACACCCACCACGGGCACTTGCGCAGGATCCACACGATCGCGCCGACGTCGTAGAACTCCATGCGGCACCGTGCGGTGCACAACGTTTCGACCGTGAGTCCGGCCGCCTCGGCGGCGTCTGATTCGGTCAGTGGATGCCGTGCTCGTCGATTCTCGGGCAGCGGGCCGAGGAAGAACTCGATGAGCTCGAAGGCCGAGGCCGCACCGACATGCTGGGCGAGGTAGGTGCCGCCGGGGATGAGCACACGGGCGATCTCCGACCATGCGGGACTCACGGGATGTCGCGAGGTGACGAGGTCGAAGCTGCCGTTGGCGAAGGTCAATCGGTGCGGGTCGGCCTCGACGACGTCGACCCCGCGTGGACCGAGCCGGTGACGGGCCACGGCGATATTCGGACGGTGCGACTCGGTCACCGCCATGCGCGGAGGCAGCACCGGCGCCTCGTCGACGACTTCACCGCCGCCGGAGTCGATGTCGAGGGCCGCGGTCGCCGTCGACAGCCGCCTGGCCAGCAGCGTCGAGTATCGCCACGGAGGCCGCTCCTCGGTGGCGCGCCCATCGAGCCAGTCGAACCCCCAGCCGGTGACATCGGCGGACTGGGCCTCGGTGACGAGCTCGTCGAAAGTGCGCATACCGTCATCTTCGCGCACGCGGCTCTCAGGCGTCGAGCCACGCGGTGACGTCGCCGAGGAGGTCGCTCGGTGCTTCGAGCGGGACGAGATGGCCGGAGTGCGGGAAACGTGTCACGTCAGGGCGGTCGGGGAGCGCCTCGGCGAGACGATCGGCCTGATCAGCAGGAATCCACGGATCGTCCTCGCCCCAGCCGATGCGGACCGGGCAGCGCACCTCGCCGAGGCGGTCGACGATGGGTGCCGTGTGCTCGGGGAGCAGTGCGGCGATCTGGCGGTAGAAAGCCGCCTGACCGGTGTCGGTGCACCAGGGCGAACTGAGTACGGCGAGCCATTCCGCGCTGAGATTCGAGGCGCCGACGGCCGGCGGTGATTCGTCGGGCGTCGTGCCTGCCGCTCCGGCGATGTACTCGCGGACAAGTGCGTGGTGAAGACGAGGTGGGAGGGCGGCGAAGACCGCTTCGTTCTCGGCGACGAGGCGGAAGAACGGCGAGCCCCACGGGTCGAGAGTGACGATGTCGAGCAGATACAGCGATGCGAAATCGCAGCCCTCGAGCAGATGCGCGCCGAGCGCGACCGCGCCGCCGATGTCGTGGGCGATGACGTGCGGATTCGAGATCTCCCAAGAGTCGATGAGCTCAGCCAGACGGCGACGTTGGGTGATGAGATCAACGGCGGGGGCCGCCTCGGCGAGGGGAGGGTTGGTGGGGCGCAGCGGCGGGTCCGCGCTGCCGGGAATCGACGCGCCGAAGCCTGGCATGTCCCACAGGCGGACGCGGTGATGTCGGGCGAGCTCGCGGGCAAGCGGCAGCCACATCCGCGCTGACCACGGGGTTCCGTGGCAGATGATGACTTCGCCGAGGCGGTCCTGGCGGTGGCTGTCCGGGCCGGTGCGTTCACGGTGGGGCGGTTCGAGGGTCGTGGTGGCCACCTCGGCGCCGTCGCTTAAGGTGATGCGGTCGGTGATGGTGCGGATTTCCGGTTTGTTCATGAACCGAAGGTAGAACTTCAGGTCAACCTGAAGTCCAGGTGTCATCATGGACTGATGAAGATCGGAGATGCTGCGGCACGGTTGGGAATGGCTGCGCATGTGCTCAGGCATTGGGAGGATGAGGGCGTCGTCGTGCCTGACCGGACCGCGAGCGGGCACCGGGACTATTCGGCCGAACATCTGAGCCGGTGCCGGATCGTGCTGTCGTGTCAGAGCGTAGGTATGAGCCTCGCCGAGATCCGGGCGATTCTGCATCGTGGGGAGACCGGGCGTGCCTCGGTGATCGCTGCTCGACTGTCGGCGATTCGAGCCCAGCGGGCCTCGCTCGACTCGGCGGAGAAGTTCCTTCTCCACGTCCGCGAATGTCGACACGACCTCATGACCCGGTGTCCGGAGTGTTCGGAGTATGCGGGGTGAGGTGGACCGCGCTGGGACTGTATGTGGAGTAATGGGGCGGGGCCGCCTCGGCGAAGGAGATGTTGCGGTGGACGGAACTCAGTGCACATTGCGCGAATTCTCGGGTCGGTGATGGTCACAAAATCTCGCAGAACGGGCATGATGGCCTTATGACCACAGATATGGATATTGCGCTCAGCGCCGAGCTCGATCCCATCGTCGACATCGCCGCTGGGCTGGGTCTCGACGCGCAGGACATCATTCCTCACGGATGGACGAAGGCGAAGGTGCCCATCGACGTCCTCGACCAGGCGGCGGCCAGCGCCACCGACGGCAGGCTCATCCTCGTCACAGCTATGAGCCCGACCCCGGCCGGCGAGGGCAAGACCACGACGAGCATCGGCCTGGCCGACGGACTCAACGAACTCGCCCGATCGAAGCCCGAGGTCGGACGGGCCGTGCTGGCACTCCGGGAGCCGAGCATGGGCCCGGTCTTCGGGATGAAGGGCGGGGCGGCCGGCGGCGGATACGCCCAGGTCGTGCCGATGGAGGACATCAACCTCCACTTCACCGGGGACTTCGCGGCCATCGCAGCGGCGAACAACCTCGCCGCAACCATGCTCGACAACCACATCCACTTCGGCAACGACCTCGACGTCGACCCGCGGCGCATCCACATCCGCCGCGTCGTCGACCTCAACGACCGAGCGCTGCGCGGAGTCGTCGTCGGACTCGGGGGACTCAACGGGGGAGTGCCCCGCGAAGACGCCTTCGACATCGTCGTCGCCAGCGAGGTCATGGCCGTGTTCTGCCTGGCCACCTCGTTGTCCGACCTCAAGGAACGCCTGGGACGGATCGTGCTCGCCCACAGCCGTGGACGCGAACCCATCACCGTGGCCGATATCGGGGCAGCCGGTGCCATGACCGCGCTGCTGCGCAACGCCCTGGCGCCGAACCTCGTCCAGACGTTGGAGCATTCGCCGGCGTTCATCCACGGCGGACCGTTCGCCAACATCGCCCACGGCTGCAACAGCCTGCTGGCGACCAAGGCCGGGCTGGCGCTGGGGGACTGGGTGGTGACCGAAGCCGGATTCGGTGCCGACCTCGGGGCCGAGAAGTTCCTCGACATCAAATGCCGCACCGCCGGCATCTGGCCCTCGGCCGTGGTAGTCGTCGCAACGCTGCGGGCGCTGAAGTACCACGGGGGCGTTGACGTGGCCGACGTCAACTCTACTGATGTGTCGGCGGTGCTTGACGGGATGAGCAACCTCGAGCTGCACTGTAGGAACCTGCGCGAGATCTACGGGCTGACCCCGGTCGTGTGCTTCAACCGGTTCCCCACGGACACCGACGAAGAGATGGCCGCGGCGATCTCGCATCTCGACGGGCTCGGCGTTGCCGCTGTCGAGTCCACGCACTGGGCCGACGGCGGCAAGGGTGCGCTCGCCCTGGCCGAAGCGGTCGTCGAGGCCGTGGGTGGTGGCGATGGTACGGGTGGTGGCGATGGTACGGCCGGACCCGCCGTCGGCGATGGTTCGGTCTTCGTCGCCGGCACCGCCTCCGGGGATGCCGAGGCCCCTGTCGTCGATCCCGCGTCGCGTGCGCGTTACAGCTACGATCTCGGTCTGCCGCTGGAGGACAAGATCCGGACCATCGCGCAGCGGATCTACCAGGCGAAAGACGTCGATCTGCCGGCCAAGGTCAAGCGGAAGCTGCGTCAGTTCACCGATGAGGGCTACAGCGCTGCACCCGTGTGCATCGCGAAGACCCAGTACTCGCTGTCCACGGACGCGAGTCTGCGCGGGGCGCCGACCGACCACATCATCGAGGTCAAGGACGTGCGCCTCTCAGCCGGCGCCGGATTCGTCGTCGTCATCGCCGGTGACATCATGACGATGCCCGGCCTGCCGCGCGAACCCTCAGCATTGAAGATCGATGTCACGGAGGACGGAAACATCACCGGCCTCTTCTGACCACCAATTACTACCCGACGGTGGCCCAGCAACCTCGCGCGAGGTTGCTGGGCCGCCGTCAGGTAGTTCCGAGGCCTAGTCGGACTTCGTGACGCGGGCGAATACGGCGTCGAGGGCTGAGGCGAGGGCGGTGCGGTTGGCCTCGTTCATCCACTCCTGGTTGAGCATCTCGTTGAGTCCTCCCGGCGTCTCGTGGGCTGCGACGAGGTCGTTGATGGGCTCTGTCGTCTCGGCGAGAGTGGTTCCGAGGCCGACGAACTGGCCGCGGATGAAATGATCGGCGTCGACCTGGTCCCAGCCGCGGTCGACGAGCCATGTGGTGATCGTCTGCAGGAACGCGAAGTGCGCCGACATCGTCGCCGTCACTGCCGAGAGCGTGGAGAACATCGTCTCATCCGCCGCAGTCACCGATCCGCCGAGGTGGCCCAGCAGTTCCTCGACCGCGTCATTGGCCGGGTACATGGCGGTGACTCCCTTGCGCTCGCGGACCGCGGGCAGTGGGATGATCCGCACGATCGTGGGCGAGTGCGGCAGGTGTGCGGCGAGGTGCTCCGTGGCGACGCCGGCGACGGCGCTGACCAGGGTCGTCTCGGACGGAATATCGAGATCGTCCAGGACTGCCTCGGTCTGCTGCGGCAGCACCGCGAGGACGACGAGGTCGCTGCTGTCGACGACGTCCTGATTGCTCTCGCAGATAGTGGCGGACTCGATGGACTCGGCGAGGTGCTGTGCGCGCTCGGCATTGCGCGGGGACAGGAAGAATCGGAAGTCAGACTTCGCCTCGCAATCGGCAAGGCCTTCCACTATCGCCGAGGCGATCTCTCCGACTCCGATGCAACCGATGCGTGTCATGTTCTCCTCCTTGAGAGACTCACTCTGAGACGGTGGCAGGTGTATTCTTCTCATCGCATTGTGTCATCGATTTTGTGTCATCGATTCGTACGGTCAGAGCTGAGGTCTGAGTTCCGGGCAGAAGGTCTGTGTGCTAAGGGTGCCAGCTGCCCTCTTCCCTGATCGCCGAGGTGATGCGCCGACTGGCCCTGCCGAGCGCATGAGCCTGGGCCGGGGTCAAGGAACCGAAGACCATCCGTCGTACGAATGCCACGTGCCCCGGAGTCGCCGCACGCATGGCAGCGCGACCGGAACCGGTGAGGGAAGCGATCGTCGTGCGGCCGTCATCGGGGTTCGGGCGTCGGGTCACCCAATCCTTGGCTTCGAGTCGAGCGACAGCCCGTGAGAGACGGGACAGGGTGCTGTTCGCGAAGCCGGCGAGTTCCTTCATCGCCAAGGTCTCTTCTTTCGCTCGAGAGAGTGCGAAGAGGATCCCGTACTCGAAATGGCTGATCTGCGAATCGCGTTGCATCTGCGCATCGAGTGCGGCCGGAAGCCACTCCAGCAAGGTCGCGATCGAGGACCACGTCTCGAGCTCGTCCGCGGTGAAAGCGGACGGATCAGAGTCTGAAGGGTTTCGATCTGCGGTACGACTGTCGGCTCTGTCCATGCAGTGCAGTCTAGCTGATTACTTGCCTGAGAAACTCATTCATTCTAGTGTTGACTTTCCTGAGCAAGTAAAACCTGGATGAGACACGACAAGGCAGGAAGCACATGGATCTTCAACTGACAGACACAACCGTCTTCATCTCGGGCTCGACACAAGGAATCGGCTTCGCGATCGCCTCCCTGTGCGCGCACGAAGGGGCGACGGTCATCATCAACGGCCGCCACGAAGAGGGTGTCGAAACGGCTGTTGCACGTCTGCGTGAACAGAATCCGGCCGCCTCGGTGAGGGGAATCGCAGCCGACTTCGCCGACGCCGGGCAGGTCGACGAACTGCTCGACCGCCTCGGCGTCGTGGACGTGCTCATCAACAATGTCGGTCTCTTCGACGTGACGACGTTCACCGAGATCGACGACGGGGAGTGGACGCGTTACTTCGAGATCAACCTGATGAGCGCCGTTCGCCTGTCACGGCGTCTGCTCCCGCAGATGCTCGAGAACGGATGGGGCCGCATCATCTTCATCGGCACGGAATCGGCCGTCGACGTGCCCGGGGACATGATCCACTACGGCGCGACGAAGGCCGCGGCACTGGCGTTGAGCAGCGGCCTGGCGAAGCTCACTCGCGGCACCGAGGTGACCGTGAATACCGTGCTCGGCGGACCGACATATTCGGACGGAGTCGCCGCCACCGTCGAGCAGATCGCCGCCGCACAATCGATGTCCGCCGCGGGTCTGCGGGACTCACTCGTTCGCGAGTCCTCACTGTTGCAGCGCTTCATCGAACCCGGCGAGATCGCCAACCTCGTCGCTTTTCTGGCCAGTCCGCTGTCTGCGGCGACGAACGGCGCGGCCCTGCGCGCAGACGGAGGAGTGCTGCCGACCGTGGTGTGAGGGAGGCAGAAGCGGTCGGTCTCAAATCCAGCCTTCGCTGCGGGCGTTTCTCAGCGCTTCGGCGCGATTGCGGGCCCCGAGCTTGCCGATCGCGCTCGACAGGTAGTTGCGGACGGTGCTCGGAGACAGATGCAGCGCCTCGGCCGCATCGACTATGGGGACACCGTCATCAGTCGCAAGGAGTACCTGGCTCTCTCGTTCCGTGAGCGGATTCTCCCCTGAACTCAGTGCCTGGGCCGCCAACAGCGGGTCGATGACCATCTCTCCCTGAGCGACTCGCCGGATCGACTCGGCGAGAGTCTCGACGGGATCGTCTTTGACGAGGAAGCCTTTCGCCCCGGCGTCCATCGCGCGCCTCAGATAGCCCGCTCGACCGAAGGTCGTGACGATGATGACCTCGGGCTCAGCCGTGTCAGTCTTGTCTGCGATGGCGTCGGTCGCATGGTTCAGCTCTTCGAGCGCCTCGAGCCCATTCATCCCCGGCAGCTCGATGTCGAGGAGAACCACATCCGCCTCGAGCCTGTGGACCAGTTCGGAGACTTCGTCACCGCGTCCTGCCTCACCGATGACCGTGATGTCGTCTTCGAGGTCGAGCAGGCTGATGAGGGCCGAGCGCATGAGAGTCTGGTCCTCGACGACGGCGATCCTGATCATTCCGGTTCTCCTGCACTCGGTGCGTGAACGGTGAGGGTGAAACCACGCGGGCCCGATCGGGTATGCACGTGACAGCCCAGACGTTCTGCCCTCTCTCGCACCCCGATCAGGCCCGAGCCCGCCGGATTCGTGCCCAGCCCGAGCCCGTCGTCGGAGATTTCGAGTGCTGCGGTCGCCTCGTCGACGGTGATTCTCATCGTGCATCGGGACGCGTGGGCGTGGCGGAGAATATTCGTCGCCGCTTCTCGGACAGCCCAGGCGAAGAGCGTGTCGGTGGGACCATCAAGCCGCGGCAGCGGGGTTGTCGTCTCGACCTCGACTCCGGCGTCCTCAAGGGTCTCGATCGCGTGGGACAGCTCGTCGGCGAAACGCATTTGCCGGTACCCGGCGACCGCCTGTCTGACATCGGCCAGGGCCGTGCGTCCGATGTCTTCGATCTCCTGAGCATGCTTGACGGCGACAGCGGAATCACCCTCGGCGAAGCGACGAATGGCCTCGGCCTTGACCACGATCACCGAGAGGGTATGACCGAGGAGGTCATGAAGGTCTCTCGAGAACCGCTGGCGTTCTTCGACCACCGCGAGCCCAGCCAAGCGGCGGCGAGTGGCGCGCAGGTCGTCGGTCGTAGCCGTGAGACAGCGGATCAGATAGGTGCTGGCGCCGGCCATGACGGTGGCGAAGCCGAACTGCAGAGCACTGCTGAGCGACATCGTGGCGACCCCTTCAGCGAAGGAACCGCTGACGGCCAGGCCCATCACGATCCCGAGTGCCGCGCGGAGTCGGATAGCTGTCGCGGCCGCGATGGCGAGCAGCGGATAGAGGAAGCCTTGGCCTCCGGGAGACACGATGAACTGGATGACGACGAGCGCCATGAGCCCGGTCGCGCAGAGTTCTCCCACTCGCTGCGGCAGGCCGCGGTGGGCGACGAGGATCGTGACGACATAGAGGGCCGCGATCGCCAGATGGATCGCCAGCGTCACGGCCTTGCCGTCGAGAACAGCTGTCAGAATCGGGGACAGCATGAGGACCGGCAGCCAGATCAGCGCGAACCCCGGCCCGCGGGTTCGGGCGACCCACCGTGTGACTTCGTCGTCGCAGTCGGTCGAAATGGATTGCTTCGTCATTGTCGCCTCCGGTTCGTACATTACTCGGACTGCGCCGTCGACGGGTCTGAATCCAAGGCTGCGGCGTCGTGGTCGAAGATGCTGCCCGGGCTGCTCGGGACGACGCGCCGCATGCCGAGGATCATCGTGACACCGACGACCAGATGCATCAGCTCCAGTGCGACCACGGCTGAGCCCGTGGCTCCTGACAGCGGCGGACCGGCCATCGACAGGCCGAGGACGACGCAGGCGGTGATGGTCCACATGGCCGTTCCGCCGCGGAAGCGCCTCATGATGGTGTAGGACAGGCCGGCTGCGCACCCGCTGCCCAGGGACACGAGCGCGACAGCCGCAGGAGAGACGGCCACGCCGCCGGCGACCAGGGCGACGCCCGCGACCGGAACGGCGATCACCCACACCGCCAGTGCCGCAAAGACTGCGCCGAGAGTCACAGCGGCAACGCGGGCCGCAGTGTTCTGAAGGGGAGCCGTCTTCGGTTCGACCGGTGACTTGTGCCCTGTGGTCCGAATGGGATCGGCTGTGGATGGTGGTGCTGGGTCCTGTTTGGTGCGACGGTTCATCACGGCCGCCTCCTCGCTTGAAGTGTCGTTGCTCTCTGACACCGTCGACGCTACTGAGGCCGGAGGCAGCGCTGTAGGGAGAACGATCCCGAGTGCGAAGTGACAAATGTCCTCGAACCCCCTCCCCAAACAACCCGACGGCGGCCCAGCAACCTCGCGCGAGGTTGCTGGGCCGCCGTCAGGTAGCAGGGAGAGGGGTGCGGGCATGGATGGGTCAGCGGGCTTGCGCCGGTGAGTCGGATTCGATGAGGACCCGGGCGGCAGCGCGCGCTTCGGCCACGGCTCCGGGCTGGCCTGTGATCGAACGCAGCACTGTGGCTCCTTCGAGCAGGGCGAGCAGCTGCGTGCCGAGGGACTCGGGCTGCTCGAGTCCGGCCGCTTCTGCCAGGTTCACGAAGAGGGTTCGCAGCCACACCTTCTCATCGTGGATGACTGCGTGAGCGGGGTGGTCGGGGAAGCCGAGGAGCTCTCCATGCGCATGGACGAAAGCGCAGCCTTTGGTGCTGTGCGCGTCCATCCACGAATCCAGTGCGTCGAACACGGAGAGTATCTGGGTCTTGGGGTCCCGGTCGCGCATCTCATGTTCGATCCACGCCCGGTAGTGCTGATCGCGTTCGTTGAGGTAGGCGGTGACGAGAGCGGCCTTGGATCCGAACTGGTCATATAGGGTCTTCTTCGTCACACCCGCCTCGGCGGCGAGCGTATCGACCCCGACTGCGCTGATGCCGCGTTCATAGAAGATCCGACCAGCTGTTGTGAGGATCGCTCGTGCCGCTGGGGTGCGAGTCTCGATTTGCCAGTCCGTAACCATACAAGTCAGTATAGTCCAGGTAAACAGATCGGTATAAAACTCACTGTTCGAACGCATATGAGCGCTCGTCGGCCGCGTCAGGCGGTGCCGGCGAGCGCTCAGCAGTGAGCTACGGCGTGAAGCGCGTCCGACGCGCGGAGCGCAGGGAGGGTGGGACAGACGATGTGGAGTTCTTTGAAACGCACACTGCGCGACTTCACGTGGGGCGTCGATGCGGCTCACGCTGTCTGGCACGGCGTGCCCGTCAAGCCGCGGAGACGAAAACGCGACGAGTCGGCGGCGCGGGCCGCTGAAGCCGCGGGCGACGCCGACAGGCGTGCACCTCGGCGCGACATCGAACAATGACCAGACAAGGAGAGTTTTGAGAACCACTCAGACGAGAGCCGCTTCACCGGATGACAGCGGACCCAGCACGGCCGAGCCGCCGAGGATGAAGCGAGCTGTCTTCATTCCGGCCGTCGTGATCATCCTCATCGCCTTGGCCGCGGCCACCTGGATCGGGGCGGTCTACGGAGAAGAAGCCACGCAGACCTTCAGGAACATCCGCGATTGGATCGGAACGACGGTCGGTTGGTGGTACATCCTCGTCGTCACCTGCTGTCTGATCTTCGCCTTCTGGGCGGCGTTCTCCAAGATCGGTCGGGTCCGTCTCGGTCGTGACGACGAGCGGCCCGAGTTCTCTCGGATGTCATGGTTCGCCATGCTGTTCTCTGCAGGCATGGGCATCGGCCTCGTGTTCAACGGTGTGGCCGAGCCTCTCACTCACCTCGTGGCGCCGCCGGAAGTCATCGGCGATGAGGCGAGCAGTCCGGCTGCCGCGAAAGTCGCGGTCGGCGAGGCCATGTTCCACTGGGGTCTGCACGCGTGGGGAATCTACGCCATCGTCGGTCTCGGACTGGCCTATATGACCTACCGTTACGGTCGTCCGCTGTCGGTCCGGTGGCTGCTCGAGCCGCTGATGGGCCGTCGACTCATCGAGTCCTGGGTGGGGCATGTCATCGACACCGTCGCCATCATCGGCACCGTCTTCGGTGTCGCCACCTCGTTGGGGATGGGAGTCCTGCAGATCCAGGCCGGACTGGCACACCTGGGGTGGATCGAACCGTCGAATCTGTTCGTCATCATCCTCGTCGTCGGCATCACCGCGATCGGCACTCTCTCTGTCGTGTCGGGTGTGGACAAGGGGATCCGTTGGCTGTCGAACACGAATATGGGAATGGCAGGCCTCCTCGGACTGGCCGTGCTCATCATCGGCCCCACGATCTTCCTGCTGCGCTCGATGGTGCAGAACATCGGCGAATACACCCAGATGATCCCGCAGCTGGCCTTCGTCACCGGAGCCGGGGCCGAAGACGGATGGACTCTGGCCTGGACTCTGTTCAATCAGGCCTGGTTCCTGTCGTGGGCGCCCTTCGTCGGGATGTTCATCGCACGCATCTCTCGTGGACGCACGATCCGCGAGTTCATCCTCGGGGTGCTGCTTGCGCCCACGGCGGTCTCGCTCGTGTGGTTGACGATCTTCGGCAACAGCGGCCTGTTCTACCAGCTCAAGAACTCCGATCTGGTCGGTGAGGACGGCGTCGTCAACACAGATACGACGCTGTTCCAGCTGTTCGGCGAACTGCCGATCGGATCGGGAATGGTCACCGTGCTCAGCCTGATCGCGATCATCGTCATCATGCTCTTCTTCATCACCTCGGCCGACTCGTGTTCGCTCGTCGTCGATGTCCTCAGCCACGGCGGTCGCAGCGAGACTCCGCGGCGCACCCGCGTGTTCTGGGCCGTGCTCGTCGGACTCAGCGGAGGTGTCCTCCTGATCGCCGGGGGAGAGGGAGCGCTGACCGTGCTCCAGGTGAGCTCCTTGGCCGGAGCGGCTCCCCTGTCAATCGTCTACGCCTTGGCCATGGTCGCGTTGTGGAAGGTCTTCCGATACGAGGTGGCGGTCATGCCCCGGTACGTCAAGATCTCGACGCAGAGCACTGCCGCGAACACGCCGGTCGAGGCGGATGGGGCATCCGACCCGAACCTGCGCGATCTCGTCCAGGCACAGAGAGCCACGGCGGCTGAAACCGGACAGAGGCGAGGAGCCTCCGTCTCCCTGGCCGGCTTGGCTCCGGGAACCGGTCACGGAGATCGCAGGGACCAGATCTCGGATACGACCTCCGTTGTCGCTATCCAGGACCTCGATCCCGAGACTCTCACGCGCGACCAAGGAACTCTGCAGGTCGACGAGGACGCGGCGATGCAGGACCCCCTCGGCGACGAGGTCTTCGACACCCCGGAGTTCAGCGCCTCGGCGGCGGGGGAGATGCGTGAGCAGGACTGATGGGCTGCGCGACGGCCTGGCTCAGGTCAGGGCGTCGAAACGTCGACGGTAGTCGGTCGGTGTCGTGAGAAACGCCTCGGCGAAGTTCTGGCGGAAGGTCGTCGCACTGCCGAAGCCGCAGTCGGCGGCGATGCGGTCGATCGGGTGATCGGTCGTTTCGAGCAGTCGCCGAGCTTCGTCGAGGCGGCGGGTGCGCACCCAGACGGCGGGTGTGGTGCCCGTCGAGTCCTTGAAGAGGCGGACGAAAGATCGGGAACTCATATGCGCCTCGCGGGCAAGCCGTTCGACGGGAAGAGGCTCATCGAGTCGTTCGAGGGCCCACGTGAGGATCTTCGCGATCGGATCGTCTCCCGTCCTGCCGGGCAGGGGGCGCTGAATGTACTGCGCCTGCCCGCCGTCGCGATGAGGGGCGATGACGAGGCTGCGGGCGACTTCGTTCGCGGCCGAGGCGCCGAGCCTGGCTCTGACGAGATGGAGGCAGGCGTCGAGCCCCGAAGCCGTCCCCGCTGAGGTGAACACATCGTCATCGTCGATGTAGAGGACCGACTCATCGACGCGCAGGTCGCTGTGGCGGTCTGCCAGCAGGTCGAAGGCCCGCCAGTGAGTGACGACCCTGCGGTCGGTGAGGAGACCCGCATCGGCGATGGGAAATGTTCCGAGGCACAGGCCCGCCACCGTCGCGCCGCGTGCGTGCTCTCGTACGAGCAGCTCCTGAAGTGCCGACCCCGCCGGCCTCCCGTCGTCATGCCAGGACGGGATGAGGACGATATCGGCATCTGAGGCGACGTGCGGGGTTCCTACCCCGCTGATGTCGTATCCCTCGGCTGTCCGTACCGGTGTACCGTCACTGGAGAAGATCACCGTCTGCCAATCGGCGAGGCCGAGACGTGTCACTTCGTCGAAGACCATCTGCGGCACCGAGAGGTGGAACATCGTGATGCCGTCGAAGGCGAAGATGGCGATCTTCATAATCGTGACTCCTCATGGTTGCTCGCGAGAGTGCCTGCCGGGCCTCGGCAATGGGTGGGCTCGACTCCCCATCGCCGAGGCGGTGGACGGTATCCGATGGCTCCGTCACGGAATGGCGTGAATCCATCGTTAATAGGTCATTCTGCCACTGGTGAGTGGACGTCGCCTCGGCGACAGTGGAAGGAGTCGCATATCCGTGCGACGACATGGATTCCGATACCAGGAGAATGACAATGACCGATCCACAGCGTGCCCTCGTCCTCGTCGATGTCCAGCAGGACTACTTCGGCGGCAGTCCTTTGGAGATTCAGTATCCGAACCGAGAGGACTCTCTGGCGAAGATCACCGAGGCCATCGATGCCGCGGCCGCAGCGGACATCCCCGTCATCATGGTCCAGCACACGATGGGCAGCGGCGCACCGGTGTTCAACCCGGACAGCTCCGGTTTCGCCGTCCGCCCCGAGGTCGAGGAGCGCAAACGCGATGAGTGGAAGAGCGTGGTCAAGGAGTTCGGCTCCGTCTACGCCGACACCGATGTGGCGCAGTGGCTGCGCGAGCGGAACGTGGACACCGTGACCTTGGTCGGTTACATGACGAACAACTGCATCCTCGCCTCGTCGGTCGAAGCCGAAGGGCTCGGATTCAGCACCGAGGTCCTCAGCGATGCGACGGGCGCGATCAATATCGCCAATGCAGCCGGATTCGCCGACGCGAAGACGGTGCACACAACGTTGATGACAGTGCTCAACTCGAACTTCGCGGCTGTGGCCACGACGAGCGACTGGATCGCAGCGCTCGGATCCGGGGAGGCCCTGCCCAAGAGCGACCTGGGAAGCTCGGCGATCGCCGGTTCGCAGGAAGCGGCGGGCAGCGTGGCCTGAGCCGGCCGATCCGCGCTTCGGCGCTCGCGCAGGGGCCTCCCGCAGACGGTCTGCCGTCAGCGGGAGGCCCCTGCTGTGTTCTGTCTGCCGGGTCGGGTGTGGCCGGGCTCAGGCGCCCGCCGCAGGGCTCGGCCGGGCTCAGTCGCCTGCCACCGCGCTCAGTCGGCGGATCCCATCGTGTAGTGGTCGGCGATGAGTTCGATGGTGCTGGCGTGGACCTGTCGAGAGCCGCCCATCGTCACCAGCATGATCTCGTCGACCTCGGTGCGTTCGTGCAGCTGTTCGAGTCCGGCAGCGACCTGCGGGGCGGTGCCGTTGAGGAACCGACGGGTGTAGAGGTCGAGGATCTGCTGCTCCTGCAGTGTGGCGGGATAGGAGGCGACCTCCTCCGGCGGCAGCAGGCTGTAGGACTGGCGTTTGAACATCCGCAGCATCGCCATCGCCGCCGTGCGCGCCTGTCTCTGCGCCTCCTCGGCGTCATCGTGGGCCACGACGCCGAGGCTGACGAGTGTATAGGGCTCGTCGAGTGCCTCCGAGGGCTGGAAGTTCTCGCGATAGATCCGGAAGGCCGATTCGACGTCGGCGTCCCCGAACTGCAGCGCGAAGGCGTAGGGGCGACCGAGGTGGGCGGCCAGCTGCGCGGAGTACGGGGAGGAGCCCAGGATCCACGTCTGCGGACCGGAGCTCCTGGCCGGCACGCGGTTCTCCCTGTTCTGCCAGGGCCCCGGCACGGCATGGACGTTCTCATAGGGGTGGCCGGTGGGGAAGTCATCGGCGAGGAATCTCAGCAGTTCGTCGACCTGAGACGGGAAATGGTCATTGGCGTCATGACCGCGACGCAATGCGGCGGCTGTGCCCGGATCGGTCCCAGGGGCGCGGCCGAGCCCCAGATCTATGCGCCCGGGGGCCAACGCTTCGAGCATGCCGAACTGTTCGGCGATGATGAGTGGGGCGTGATTGGGCAGCATGATGCCGCCGGCGCCGAGCCGGATCGTTGACGTCGCCGCGGTCAGCCTCGCCAGCATCAGCTGCGGTGACGAGGTGGCCGCCCCGGGCATCGCGTGGTGTTCGGACATCCAGAAGCGGTGATAGCCGCGATCCTCCGACCGTTCGGCCAGATCGATGACACCGTCGAAGGCCTCAGTGATGTCCTGGCCGACGGCGGTATGGGCGTTGTCGAGCACCGAAAGAGCGAAGGGCGCGGTGCCCGAAGTGAGAGCGGAAGACATGAACTCCTCAATTATCACGGTAAATAAGATACGTAAACGTGATGTCAAGACTATCAGAGTTCTCATGGGCAAGGGAATGAGATACCATGAGAAGCATGTCGACCATTCCCCTTCCGCCTGCCCCGGGCAGCGATGTGTATGTCAGCCTCGCGTTGGCCGACAGTGTTGTCTCACTTCCGGGCGAACACCGCGCGGATGAGCTCGTCGATCCGATGGCCGCCACCAGGTGGCTGGTCGACCACGGGCTCGTCCCGACCGGGACCGCTCTTCTCGAGTACTGTCAGCAGCGACTCACCGTTCTGCGCGGCCATCTGCGAGAGCTCTTCGCCGCCGCGGTCGAGGGCCGGGCACCGGAGGCGGATGCGGTGGACGCGCTCAACTCCGCCCTGCGACAGGCCCCCAGCGCGGAGATGCTTGAGTACACGCCGGAGCTCGGTTTCCATCGGGGGGCAGCACACCCGCTCACCCAGCTGGTCGAACACGCCTTGGCTCGCATCAGCGAGGATGCGGCCGCCCTCCTCACCGGCGAGGGCGCATCACTGCTCGACACCTGTCAGGCACCCTCCTGCGACAGATTCTTCGTGCGCACCCACGCGCGCCGCCGATGGTGCTCGACCCGGTGCGGTGATCGCGTGCGGGCCGCCCGCGCATATGAGAAGAAGCGAGCTGCGGCTTCCTGAGAAGGGCCGCCCGGCGACCCCTCCCCAAACAACCCGACGGCGGCCCAGATACCTCGCGCGAGGTTGCTGGGCCGCCGTCGGGTAGTAATTGGGGTCAGAAGCTGGGGAGGACGGAGCCGTCGGCCCACTTCTTCTCGATGAACTTCTTCACCTCGGGGGAGTGGAGCAGCTCGTCGAGCTTCTTGATGTTCTCGTCGTCCTTGTTCGCCGTGCGCACGGCGAGGAAGTTGCCGTAGGGGTTGCCGTCGGCCTTCTCCAACAGTATGCCGTCCTTGGCCGGGCTCAGTCCGGCCTCGAGGGCGTTGTTGCCGTTGATCACCGATGCGTCGACATCTTCGAGTGTTCGGGCCAGCTGCGCGGCGTCGGCCTCGACGAACTCCACGTTCTTCGGGTTGTCCTCGACATCGGAGAGCTTCGCGTCGACCGCGTCCACTCCGTCCTTGAGAGTGATGAGCTTCGCGCCTTCGAGCATCTTCAGCGCACGACCCTGGTTCGAGGGATCGTTGTTGATGCCGATCTTCGCGTTCTTCGGGATGTCACCCACATCCTTGATGTCCTTCGAGAACAGCGCGAAGGGCTCGAGGTTGATCGGCTCGAAGCCGGTGATCTCGTAGCCCTGGCCCTCGACCTCGGAGTCGAGGTAGGGCTTGTGCTGGAAGTAGTTCGCGTCGATGTCGCCGTCGTTGAGTGCCTTGTTCGGCAGGGTGTAGTCCGTGTACTCGGTGACCTCGATGTCGAGGCCGGCGTCCTCGGCGAGGTTCTCATCCACGTAGCGCAGGATGTCGCCCTGCGGTACCGGGGTCGCACCCACGGTGAGCTTGGTGACGTCGCCGTCCTTCTCGCCGACGGAATCCGTGCCGCCGCCGACGAGCCCGCAGCCCGAGAGCAGCAGAGTCGCGCCGGCCGCGATCGCGATGAGCTTGGTCTTCATGGTTCTCCTTGATGTGTGTCGTGTGCTGTGCAAAGGGATGGGCAGTGGTGGCCGTCAAGTGGGTTCAGATTGCCGGATTCGTCGCCGATTCGGACAATCTGTCCCCACTTAACTCAGAGATCCGCCGTCGCGACGGGCGCCGCCGCTGGGCCGGACGTGATCGCCCTCGCCGAGGCGGCTCAGCGGTGGTCGACCGCGCGGGCCAGCCGGTCGCCGACGAACTGGATGATCGTGACGATGAGGACGAGGACGATGATGCAGGCGATCATCGTGTCCGCTTGGTAGCGCTGGTAGCCGTAGGAGATCGCGAGCGCACCCAGACCGCCGCCGCCCACGGCTCCGGCCATCGCGGTGTAGGAGACCAAGGTCACCGAGGTGACGGTGGCGGCACCGATGAGACCGGGCAGTGCCTCGGGCACGTAGACCTGCCGGGTGACCTGGCCGTTCGACGCCCCCATCATCAATGCCGCCTCGATCTTGCCTTCGGAGACCTCACGCAGGGAGTTCTCGACCAGTCGGGCGTAGAAGGGGATCGCCCCGATCGTCAGCGACACCACGGTCGCCTGCCAGCCCAGCGCCGAGCCGACGACGAAGCGGGCGAAGGGGATGAGGGCGATGATGAGGATGATGAAGGGGATCGAGCGAGTGATGTCGACGATGAAGGACAGCATCCGGTAGACGACCGGGTTCGAATTCAGCCCGCCCTTCGACGCGGTGAACAGCCAGATGCCCAAAGGCAGTCCGAAGAGCACGGCGAGTCCGGTCGACCAGGCCGTCATGAGCAGGGTCTCGATGGTGGCCGGCCACATCTGATCGGTGATCGCCGGGTTGTCGAACCAGGTGGGATCGTTCATCGGGCAGCCTCCTCCGCGTAGATTCCATCGGCTTTCAGGGCGGTGATGAGCCCCTTCGCCTGTTCGGCCGAGTCCACGGAGAAGCGCAGTCGACCGACCTGGCGGTCCTCGATCGTCTCCACGGCCCCTGCGAGGATCGCCTCGGCGCTCGCTCCGGCATTCCGCGCGGCGGTGAGCACCGTGGGCAGATCGGTGCCCGCCAGGGACACCTCGACGAGGCGGCCCGCCCCGTCGTCGATGCTGACCGGGGGCAGGGGGACGAGATCCTTGGCCAACACCGATCCGGGCTCGGCGATGACCTCGGCGAGTTTCCCGGTCTTGGCCACGCGGCCGTCGGCGAGCAGCGTCACGGAGTCGCAGATTTCGCGGATGACGGACATCTCGTGGGTGATGATGAGGACGGTGATGCCCAAACGGTCGCGCAGGGAGCGGATGAGACTGAGGATCTGATCCGTCGTCGTCGAATCCAGCGCCGAGGTGGGCTCGTCGCACAGCAGCACCTTCGGTTCGGCGGCAAGAGCCCGGGCGATGCCGACGCGCTGCTTCTGGCCACCCGAGAGCTGAGAGGGATAGCTGTCGACCCGGTCGCCGAGGCCGACGAACTCAAGGAGCTCACGAGCCTTGGTCAGGCGTTCGGCCTTCGACACTCCGGCGATCCTGAGCGGGTGGGCGACGTTCTTCAGCGCCGTGCTCGAGTCGAGGAGATTGACGTGCTGGAAGACCATGCCGATGCTGCGGCGGGCCTCGCGCAGACCGGATCCGGACTGGCTCGTGAGGTCGACGCCGTCGATCGACACGGTGCCGGAGGTGGGCTTGTCGAGTCCGGTCAGGCAGCGGATGAGTGTGGACTTCCCGGCCCCGGAACGGCCGACGATGCCGTGGATCTCACCGGCAGGGACCGAAAGGTCGATCTCCTCCAGGGCGACGGTGCCTCCGAACACCTTCCGCAGTGCGCGCAGTTCGATCACAGGCGCCTCCTCGTGTGGTTGACGAATGCCGCGCACGGTGGTGGACGGCAGAAGAATGGGGATGGGTCGGCCTACGGTCCAGTAGGGCCGACGATTCAGGATGACAAGGAATCGTGTTCTCCTCACAGGCAGATGTCATAAAAAGACGCATTGACGCGGTTTAGTGATGAAGGACATAGCCGTGCGCGATGCAGTCCGCCCGCATCGGCCCCGCTCAGAGGAAGACGCCTTGTAATTTTCTTCGTCGTAACCCGCTGTCCATGTCGATGGCACAGGCCGTCCATGTCGAGCGAATAGACCAGGAAGATCAAGAGAACTGGTCCGAATGCCCGCAAGCCCCACGGATGGCCAGGGCGCTCGGGCACGCACCACGATGGGATGGGCATGTACGAAGAATCGGCGAGAATCGCGGCGATCGTTCCCTGCCACAACGAAGAGATCACCGTTGCCAAGGTCGTCGGCGACCTCAAGGCCGCTGTTCCGGGGATCACGGTCTACGTCTACGACAACTGCTCACACGATCGCACCTCGCAGCGCGCCGCCGAGGCCGGTGCCATCGTGCGCAAGGAGAACATTCCCGGCAAGGGCAACGTCGTCCGCCGAGCCTTCGCCGACATCGACGCCGACATCTACGTGATGATCGACGGCGACGACACCTACGAGGCGGCTCACCTGCCCGAGATGATCGACACCCTGATCTCCGGCCCGTACGACCACGTGCTCGGGGTCCGCCAGGACAATCAGGAGACGACGTCGTATCGTCCCGGCCACGAAGCCGGGAACAAGATGTTCAACCGGCTGACCGGGTGGCTCTTCGGCTCGCAGGTGACCGACATGCTCTCGGGCTACCGCGTCTTCTCCCGCCGCTTCGTCAAATCGTTCCCCGCGATCAGCCGCCGGTTCGAGATCGAAACCGAGCTGACCGTGCACACGATGTCCCTGCGCCTTCCCACCACCGAGGTGGCCGTGGACTTCCGTGACCGACCCGACGGAAGCGAGTCGAAGCTCTCGACCTTCAAAGACGGGTTCCGCATCCTCGGGCTGATCTCCGCCCTCGTCCGACACGAACGACCCCGTTTGTTCTACGGCACGCTCACCGCCGTGCTCGCCGCGCTGTCGCTGATCTTCGGTCTGCCGGTGGTGTGGGAGTTCTGGCAGACCGGGCTCGTGCCCCGGTTCCCGACGGCGATCCTCGCCACCGCGCTCATGGGGCTGGCGTTCCTGCTCGGCAGCGTCGGCCTGACCTTGGACGGTCTGCGTCGGGCCAGGCGTGAGACCTCACGGCTGGCCTATCTCGGTTTGCCCGCCGTCTGCGATTCGGCAGCGGAGACTTCCTGGGGCGACTCCGCGCGGAAGGCCGACGGTGGTGTGGCCGACTCCGGCATCGACTCATTGCTGTCGGAGACCGCGAACACCGACTATCGGACCCGATCCCGAGTGAGGACCACGCTCGCTTCATGAGTCGTCCGACCGTCCTCGGGTGGTTGAGGTCCCCTCTGGCGTGGGATCTTCTGCTCGCTCTCGTCACCGTCGTCTGGTCGTTCGTCTTCATCCGGCTGTTCCTCCCCGGGCGGATCAATGTCGACATCGGCAATCAGTACCAACAGGCGATCGGGCAGGCCCCGTTCACGGACTGGCACCCTCCCGTGATGAGCATCGTCTGGAGACTGCTCATCGACCTCACCGGCCGACCGGGCAGCCTGTTCGTCCTCCAGGTGGTTCTGCTCGCCGCTGCCGCTCTCATCATCGGTGTGATCATCAATCGCAGCGGTGCACCGCGGTGGATCTCACTGTTGGGCCCCGTCACCATGGCGACGCCCTGGGCGCTTTCACAGCTGACGACGTTGTGGAAAGACACCCAGATGGCGGCGGCACTGATGCTGGCCGTGGCACTGCTGGTCATCACCCGGCTGGTGCCGAAGGCATGGCTGCTGTGGCTTCCTGCGATCCTCCTGCTCGTCTACGCGGTCGGCCTGCGCAAGAACGCCGTGTTCGCGCTCATTCCCATCGCCGTCTACGGGGCGTTCTGCCTGCGCGGACCGTTGCGCGGCGGGCTGCGCACGGTCATGGAGCGAGCGCCGAGGTGGGGCTTGGCCGGACTGTCCGTGCTCGTCATCGGCGTCGTCGGGTTCGGCAGCGTTGCCACCGAGGCGGTCATCGAGTCGCGCGTCGAGGTCGCGCACAACGGTCAGATCTCCCAGATCTTCCTCGACGATGTCATGTTCTCCGTCCCCGATGCGGAACTCCGGGCCGCGGACGCGCCGGCCGAGCTCAAAGATCACATCAGTTCGGCCCGCGACACATGTCTGGAGAAGGGCGAGATCTGGGATGCCTATTGGAACTGCTACGGCAGAGGAGACACCGGGCGCGCATTCAGCCCGTTGGAGTACCAGGACGAGCTGAAGGACCTGTGGCTGAACGAGGTGATCACCCACCCGGTCCGCTACATCGAGTATCGCTCGGCAGTGTTCTCGTCCTACTTCTTCTCCTCGAAGCTCGAATACTGGGAAGCGGATTGGAACGGCGAGGCCGAGAATGTCGGCTACGAGACCGGCAGCGTCAAAGCTGACTACATCTTCCGTCCGTACGTCGAGGACTTCGCTCTGGCGACGTTCCCGATGCTTTTCAAACCATGGTTCTGGAGCCTCGTCGCCGCTGTGATGCTCGGTCTCGCGTACCGAGAGCACAAGCGGGACGGGACCGGACCTGCGCCTTCCTTCTGGCCGGAGATCACGGTGCTCTCGACGTCGTCGCTGTGCTACGTGTTCGGATACTTCCCGATCGTTCCGGCCAATCACTTCCGATACACGTACTGGCCGGCGCTGGCCGTCACCGTCGCCTTCGTCCTCTGGCTCGCCCAGCGCGGCATCCAGCGAGTCCGAAACCTGGAGCCATAGACTGGTGCCAGTTATGAAAGAGTCATTCTCGGACCGTCTTCGGCGCCTCGCGGTGGAAGCCTTCAAGTTCCTCACCGTCGGCGGGCTCGGCTATATCGTCGACGTCGGGCTGTCCAACGTGCTGGCCTACGGGCTCGGTCCGATCCCCGCCCTCCTCGAGGGCAGCCCCATCAAGTCGAAGATCATCTCGACGATCCTCGCGATGATCGTCGTGTGGATCGGCAACAGGCTCTGGACCTATGGGGACCGGACCACGCACTCGAATATGCGCGGGATCGTCCTCTTCGTCGCCGTCAACCTCGCCGGCATGGTCATCTCGGTCATCCCGCTCGGTGTGACCTGGTACCTGCTCGACATGCGCGACCAGCTCTCCTACAACATCTCGACGAATGTCATCGGCATCGGCCTGGCCATGCTCTTCCGCTTCTACGCCTACCGCACCTGGGTATTCAAAGACGAAGCACCCGACACCGAGGTGGTCGTGCCCTTGGACGAGCCGAGCCGCGTCCCCGACGACCGGGACTGAGACTTTCTGCGGAATCATGGTTGCAGACGGATGGTTTCCGGCGAGAGAAGTATCCGGAGTCGACCTGTTCTCGGGGCTCTGGGTGCCTGGGCTCTGGGGCGCCGACAGCGGAGTTCAGCGGGTGCGGCGCAGCTTGCGATAGGCGCTGACGACGGGGGCCGGGGTGACGGTGCGCAGCTCGGCGCGAAGCAGCATCCGCTTCTGCTTGAGCAGCGCCGCCCGACGGTTGGGCAGCTGACCGGCCCGAGCCCGGGTGGCCAACAGCCCGAGGTCGCGGCGCAGCTGCCCATCGTCCAGATGGAAGTAGTTCTCAGCCAACCACTCCGGGTCCGGGAACCCGATGGATCCGGCGGCGACCTCGGCGAGACTGCCGGTGGCACCGGAGTCTTCGAAGACCTCGTTGAGCAGCTCAGCATTGAAACCGAAGTCCGAGATGAGCAGCGTCGGCACACCCCGGTCGATGGACTCCAGCGCCGCCGTCGAGGAGACGGTGACAAGGGCCGAATCGTCTGGGAGGAAGTTGCTGAGCGGACCATAGCCCAACTCGACGCGTGCGGCACCGGGGACGCTTCGGGTGCGGAAGTCCTCGAGGATCTCGAAGTAGGAATGCTGTTCGTGATGGGTCTCGAACTCACCGGGGCGCGATCGCATCTTGATGACCGCTGTCGAATCCGGGTGCCGGTCGGCGAATTCGGCCAGGGCCGCGATGATCGCCTCACGGTCGGCTCGCTGTGCCGGGACCTTCGCCTGCGGAGCGAACACGAGGGTGCGTGGGACCGCCTCGGTGGTGGACTTCGTCAGCTGCGGAATACGCTTCGAACGCAGCATCGGCAGGCGCGCCAACATCACTTCGCACGGGACCTGGGACCGTGCGCTCGCCTCGGTGTAGGCGGCCACCTCGGCGGAGGAGTGGGCGATGAAGGCATCCATCAGCCGGCGATAATTCATCCCCTTGCCGCTGGCCGGCAGGCCCATTCCGGGCAGGCCCGAGACCAATGCGGGCCGGTCGGTGCGGGTGTGTGCGGTGAGGAAGACCTGGGCGACGATCGGACCGGTGGCGGCACCGAGGACGATGTCGGGGGAGTGGTCGGCGATGACCTGCGCGAGGTCGGAACGCGAGATGACGGGGACCTCGCGATGTTCCCAGTCGGTGCCGGCGACGGCGCTGGCGATCTGCTCGGCGGTCGGCAGGATGGGATTGTCGATGAGGAACACGCGCCCCTCGACATCCGGCAGGCTGGACAGCAGCTGGGTCGCCCATTTGAGGTAGGACTCGCTGTCGGAGACCGAGAGGATGCGGACGGGAGCAAGCCCGGCCGATCGCCGAGGCGGGGCGTCGGAGTGTGACGGCAGCATCGGCCCGCTGCAGCGGGGATCTCCGGGTTCAGGAATCGTCATCTGCCTTGACCGACTGGGCGTTGAGGGACTGTCGCAGACTATCGGGTGAGGCCCCGGTCCACCACCTTGCGGGGATCTCGGTGACGTCGATGGTCACGTCGGGATTGAGCACGGCCAGGGACACGGCCGCGGTCGACGGCAGGCTGCGGATCGTCGAGTTCGCCGGCAGATTGATCAGCCGCAGTTCGATCGGCAGGCCGAGGTGCTTGATCCGCACCCGCTCGTCACGCCCGAGGTCGGTGAGGAACTCCTCGGTCTCACGCCGGTGCGGATAGTAGGTGATCGATCCGTGGGTGTCGATGATGTCGTCGACCCAGGCCCGGTAGGCGAAGGCGTCGATGAGTCCGTCGGCGGCCAGGGACGAACCGATGACCGGATTGTCCCGTGGGTGGCTGCCGCCGGTGGGCAGGGTCTGGAGGTGCTCGAACCGGTGACGGGTGATCTCGCCGCCGGATCTGAGGAACGCCTTGCGCAGCGGCTTCGCCACCGGCAGAGCCGTGTGCCAACGCAGCTTTCCCACCGTCGCCAGGCCCCGCAGCCGGTCGGCGACGTGCGCGGCCATGACCGTGCGAGAGGCCTTGAGCTTCTGCCGGGGACGCACGAGGGGACCGCGCTTGGCCGTGAGGATCTCGATCGCCGAATACGTCGCCAACCCGTCGTCGAGGATGACGACTTCGGGCATGCGACGTTCCAGATACGCCATCGCCAGGGCTCTGTGCACCTGACCGGAGCAGGCATCGCCGAGGTAGATCCGGTCGAAGGCCGTTTTGCGCAGCAGTCCCGGCTTCGCCCCGTCGCGTTCGAGGCGGACGTTCTTCGGCAGCCAGCCCGGGTCGAAGGCATCGAGGAAGGACGTCATGCCCTTGGCGCTCGCCCGGGCCCGAATGAGCAGATCCTCAGACGGCTCATGGGATTCGAGAGCGGAGAGGAACTGCAGTGGGGATTCGACGAAAGCGACGGCGCGGCGGCGCTTCTTCTTCGGTGTCACCGGTGTTGGATCCGTTTCATGATGCGTTGTTGTTTTCTCGCCACCGCTCTGATCACGAGCGTTCCCGAGCGTTTGATCATCCGCTTCGGAGCAAACGCCTTCGACGTGCTGCCCGGCAGAGCCAACGCGGTGAGGCGGCGGCGCTTGAAGTAGCGGCCGAACCGGTCGGCGGAGTCGCCGCTGTCGATGCTGTCGCCGCTGTCGATGCGCTCGTCGAAGACCTCGGTGAGGAAGTCCGTCGCCGTGTCGCGCAGATGGTGCGACAGGGTCGGTACCATGCAGTAGGTGACCGCCGCGAGCAGACGCTCCAGCTGCGGGGGCGTGCCGGCCTCGTCCGGGGCGCTGCCGTCGCAGATCTCGGAGATGATGGTCAACGGGATGCGGTTGCTGTTCTGATAGGGAGCGATGGCTTCGAGCAGCAGATCCGTGCCCACGGCGAGAGCCGGCACCCGATAGATCTGGCGGGCAGTCATCAGTGCGGTCGAGAACCCGCCAACGATGAGGTCGGGAGACAGCCGGTCGATGATTACCTCGGCCATGACGGGCAGGTCGAACACCTGCAGAGTGATCCCGAGTCGCTGCGCCGCCTCGAACAGCGGTCCGGTCTGCGAAGGGGGAGCGGCCGGGTGAGGTTTGAACACCACGACTTCCAGGCCCCGCGCAGCAGCGGCCTCGATCATGTCGATGTGCAGCTGCGTCTCCTCCTCGGAGGTGATGAGCCCGAGCGCCGACAGATACTGACCGACGACCAGCGCCCACGGGCGAGTCCCCGACGGCGCGGCACCCAGAACATCTCCCAGCTCCGCCTCAAGCACATGGGCCGAATGCTCACCGAGCTCGCGCACCACGGCGGTGAACGACTCGACCCCCAACGGACGGTGGACGATGCCGAATTCGTCGAGCAGCCTCGGCGAGATTCCCGGCACCAGCGGCAGATAGTGCAGCACGGACATGCGCTGCCCGTTCGTCAGCGGAATCTGATTGCGGGTCGGACCGAAGCTCATCAGCCCATCGGCATGCACCCTCATCGTCGCTCGCGAGAACACCCGTCCCAGGGCAATAGCAGGGTTGACCTGGGGCGATTCGATGACGAGTTCGATGTCGTCGGCCTCATCCAACCCCCACCGGCCACGCAGATACGACTCGACGACCGGCAGATCCGCATGATCGGGCCGCCACGACGAGGGATGCACGTGCAGAGGCGCGAGCGCTTCGTTGAGATCGACGACCCGGTCGAAGCGGTCCACCAACGAGGCGGCTCCCGGCGCATCGACGAAAGACTCGGAGAGTTCCATGACGACGGCATTGTTGCTGACCAGCAGGATCCGCTCGGTCGGAGCCGGAGCGTCCTCTGGGGCGAGCCCATCGGTACCCATCAGCGCCGGAGCCGCCGGCCGGTCATAGTCACCGCCGTCGATCCCCGCCGCCAGGCAGACGAGCTCGAACAGCGTCGAGGCCAGAAAGATCTGTTTCACTTCATCATCTCCAGCACGAACGAAGGTGCGTCATTGAGGTAGCTGCTGACATTGAGCTGCCGTCCCTGCTTCTGCAGAACGAATTCCTCGCGCAGATATTCGGGCGGGATCTTCGCCGAGATCGTTCGCGCGCCTCGCCGCAGCTGATGACGCAGCGACGCCGGGGACGCTGCGAACCGATTGATCTGATGATCGAGGATGGCCAACCAGTTCCGGATCGCCTTCGGCCACAGCCGGTCGGCGTCCGGTTCGGCGGCCACGAGGTCGAAGATCTGCCCGAATGCCCGAATGAAGTCCAGCTGCCGGATGTCCACGATGCGCGACAGCGAACCCGCCAGCCCCCTCCGATAGAGGATTCCCGGAGCATCGACGACGGCGAAGGACTCGGCCTGCAGATGCAGACGCCAGATCCACGACCGGTCTTCGGCGGTCATGAAGTTCTCCGGGAAGTGGAGGATCCCCTGTTCGAGCACCCGCCGGTGAAAGATCCCGGCCCATGCGAACGGATAGTCGACCATCGTCGATTCGTAGACGGGCAGGATCCCCACCTTGGGATCCAACGGCACATCGCGCACCGACATCGGCGCGAGTTTGCGCACTCGCTTCGTCCCCTCGACCGTCGTATGGTCACAGCGGATGAAATCGACTCCGAGCCTGTGTGCGGCCGCAAGCATCGAGGACAGGTGTCCCGGAGCCAGCCAATCATCCCCGTCGAGGAAGATGATGTGTTCGCCTCGGGCAGATGCCAGTCCCTTATTGCGGGCGTTGGCCAGCCCCGTCGCCTCGGGGTTGGTGAGCACCTCGAAATGAGGGAACCACTGACTGAATTCCTCCAGCAGCTGAGGTGTCTCATCACTCGATCCGTCATTGACGAAGATCAGCTGAGTGCGGTCCCACACGGGACCCTGCTGCCGCAGCGAACGGAACAGCGTGCTCAGGTAGGGAGCACCATCTTTGGCGGGAATGATGATGCTCAGGTCGAAATCGGTCACGGTGTCTCTCCGAAGATTGCGGTCACGGGCGGGTCCGCCCGACCGTCGGTGGGGCGGACATGGAAGAGCCACCTCGGCGGTGGAAGATCTTCGCCGAGGTGGCTCAACCGATTGCTCAGGCCGTGACCTTGCGCAGGGAATCGATCTTCGATTCCTCGCCCGGCATGACGCGCTTGACTCCGTCGCCGAAGGCGGTTTCGAGGACGCGGACGCCCTTGACGAGGGAGGCGAACTCGCGTGGTTCCATCGATGCGGACTGGTCGGATCCCCACATCGAGGAGTCCAGCGTGATGTGACGTTCGATGGTCACGGCACCCAGTGCGGCAGCGGCGAAGGAGATCTCGAGGCCGAGTTCGTGACCGGAGTAGCCGACGGGGACTCCGTAGCGCTCGCGCATGGCCGGGATCGCTGTGAGGTTGACCTCTTCGGGCGGCAGCGGGTAGGTCGAGGTGGCGTGCATGAGCACGAGCCTGTCGCGGTCGAAGATCTCGACGGCCCTGTCCAGGGTCTCCCAGTCGGACATGCCCGAGGAGCACAGGACGGGCTTGCCGGTGGCGGCGATCGCGCGCAGCAGCTCGAAGTCCGTCAGCGAGGCCGAAGCCACCTTATAGGTCAGCGCATCGAACTCGTTCTCAAGGAAGTCGACGGAATCGGTGTCCCACGGGGACGCGAACCACTGGAGTCCGACTTCCTTGGCGTAGCGGTCGATCTCGGCGTATTCGTCGATGCCGAACTCGACGCGGTGCTTGTAGTCGATGTAGGTCATCTCGCCCCACGGGGTCGAGCGCATCTTCGACTTCTGGTGTTCGGGGACGGCCACCTCGGGGTTGCGCTTCTGGAACTTCACGGCCTGCGCACCGGCGGTGACGGCGACATCCATGAGCTGCTTGGCGATGTCGACGTCGCCGTTGTGGTTGATGCCGATCTCACCGATCATGTACACGGGCTGGTTCGGGCCGACGAAGTGCTCTCCGATGGCCACGGGGGCGAGTTGATCAGTCATGAAACCTGCTTTCGGTTGGTACGCGAAATCTCCGCGCGGTGGGTGAACTGCGGCTGCTGCCGCGGGACGGACGATTGTTGGTCGGGGAAGGCGGACGCATGGCCGGACAGGGCCGCTGACTGTTCGCCCGACATGGCCGCCGACCGTTCGCCGGGCATGGCCGCCGACTGATGTTCGGCCAGGTGTCCTGACCGGTGGTCGGCGGTCAGGGTCGATGGGTGTCCGGTGGGCGATCGCAGTGAGGTCAGGGTCGGATTCGGGAACGGTTCGGCCGCCTCGGCGGGGATGGGGATGAGGTCGCAGGCCTCGCGGACCGCGCCCCGTCCGCCGGGTCGGTCGAGGATGACGCGGGCGGCGGCGAGGACTCGCGGGTGGGCGTCGGCGACGGCGATGGGCCAGCCGACGACGTCGAAGGCTTCGAGGTCGTTGATGTCGTTGCCGACGTAGGCCACGCGGGCCGGGTCGAGGTCGTTGGCGGTGATCCACGCGTCGAGGATGCTCGCCTTGTTGTCGATGCCCTGGGCGACGTCGACGCCCAGCTTCTCCGCGCGGCGGGTCACGACCGGGTTGCGTTCCTTCGACAGGATCATCACGGGCACGCCCGACTTCACGAGGCGGGAGATGCCCATGCCGTCGCCGCGGTGGACGCGGACCTGCTCGTTGCCATCCTGGTCGACGTAGGCGCCGTCGTCGGTGTGGACGCCGTCGAAGTCGGTGACCAGGGCGTCGACATCGATGACCTGCGCGGTCTCCTGTGTCGAGGCGATGGCACGGACGAGGGACAGGTCGGACATGTCGTCGATCTCGCGGGCGTGCTCGGGCGGGACCTCCTCGATGCCGATGCGGCCGAAGAAGCGATGCTCGTGTTCGAGCAGCCCGGAGGTGCGCATGACGTAGAAGGCGCCGGTTTCGTTGAAGTGCTGGGCACGATCCTGGCGGCGCGGGCGGAAACTCGCCTCGTGTCCGACGGCCACGGCCTGCGTGTCGTCGTCGAGGCGCCACAGGAAGGAGTGGTCTTCGACGGCGGAGAAGACGACATCGGCGTCGTCGGCGCGGACCGTGCGGACCGCGTTCTCGATGGAGGCGGAGTCGATGAAGGGGGAGGTGCACTGCATGAACACGGTGATGTCGAAGTCCTCGTCGAGGGTCGACAGGGTGTGGATGAGTGCGGATTCGCTGGTGGCGGTGTCACCGGCGATCTCGGCGGGGCGGTGGGCCACCTCGGCGCCGGCGCGCAGGGCTTCGGCTGCGATTCCGTCGTGGTCGGTCGAGACGATCACACGGTCGATGCTCGGGCTGGCCTGGGCGGCGTTGATGGCGCGGGCCAGGAGCGAGATGCCGGCGACCTTCTGCAGGTTCTTCAGCGGGATGCCCTTGGACCCTCCGCGCGCCGGGATGATCGCGACGGTGCGGTGGGCGTCGGGGCCGCCGGTCGGTGCGTTGGTGGTCGGAGCGGTGGTGGTTGGTGCAGAGGTGGTCGGTGCGGAGGTGGGGGTCGTGCTTTCTGCCGCCTGGTCTGCGGCCACGGTGGTGCACGCATCCGGCGTCTGCTCGGTTGCGTTGGGCTCGTCGGTCGTCGATTGGTCATTCACAATGATTCGACGCTAACGACGCGGTGTTACTTCCAGATGAACACGCCGTGTCTCCGAGGCGACCCTTCGATGGCGAACCCGTGACGCACCTTCTGAGGCGTCGATGTGGAGGGAGTGGCGACGCCTCAAACCGGCGGTGTGCCGTCGCCACGAATCGGCGGATTGACTGGCTGGAACCTAATAGAGTTATCCGAATTAGAGGGGCGTTCGGCTTAAAGGTGATGGGATTCGGAACGAACCGCATTGAGGGCGACAGTGTGGCTCATTGAGACATGGTCTTTGACCACTCAGAGATGGCGCTGTCGATAAGGAGCTCGGTTTCGGATCTCCGAACGTTCGGCTGCAACACCACTACTGGCAACATGCCCAGAATCGGATCCAAGACCTCGTGCCGCAGTCCGGGTTGTGCGAATTCCTGTTTGCGGGAGCAAAGACCAGCAGGGGCGATGGTCGCGAATCCCGGAATCGTGCAGAAACTGGCCATGATCGAGGTATGATCCACGACTCGTGTCTCTGAGGGGAGCACCGCCTCGAGCAACGGCCCAGTGATGACGGAATGGTCAGAGTAGATCGGATCGTCCATGAGGATGAACTGGCGAGCGGCGAAATACCGTCTCAAGTTAGTTCCGTCCACGGGCATTGGCGGGGGATCGGATTTGGGGAAGACGATTGCCATCGGCTCGGTCCAGAGCTCGATAGATGACATGTCCGAGGAAAGCGAAGCCGAGGTAGCGTAGCTGATCCCGCGATCGCAGATGCCATGTGCGACCATTGCGTGCAATCTCGCTGCACTGGTAACTGTCAGATGCACGCCGTCTAAGAGACTTATCTTCGAGATCAGTTCGGAGATGCCTCTCCCGACCATCCACTCGTCGATGGCGATCGTCACCGGAGAAGCATGCGCGTCGATGATGCTCGGAGCCCCCGAGTTCACCCCCTCGTCCTGAGCCATGTCGACTGCAGAAGTTAGGCGAATGATGTGGTCAGCGATGACCGGAAGAATGTGCCTTCCCTGGGGAGTCAGCTCGACACCACGCCAGCTTCGAGTCAGAACCTCGAACCCTAGCTCTGCTTCCAATCGTTTGATCCGCAGACTGATCGTTGGCTGCGTCGCGTAGAGCTCGGTCGCGGCCTTCGAGATGCTCTGGCTGCGTACCACCGACAGAAATGTCTCCATCGACTCGATGTCCACATCGCCCTCCAGTTGCTCGCGACATCATCAGCCAAGCTTCCCACGCGATGGTCGGTTGCACGACCGTCACCTGGCAGGCCCGCTCACCGATGGTGTCGTCTAGGAGCTGTTTCTACGAGGAAGAGCACCATGATCAAAGCAAAGACGATTCCGCCCATTGCGAGATAGAGCGGAGCCTGAATACCCAATGAGGTTGCCAACGACCCGGCGACCACGGGGGCGATTCCACCGCCGAAGATCTCTCCCACGCCCATCACCGCACCAGCAGCCGTGGCCATCAGCGCAGGAGGAACAGACTCGACCGAGACTGTTGCCGCTAGAAGTGCGAGAGTGCCGTTCACTCCGAGCGCGACAGCGAACAGCAGCAGGAAGACCGAGATCACATTGGGCCCCTGAACGATGACCAGCGCCATCATGACCGCACCGAAGGCAAGAGCGAGCATAGCCGCAGGTTTACGGCCGATCCGATCAGAGATACCAGGGATGAGCAGCTGACCGGCAAATGCTCCGAATCCGATTCCGGACGTAGCGAAACCCATATTCTGTGCACTCATATGGTGATAGTCGGTCAGATAGCTGGGCACCATCGAACTCATTACAAAGATGCATGTCATGGTTCCGCAGAGGGCCAAGGTGGAAACGATGATGTTCCTGTGGCGGAAGATGTCGATCCACCGGTAGCTTGCTGCGTCCTGTTGGGTGTGGAGCATCTGCGCTTGGGGAGCCTGCCCAGCCTTGGGGAGCTCTTCCTGCAGTTCCTCGGGCTCCCGGACATTGCGCCACACGAAGTAGGCGATGATGAGCCCCGGTATGAGCATTATTCCGAAGACCCAACGCCAGCTCGGCAAAACGACCAGCAACTGCGTCGCGATTATCGGTCCGAGTCCGATTCCGAAGAGCGCGAAAGTGCTCTGCTGGATGCCGAGATTCAGCCCACGTCGTTTGGGGGCGGAGGCCTCGGCTGTGGACGCAACTGCGGTAGGGCTGAACGCACCCTCGGTCACGCCCATGAAAGCACGGACGAGTATCAGCGCGATGAGCCCGCCAGCCAGTCCGGTGAGCACCGAACAGAGCGAGAAGATGACAACTGCGGGAATCATCACTGCGCGGCGGCCGAACCGATCCGATAACCGTCCCATAAAGAGGGCGGAGATTCCCCACGCAAGGCCGAGTGCGCCGATTATATTGCCAAGGTCGGCATAATCTAGATCGAGATCCACCATCATCGCCGGGAACAGAGGGGCGATGATCCAGCGATCGAGTCCGACTAGTCCGAATCCGAGCGCCATGATGATGACGACATTGCGTTCGTAACGTCGGCGCTTCAGCGCACTGTCGAGTTGAGGACGCATGTCAGCATTGCGGGCGCTCATAACCGGCTGCCTTCGAAAGATGTGATGATGTCGCGATTCGACATCACACGACCGAAGAACTTTGCAATCACGTTCGTCGTTGCAGTCTGCGCAGATTCTGACAGAGCGCCGGTCGCATCGTCGGCGAACACAACCTTGTAGTCACGCATGAACGCGCTGCGTGCGGTGGACTCACAACACACCTCAGTCAACGTTCCCGCAACGATGACTGTGTCGACAGCTCGATATCCGCGAACATTGGTGAGCAGCGTCTCCAAACGTGTGTTGTGGAAAGCATCGTATCGGTGCTTCTGCACGTAGTAGTCGCTGTCCCGTGCCCCCATTGCAGGGACGATTTCGATTCCGTCGGTGCCTGCGCGCATGCCCTCAGATTCCAAGCGCGGGTTGTTGCTTGCCTCCAGCGGTGAGATGTTGAGGTCGTCGAAGAGCACGTGCTGCGTGAATATAATCGGGAGTTCTGCCGTTCGGGCCGCGTCGATGAGCTCTCGCATCGCCGGAGCCTTCTTTCGCGCCATGGGGACTTCCATCGGTCGCCCTTCTTCGACGAAATCGCGCTGCATGTCGACGACGACAATTGCACTGGTCGAAGGTTTCAGATTCCACATACGGGGTCCTTTCGCCGCATTTATCTGAAATGCTAGCGGTGACTTAGCCCCTTATAGTCATAAAGAGTTTTCATGCCCTCGGCTGCGGAATCGGCATAATCGCATTCCGTTCAATGATTCGAATATGTCCCGTGGTGTTCTCTGGAAGGTGCGTCGACTTTGGACGAATCGTAATCGGAGGGCGCAAGTCTGCAGAGGACGGACGACGATGCGAGACCGAGGCGCGCGAGGGCGACTGGACTACCAAGCTGTCCCGCACTTAGCGCGAAACCTGGTCAGCGCCAGGTGATGTTCCACATCCGGTTGTTCCAGGCGGAGAACGGGATGACCTCGCCGGTGTAGATGGGCCAGAAGTAGGCGAAAGCCATCACCGCAGCGACGAGGACTAGGCCGACGCTCAGCCTCCTTGCGAACAGTGCCGCTGAGATCCGCGTGAACCGCTGCTGCAGCGAGCGTCCCCGAGCGCCCGCCCCAGGCTTCGCCATCGCGGCGTCCGCAGAAGGTCCCGTGGACGCGGCCAGCGCCTCCGGCTCGAGCGGCCCGGCCATGGACGTCCGCGCGAGCTCAACCTGACCCGGCGACACCCGCATGCCCACGGACGCTTGCCCGCCACCGGGCACTCGGCCCCAGACGAGGGTCAGACCGTACGTCACGGCCAGCACCACGAAGGGCACCATGACGATGGTGTAGAAGGTGAAGATCGTCCGTTCCTGGTAGGCGAACCACGGCAGCCAGGTCGCGGCGAGCCCGGCGAGGATGACGGCCGGGCGGACGTCTCGGCGGATGATCCACACGATGAGGCAGACGAGCACCGCCAGGGGAGCCAATCCCCAGATCACAGGGTTGCCCACCGAGGTGATCGCCGAGGAGCACTTCTCGGCGATGCATCCCATGTCGCCCTGGTCGTAGGACTCGTAGTAGAACGACGTCGGCCGCCACTGCACGATCCAACCCCACGGATTCGACATGTACGGGTGCTCCGAGTCGAGCCCGACATGGAACGAATACGCCGTGTAGTGGTAGTGCGCCAACGACGGCAGCCAGTCCAGCCAGTCCGGCAGCGCACGCCACCAGCCGAAGTTCTCCGCGGCCCACTGCCGGTCCCACGCATCGTCCGACCGGATCCACCCCGACCAGCACGCCACATAGGTCACGAGCGCGATCGGCACGAGCTTGAAGAACGAGGGGATGCTGTCGCGGATGAACATGCCCAGCCACGGATGCCCGGCTCCGGCCCGATACCGCGAATGCACATCCCACAGGACGAGCAGAATCCCGAACACCGCCAGCGCGTAAAGACCCGACCACTTCACTCCCATTGCCAAGCCGAGACTGATCCCGGCGGCAAAGATCCAAGGACGCGCGCCGAGGCGGGGCCCGAAGTTGAGCGCATCCCTGGACCTGGTCCGACGCCGACGTCGGGCTCCCGCGATGGGTGGGGCCGCCTCGGTGACGGAGGTGGCGGAGACCGACTCGCTGAGTTCGCCCGGGAAGGTCCGGGGGACCTCATCGGGGTCGGTTCGGGAAGATGACCCAGCGTCTGTGGGGGCGGTCTGGGAAGTCGGTGCCGCCTCGGTGAGGGCGGATGGGGAAGACGTATTCGTCGTCGATCGGGCCCAGCCGGCCAGGCGTTTCGTCACCTGCTCGCGGTCGAGGAGGATGAAGAAGAAGGAGAGGAGGACGAAGGCCATGAGCACGATGTCGAGCAGGCTCGTGCGGGAGTGGACGAAGTGCTCGCCGTCGATGGCGAGCAGGCCGGCGGCGACGCAGGCGAAGAACGCCGAGCGGAAGAGCTTCCAGGCGACGACGCCGAGGAGGAAGATCGTGAGGGTGCCGATGATCGCCACGGTGAAGCGCCAGCCGAATGAGTCGTCGGCGCCGAAGAGGTCGATGCCCCACCCGATGAGCCATTTGCCCAGAGGCGGGTGAACGACGTATTCGGGGGTGGATTCGATGACGCTGGGGTCGCCGGCGTTGAAGGAGTCGTCGGCGTTCTCGGGCCAGGAGCGCTCATAGCCGAAGTTGAAGACCGAGTAGCCGTCTTTGACGTAATAGGTCTCGTCGAAGATCAGGCGGTGCGGGAAGTCGAGGCGGAAGAGACGCAGAGCAGCGCCGATTCCGGTGATGACCAGCAGTGCCGGCCACATCCACAACGGCGCGCGGGTGGCCCACATGCCGGCGTGGAAGGTTTCGCGGCGCATCGCAGCGGCACCGGCGCGCACCTTTTCGCGTCTCCTCGCCAGGCGCTCGCGGGCGATGCGCCGGGTGGGGGCCGGGGAGTCTGCGGTGTGTGTCATCGAAGTCCAGTTTAGAGATCTCGGCGGGCGGGGCTCTCATGCGACCCGCAGGGAAGAGCCGGACGACGGTCGGGTGGGTTGGCGGGCATGAGGTTCGGCACGGCGAGCGAGATTCTTGGGCATTCGCCGATGCGCATCACTAGAGTAGTAGGAGACAGCCGGAGTCCGAGCGAAATGGTGCACAACGTGTCGAACAACCCCAACTACCGCCCGAGCGATCCTCCCCAGGTCGGCTCGCAGCAGTTCAACAACAACTATGGATCCCAGCCGCAGTACGGGCAGAGGCAGGCGGGCCAGTACGGCTCCGGCGCCGGGCAGTACGGATCCGGCTCGAGACAATATGGGTCTGGTGCCGGCCAGTACGGGGCTGGTGCTGGTCAGTATGGATCTGGCGCTGGACAGTATTCGCAGGGACAGCCGTATGGGCAGGGCGGAGACTTTGGACAGTCCGGCGCCTACGGGCAGCAGAACTCGTATGGGCAGTCCGGCGGCTACAGCCAGCCTGGCGCCTACAGCCAGCCGAGCGCCTACGATGCCTACAGCCAGCAGGGCGTTTACAGTCAGCCGGGTGCGTACAGCCAGCCGATGACCTACGGTGCGCAGCCGATCTACGTCCGGCCCGCACCCAACAAGATGGCTGTGTGGTCGATGTGGATGGGCATCATCGGAATCGGCGGAGGATTCGTCTGCGGTCTGCTGTCGATGATTCCCTTCATCGGCGTCATCTTCAGCATCATCGCGATGTTCCTCTGGATCGCACCGGTGCTCGCCGTCATCTTCGGTCACATCGGTCTCAGCCAGATCAAACGCACCGGCGAAGAGGGCCGCGGACAGGCCATCGCCGGCCTGATCATCGGCTACGTCAGCATTGCGCTCGGTCTGATCGGGGCTGTCATCGTGGTCGGCGTCTTCGGCCTCGGCTTCCTCAGCATGATGGGCAGCTACTGAGCCGTCCTGAATGACCTGGGGTCGTTGCCCGGGGTCACGCGGTTGCGGGACGGTGCGGCCGCCTCGGTGAGGGGTCTTGAAACGGACGGTGCTGCCGCCTCGGTGAGGGTGTCCTGCAACGGGTGGTGCAGGACTGCAACACGATTTGGCCGCTGCGCTCGTCGCACGTCGGTAGCGTTGATGTCAGACGTCGGGACAGCCGTTGAGGACGGCCCGGAACAGACTCAGAGATCAACGACAGCCAGCGGAACGGAACGGACATGAACACTCGCGTACTGCCCCTCGGGAACACCTACACCGGATCGAACGGTTCGGTCTACGCTCCCGTCGCGGTCCACTCGCCTGCACCGGTTCGCACGCCGGTCGCGGTCCGCTCGCCGGCCCCGGTCCACTCGCCCGCCCCGATTCAGGCTCCCGTGACCTACGGAAACCGGGCACCGGTCGTCGTCTGCCAGCAGGTGGCGCCGACGAACACCTCGGCGATCGTGGCGCTGGTGCTCACGCTCATCTCGTTCGTCACCTCGGTATTCTTCCTCGGCTTCATCGGCATCATCTTCGGCCATGTCGCCCGTTCGCAGATCAAGGCCCGCGGTGAACGCGGCAACGGTATGGCCGTCGCCGCGCTGTGGCTGGGCTACCTGAGCGTGATCTTCTGGGTCGTGTTCTGGCTGATCTACTTCGGCGTCATCGCGCTCGTGATCGGAGTGGCCATCGCCGCCGGAGGAGGAACCGTCAGCTGACGCCGCGGCATCCGGGGAGCCCGGCCCCCGGTCCACGGCCCCGGGCCGCCATCCCCGCCTCACGGCCCCGGGCCGGCACCCCCGCCCCACGGCCCCGGCCTCGGCAACTGTGATTGACCTGTAACCGCCCAACCTTTTGCCGCCACCGACGACTCTGTACCGTTGAAGGCAACCACAAGGAGACTTCGCCATGAGCAGCCAGAACAACTGGAACAACCCGGACATGTACTACCAGCAGCCCCAGTCGAACGCGGGCGGCGCATACGGTGCCCAGTCCTACAGCCAGAACAACGCCTACGCGGCCAATGCTCAGTACGCCGGCGGGCCCGGCTACATGTACCAACAGCTTCCGCCGACGAACGTGTTGGCCATCGTCGGCATGTGCGCCTCGATCTTCGGTTTCATCTCGTCGATCTTCATCGGCGGCATCGCGGGCATCATCATGGGCCACATCGCCCGCAAACAGATCCGCGAACGCGGAGAGCGCGGCGACGGCATGGCGATCGCCGCACTGTGGGTCGGCTACATCGGCACCGCACTCTGGATCCTCTTCTGGGTCGTCTACGTCGGAATCTTCGTCCTCATCTTCGGCGCGGCAATGGTCGGCGCAGGTTCGGCCAGTTGAGTTCAGAGGCCTTCGCGTCCTCTGGCCCGGTCGTCGAAACTGACCCTGGAAACGGGGACGACGAAAACCTCGCCGAGGCGGCCGTGCCCGACGGCATCGACCAGACCGACCACGCGGGGCAGGGATCGGGTTCGAACCTCACCGGCGGTCGACTGATCCTGGTCGGGACTCCGATCGGCAACCTCGGCGATGCGAGCCCGCGGATGCGGCAGGCCATCGAAACCGCCGATGTCATCGCAGCCGAGGACACCCGACGGTTCCTGTCCTTGGCGCAACGGCTGCAGCTGAGCCACACGAAGCGTGTCATCAGCGTCTTCGATCACAACGAGGGCCACCGCGCACCCGAACTCGTCGAGCTGATCGCCGCTGGTGAGACAGTAGTTCTGCTCTCCGACGCGGGGATGCCCGCCGTCTCCGACCCCGGGTATCGCGTGGTCAAAGCCTGCGCCGAGGCGGGACAACCGATCACGTCCGCTCCGGGGCCCTCCGCGGTGCTCATGGCGCTCGCCGTCTCCGGACTGCCCAGCGACCGGTTCAGCTTCGAAGGATTCCTGCCGCGCAAGTCCGGGCAGCGCAAGACTCTGCTGACCGAGCTCAAGGCCGAGAAGCGGACGATGGTGTTCTTCGAGAGCCCGCACCGCATCGCCGATGCGATGGACGACTTCGCCGAAGTCATCGGAGTCGACCGACCCATGGCCATCAGCCGCGAGCTGACGAAGACCTACGAGGAGACTCTGCGCGGGACGGTGGGATCCCTGCGGACACAGGCTGCCGGCGGACTGCGCGGAGAACTGACCCTCGTGCTCGCCGGGGCCACCGAGGTCGAGTCGGCACCGGAAGACCACCTCGGCGAGGTCAGCGCTCTGGTCGACTCCGGTGTGAGAGCCAAGGATGCGGCAGGGCAGGTGGCGAAGAAGTTCGGCCTGTCGAAGCGCGACGTCTACGAGGCCTGGCTCCACCGCGAGTGACGCACTCCGGGCAGTGCGGAGGGCGGGCGACGTTCCTTCGCAGGCGACCACCGTGCTCCAGCGGGTGATTTGCGTTTCGGAAGAGCGAACGCCGACGAATCCACTTACACATCAGCCACGTTGAAAACTTCGGTACACCTTCCTGTGAAATGCACACAAAAGAACGTGAGCAACTCGGAAGAGCCCGTACCGAAAACGGAGTCGGGCCGCGAAAATGAGGGGCAACGGTCAGGATGACTCGACAGCTGTCTCGTGTGCACAGCGCCGATGACTTCGACGCCTCTTCTTGTGGGCGGAGCGAGGCTTTCCACAGAGGGTGATTTCACCGCGTGACAAGACCGCGGTGCAGTCGCACGATCAGCAGATGAAACTCGAATATTTGGACAAGTACAACGTCGTCGATTACAGAACCCTCAGAGCTGTAGGGATGACCCATGAAGCGATCTCCAGCGCAGTGAACTGCTGCATGCTGAGGCTGACCCGCGGAATCTATTCGATCGTTCGTGCCTGCAATCTCAAGAAGCACCGGTCGGCATCGGTGTTGATCATGGATGAAGACTGGGTCGAATACTTCCGTTCGACGACGGTCGCAAGCCGCGAAGGCGACCACCGATTCAGCGAACACATTGCCCGACTGGGAATCGTGCACTATCGCCACTTCAGGGCAGATGACGCTGTCAGCGGAGTGTCCGCCGCGATCCTCCACGAACTGCCGTTGTTCAAGGCAGAGCTTGGGCGGATCGTGGTGACGAATCCGACCGCTTACTCGAGCAGCCCCGAGATCATCAGGCGGAAACGACAATACAGTGCTGAGGACGTTTGCACTGTGCACGGTGTCAGAACACTCACCTCTGTCCGCACCGGGCTGGATCTGATTGCCGAGAAAGGCCCGGCAGACGGCATGGCCGCTTTGGAAGGGGGACTGCGCGCACAAGTCGAACGAGAGTCCGGCGACGCCAGAATCGGAATGCATGACCCACGGCGCATGCACGCCGTCGGACGAGAGATCGTGGCTCGTGATTTCGTCCCAGCGGCGATGCGCCTGCGTCGGGGGAGGAAACGCGCTCTGCGAATCTTGACGATCGTCAGCCCGCTCTCTGAGAACTACGCGGAGAGTCGGACCTCGTTTGCCCTTCATCAGATGGGTCTGCACGATTTCACTCAACAATGGAACGTTGGGCGCGATGGCTCGCTTCTCGCGAGGCTCGACTTCCTTCACAGGCCCACGAACACTGTCCTCGCATTCGACGGAGGTCAGAAGTATGCCGACTTCGGCGGAGAGAGGCTCAAACACGAAGGTCATCAGCAGAACGAGCTGTTGAACATGGGGTTCAGAATCGTGCATCTGCAGTTTGGCGACGTCACCAATCTAAAGCAGTTTGAGATGAAGGTGTTCGGCCAGGCTCCGCAGCTCCTGGAATTCAGGGGCAAACCGACGCTGCAATAGAGCAGGTCTATCGGTCGGCCCGGTGGTTTGCCCGCCGGACAGTCCCACGTTCTATTCAGCGGCCGCCCCAAACGGTCCGGGGCGCCAGTTCTCTCGCCACTCTGGGTCCCCTCCGTCAGGTCAGTCGGCCGAATCGGTCCACTCGACCGAGGGAGCCGCCTTGTCGCAATCAATCCACGATCGGAATCGGTGGCTCGGTGCTGGAGCGCAACACTTCGCAGTTGGAGTACAGGGAGGGTCAAAGGAGGCAACCGGAATGCATGGAGGTGGGTGAGGTAAGGCCGGGGAACGAAATGTTCGGGGAACACGGCCGCGAATGGTGCACTTCTCTCTGAAATGCTCAGGTTGATCAGTGAGCATTTCAGAGAAACCCGTACCCAAACAGAGACTGGCGTTGCAGACTCCCCGCCGAGGCCGTGCGCGCCGCCTGCGCCGCAGTCCAGCGCCTGCCCGCACCGTACCCACCCACACGCACTGCCCTCAGTCCCACCCCCACGGGCTCATGCGCGCCTGCGCGGCGGCGTCCCTTAGACTGAGTTCCCTATGGGTTACTACTTGACGACAGCGATTGCCTACCCCAACGGGGCCATTCACATCGGGCATGCCTATGAGTACATTGCGGCCGACACGATCGCCCGGTTCAAGCGACTGGACAATCACGATGTCTTCTTCTGCACCGGCACGGACGAGCACGGGCTGAAGATGCTGCAGGCGGCGAACAAGCTCGGCATCACCCCCAAAGAGCTCGCTGACGACAACGCGAAGAACTTCCGCGATACCCAGCTCGCGCTCGGCTCGACCTTCGACCGGTTCATCCGCACCACCGACGAAGACCACTACACCGCGTCGCAGGCCATCTGGCGCAAGCTCGAAGAGGCCGGCGACATCTACCTCGACACATACTCCGGCTGGTACTCCGTGCGCGACGAGGCCTTCTACACTGAGGACGAGACCGAGGTCGTCGACGGCGTGCGCCTGTCCAAGGAGACCCGCACCGAGGTGACCTGGACGGAAGAGGAGTCCTACTTCTTCCGCCTCTCGAAGTACCAGGACAAGCTGCTCGAGCTGTACAAGAACCACCCCGAGTTCATCGGCCCGGACTCCCGCCGCAACGAGATCGCCTCCTTCGTCGCCTCCGGGCTCAAGGATCTCTCGGTCTCCCGCACCACCTTCGACTGGGGTGTGCCGGTGCCCGGCAACGACAAACACGTGATGTACGTGTGGATCGATGCCCTGACGAACTACCTCACCGCCGCCGGCTTCCCGGACGACGAAGAGAAGTTCGCGAAGTGGTGGCCCGCCGACGTCCACATCATCGGCAAGGACATCATCCGCTTCCACTCGGTCTATTGGCCCGCCTTCCTCATGAGCGCCGGCATCGAGCTGCCGAAGCGCGTCCACGCCCACGGCTTCCTCTTCAACGCCGGTGAGAAGATGTCGAAGTCCGTCGGCAACGTCGTCGACCCCCTCGACCTCGTCGACGCTTTCGGCCTGGACACCCTGCGCTTCTTCCTCTTCCGCGAGTTCTCCTACGGCCATGACGGCTCGTACACGAAGGACTCGATCATCACCCGCAAGAACTCCGACCTCGCCAACGAATACGGCAACCTCGCCCAGCGTTCGCTGTCGATGATCCAGAAGAACTGCGACGCCCAAGTGCCGCAGCCCGGCGTTCTCACCGAGGCGGACGAGAAGCTCCTCGCCCTCGCCCGTGCCGTGCCCGACGCCGCCCGGCGCCACGTCGACACCCAGGCCCTCCACCTCTATGTCGAGGCCTGCTGGAAGGTGCTCTCGGAGGCCAACCGCTACTTCTCCGCGCAGGAGCCGTGGAAGCTGAAGAAGACCGATCCCGACCGCATGGCCACCGTGCTGTGGGTGACGATCGAGGTCGTGCGCATCATCTCCATCCTCATCCAGCCGGTCATGCCCGGATCCGCGGGCAAGATCCTCGACCTCCTCGGTGTGCCCGCCGGCGTCGGTGAGGCCGGTGCTAAGGTCCTGCCGACCGCCGTCGATTCCGGGTCCGGCGCCGAGGCGATGGGAGCCGTGTCCGCGAGTGCGGCCATCGGCGTCGCCGCCGGTGCCGCCTACGCTTCGGCCGCCCTGGCTCCGAACGTCGCCGAGGCCGCTGCCGACGGCATCGCCGCCGCCGAGGCCGATCCCCGGTCTTTCGCGGCCGTCGAATTCCCGCTCGAGCCGGGCACACCCCTGCCGAAACCCGAACCCGTGTTCCCGAAGTTCGTGGAGGAGACCGAATAATGGCTTCGCGCGCCGCCGGAACCTATCCACCGGTGCCCGAACCGCTCGCTCACCCCATCGTCGACACCCACACCCACCTCGACATCTGCACGGGTGTGCGGCTGCCGCTGGGTGCCGGTGAACCCGAACCCGAAGTGACCCCCGACGCGGACGAAGAGTTCCCGTCGCTGGATCTCTTCCATGACACCGCCGCCGAGGCGGGGGTCCGTCGCATCGTCCAGATCGGCTGTGACCTCCCGGCAGCCCGGTGGACGACCGAGCTCGTCGCTTCCCAATATTCAGGCACCCCCGCCGAGGCGGCCACGGAAGTGGGATCTCTCGCCGAGGCGGACGGCCACCGAACCGTGCCCGCTTCTCCCGCAGGCGGGCGCACCTGGATGATCGGCGGGGTCGCCCTCCACCCGAACGAAGCCCCGCGGCTGGCCGAGAGGGGCCTGCTCGACGATGCGCTCACCGAGATCGAATCGCTCGTGTCCTCGCACGAGCGCATGCGCGTGGTGGGGGAGACCGGACTCGATTACTTCCGCACAGGAGAAGAGGGCGTCGCCGAACAGCAGCGTTCTTTCCGTGCCCATATCGAGATCGCCAAGCGCACCGGACGCGCCCTGCAGATCCACGACCGGGAGGCACACGCGGATGTGCTGCGCATCCTCAAGGAGGAAGGCGCCCCCGAGGTCACGATCTTCCACTGCTACTCCGGTGACGAAGCGATGGCCCGCGAATGTGCGGCCGAGGGCTATTACATGTCGTTTGCCGGCAACCTCACGTTCAAGAACGCCGATGAGCTGCGGCGGGCGGCGGCTTCCGCTCCTCTGGAGCTGCTGCTGACGGAGACCGATGCACCCTTCCTCACGCCGCACCCGCATCGCGGGAAGCCGGGAGGTCCCTACCTCACCGCGATCACGGCGCGGAAGCTCGCCGACGTGCGCGGGATGAGCGAAGAGGATCTCTGCGCTGCCGTCTGGAACAACGCGGAGCGAGCCCTCGGCAGCTGGGACTGAGCGGGGTTCAGTCCTTCGTTCTGTGAGCGAGGTAACGGGACGCAGGGCCGCCTCGGCGAGGAAATGTCACGATCGGGAATGCCCCCGAATCACGGGGGAACTCCAGGTCAGACGCGCCCTCAGGAAACTCACACCGTTACATTTCCGTGATATTTTGCGGAGCGTGTAACGAATCGGTTACAGTGAACAGGTCGATAAACTCTGCTCAGGGATATTTTTGTGATTGATTTTCTGAAGAACCGTAAGGTTCAGATCGCTGCACAGGCGGTCGTGATCACCGGACTCGTCGGTGGTACGGGCGCTGTCGTGACCATGAACAAGCCTGTGACCTTGGAGGTCAACGGACAGGCCGAGGAGATCCGGACCTTCGGTGGAACCGTCGGGGACATCCTCGACAGCCACGAGATCGATGTCGATAAGCGCGACCACGTCAAGCCCGGTGTGGGCACCAAGGTCGACCGTGACATGACGATCACCGTCAACACGGCGAAGAAGGTCGCGCTGTCAGTCGATGGCAAGGACACGAACGAATGGACCAACGCGAACACCGTGGGTCAGGCTCTGGCCGACCTCGGCGTGGACGCGAAGGGCGCCGACCTCAACGCGAAGGCCAGCCAGCGGCTGAAGGACGAGGGCAATGACATCGACGTGACCACGTCGAAGGACCTCACCGTCGTCGCCGATGGCAAGGACCACAAGGTCTCGGCCGCTGTTGGCACCGCGAAGGAAGCGCTCAAGGACACGGGCGTCAAGCTCGACAAGGACGACTTCCTGTCCGTCCCGATGTCCGCCGAGGTCTCCGACGGCCAGGTGCTGACCGTCAACCGCGTGAAGAACGACACCGTCAAGGACAAGCAGGCCATCAAGGCCGAGGTCGAGACCAAGAAGTCCGATTCCCTCTTTGAAGGCGAGACCAAGGTCGAGGCCGAAGGCAAGGACGGCCAGAAGCAGGTCACCTACAAGGTCAAGACGATCAACGGCGAAGAGGTCAAGAAGGAGAAGAAGGACGAGAAGGTCCTCTCCGAACCCAAGACCAAGGTCGTCGTCCAGGGCACCAAGAAGAAGGAAGAACCGGCTGACACCGGCGGCTCCGATTCCGGTGACTCCGGTGACTCCGGTTCGGGCGACTCCGGTGACTCGAGCACCGGCGGCGGCTCCGGCTCCAGCGGCGGCTCCATGAGCACCCAGGAGATCAAGGACATGCTCGGAGGGCCCGGTTCCAAGTGGTACCAGGTGGTCGAGTGCGAGTCGCAGTTCGACCCCAAGGCCTCGAACGGCACCCACTTCGGTCTGTTCCAGTTCCTTCCGCAGACCTGGCACTCCATGGGGGGCAGCGGCAACCCGTCCGACGCCAGCCCGCAGGAGCAGTTCCAGCGTGCGAAGAAGCTCCAGGCCGAGGCTGGCTGGGGCCAGTGGACCTGCGCCTGATCAGCTGCCGCTTCTAGGGCACCGGATCGGCAAGCGCCGGTCGGTCGCCTGATCGGCAACGAGCTCTGGCCGCCATTGACAACAGATATCGACAACTGAGCTGAGGCGGTCAGCAAGGAGCGCGGGCCCCGAGGAGAGATCCTCGGGGCCCGCGCTTTTTGCCACCCAGTCTGAACTTTCGCCCAGAGCATGACGAATTGCTGGCACTCAAGTTGACCGAGTGCTAAGAGCGTTCTAGAGTCGAATTAGCACTAGCACTCATTGAGTGCCAGTTTCATGAGACGGTCGAATCGCTCGGCACCCGCGACGACGAGAGGTTCATGGCAGAAGCCGCCGTCTGACTCGATGAAGAAGAACCCAGCGAAGGGAGAGGGCCCGATATGTCGGTCTCCATCAAGCCACTCGAAGATCGGATTGTCATCCGTCAGGTCGAAGCAGAACAGACTACCGCCAGTGGTCTGGTCATTCCCGAAACCGCCAAGGAAAAGCCTCAGGAAGGCGAAGTTGTCGCAGTCGGCCCGGGCCGCGTTGCTGACAACGGAAACCGCGTGCCGGTCGACGTCGCCGTCGGCGACAAGGTCATCTACTCCAAGTACGGAGGCACCGAAGTCAAGTACGCAGGCGAAGAGTTCCTCGTGCTCTCGGCTCGCGACGTGCTCGCAGTCATCGGCTGAATCCCCTGAACGACTACTTCACTGACAGGAGGACGAATGCCTAAATCATTGGAATTCAACGACGAAGCTCGTCGTGCACTCGAAAAGGGTGTCAACACCCTGGCCGACACCGTCAAGGTGACGCTGGGACCGAAGGGTCGCAACGTCGTGCTCGACAAGAAGTGGGGCGCTCCCACGATCACGAACGATGGTGTGACCATCGCCCGTGAGGTCGAGGTCGACGATCCGTACGAGAACCTCGGCGCACAGCTGGCCAAGGAAGTCGCCACCAAGACCAACGACATCGCCGGTGACGGAACCACCACCGCGACAGTTCTCGCTCAGGCCTTCGTCAACGAAGGACTGCGCAACGTCGCCGCAGGTGCCGCACCCGGTCAGCTCAAGCGCGGAATCGAGACCGCCGTCGAGGCCGTCTCGGAGCAGCTGGGCACCATCGCCCGCGACGTCGCCGACTCCTCGGAGATCGCGCACGTCGCCGGACTGTCCGCCCAGTCGGAAGAGATCGGCAAACTCATCGCCGATGCCTTCGACAAGGTCGGCAAGGACGGCGTCATCACGATCGACGAGTCCCAGGCCGCATCGGTCGAGCTCGAGATCACCGAAGGAATGCAGTTCGACAAGGGCTTCCTGTCGCCGCACTTCGTGACCGATGCCGATCGTCAGGAGGCTGTGCTCTCCGACGCACTCATCCTCATCAACCAGGGCAAGATCTCCAACATCCAGGAGCTCCTGCCCGTCCTCGAGAAGGTGCAGCAGGCCGGCAAGCCGCTGTTCATCATCGCTGAGGACATCGAGGGCGAGGCTCTGTCGACCCTGGTCGTCAACAAGCTGCGCGGAATCATCAACGTCGCCGCCGTCAAGGCTCCTGGCTTCGGTGACCGCCGCAAGGCCATCCTCGAAGACCTCGCCGTCCTCACCGGCGGCCAGGTCGTCACCCCGGACATGGGCATGAAGCTCGACCAGGTGACCCTGGAAGAGCTCGGCAACGCCCGCACCATCACCGTCACCAAGGACAACACCACGATCATCGATGGTGCAGGTGCCGACGATGCTGTTGCCGGTCGTGTCGCTCAGATCCGCGCCGAGGTCGAGAACACCGATTCCGACTGGGACCGCGAGAAGCTGCAGGAGCGCTTGGCCAAGCTCTCCGGCGGAGTCGCCGTCATCAAGGTCGGCGCCGCCACCGAGGTGGAGCTCAAGGAGCGCAAGCACCGCGTCGAAGACGCTGTGTCCGCTACTCGTGCCGCCATCGAGGAGGGCGTCGTCGCCGGTGGTGGATCGGCTCTGATCCACGCCGCGAAGGTCCTCGACGGCAACGACCTCGGTCTGTCCGGTGACGCACTCACCGGTGCCGACATCGTCAAGCGCGGAGTCGTCCAGCCGCTGCGCTGGATTGCCGAGAACGCAGGCCAGGACGGTTACGTCGTCGTCGCCAAGGTGACCGACCTCGAGTCGGGCCAGGGCTACAACGCCGCAATCGGTGACTACGGCGACCTCATCGGGGCCGGAATCATCGACCCCGTCAAGGTCACCCGCTCGGCACTGCGCAATGCCGCTTCGATCGCCGCCCTGGTTCTCACCACCGAGACCCTGGTCGTCGAGAAGAAGGAAGAGGAGGACGAGGACTGAGCCATCCGCTCGGACTGAGTCACCTCTGACCCACACCAGTGGCCCGGAACATGAAGTTCCGGGCCACTCGTGCATTCACCCTCACCGAGGCGGCCGTCCATTCAGGACGACTGTTCACCCGGTCGTCGTGCGACATTCACCTCCGTGAGACGTGTCGTGACTAGATTGTCGCGGAGGCCGCCAGCAGGGGCGTCACTCGCGGATCCTAGGGAGATATGAAACGCATAACGATGATCGGCGATGTCGGTTGGAGTCGGTTCTACCACCTCGGCGATGAGGCGATGACCGAACTGGCCATCGATGCGCTCCGCGCCCGCACCGACATCGAGATCACCCTCATCGCCGGAGAGCCGGAATACGCGGCCGAGATGTACGGGGTCGATGCCATCCCGCGCATCGGCTTCAAACGTGACCGTGAGCCGAACATCGCGCGGATGGAGAAGGTGCTCGAGCATGTCGAAACCAAAGGGGGCCGAAGCTCTCTCAGAGCAGGGGATCCGGCACTGAAAGTGATCGACGCGGTGCGCGCTTCTGACGCGGTGCTCATCGCCGGCGGTGGGAATCTCAACTCGATGTTCGCCCATCACATCTATGAGCGAGTGACTCTGGGGCGGATCGCGCAGCTGTTGGGCAAGCCCTATGCTCTGACGAGCCAGACTCTCGGCCCTCTCATCTATGACGAGGACCGCAAGCTCGTCTACGAGTTCTTGGCCGATGCCGAGTTCGTCGGCAGCCGAGAGAGCTATACGACAACGTTCGCCAAGGAGGTCGGAGGCAAACGCGCCGTAGTGTGCAGGCAGGTCGACGACGCGTTCTCACTCGAAGCACGCGAAGAAGACCGCCGCGCTGTCTACGATCTGACCGCGGAGCCGTTCATCCTGGCCAGCTTTGCCGAGAAGGCGTCGTCACCGGTGCTCGCCGACAGTGCCTATCACGCGCACCTCGTCGACATCACCCGACGTCTCACCGACGAGACCGGGCTCAATGTGCTGCTGGTTCCCCACGGCGGCGGACTGCCGCCCGCTGCGCCGACACGAGACCAGCTCACCAATGATCAGATTGCGACTGAGGTCGGTCGGGTGTCCGTCAGACCGACCCGGATGCTCACCGCTCGTGAACTCATCGCCCTGACTGAGAGGGCTGAATTCGTCATCGGCACCCGCTACCATGCGGGAATCTTCGCCGGCGCCGCCGCAGTGCCGTTCATCTCTCTTGTGCCCAACCTCTACTCGTCCATCCGAATGCGCGGAGCAGCCGAGAACGTCGGAATGGAACAGTTCGTCCTCCCGGTGGACTCCATCGATGATGTCGTCGCGACAGGAGCCGGGGTGGCCGAAAACCGCCAGGTCATCGCCGATGCGCTGCAAGACAGCGCCGCCCAGCGTCGCGCCGAGCATGGGGACTGGTGGGACTTCGTCGTGGCCCACACTGTCGGTGACGGCTCGGGGGAGAAGCCCAGTGCCTCATCCGTTCCAGCTCCCGGGTTCTTCCACGCCGAGGAACTGGAGAACCGATTCGACTCCGCACCGAGCGCGAATCGTGCGCGGCTGACATCGATCGAAGAGTACGGCCTGCTGCTGGCCAAACGCGATCGTCAGCTGGCGGTGGCGAAGAAACAAGCGCAGGAAGCGACGAGAGAACTGCAGGCATGCACTGCCAAGCTTGAGAAGCAGGAGAACATGCGCTCGGTCCGGGCTGCTCGCACGGTTCGTGGCTGGAGGCGGTCTCTCGAACGCCGTGTGCGACGCGTTGCAAAGAGCACAGTCCGCCGCTTCGACGAGGTGTCGCCGAGGTCTGTCCCCAAGGCGAACTAGTCGGCCTCGCACTGTTTGCGAAGTCGAGCAAGGTCGGCTCGGACCATGTCCGCGTCCCGAGCGAACTCGGCCTCATCGACCCCTGGCGGACGGAACAGGGTGAAGACCACCTCGGCGCCGGTGCCGTTGGCGAGTACGCGCAGCGGATTGTGCACGACCGTGCCGTCGGGGAAGATCACGTCGTGATCGAGGATGCCGAGGTCGGTGTGCGGGCCGAAGCGGACCTCGACCTCACCCATCGGGGAGTCCGTGATCCAGCGGCCGTTCTCTTCCCGGATGCCCGCGCTCAGACCCGCCGCCCACCTCGGAAGGTTCGCGGGATTCCCGGCGAAGGCAGCCACCTCGGCGGGGGAGGCGTCGACGGACGTCGAGAGGTGGAGCGCGTCATGAGTCATCTTCCCAGTGGACCACAGCGTGGGCTGCAGGGACAGAGGGAGGCGGACCCGAACGGGCGATGCAAGCAGGCGGCGAGGAGCTCTCTCCGCTCCAGTCGCACAGCTGGCTCTCACCTACTGGCCAGTCGCTTTTCATGTTTCTGAGCGCCGATCCTCGTTAGTCTGGAAACGACAGCTTGCACCGACGCATGAGGGAATCTATGACCACCGGCCCGACGATGCCCATCGCCCGACTCCGCGACGTTTCGAAGGTCTTCGATCCGAAAGGCGCCGCGGTCACGGCACTCAGCGGAGTCAGCCTCGACATCGCACCGGCCCGTCTGACCGCGGTGATGGGCCCCTCGGGCTCGGGGAAATCAACACTCATGCACGTCCTCGCCGGCCTCGACCGACCCACCTCCGGCACGGTCCGCCTCGGCGAGCAGGAGATCACGAAGCTTCGCGACGACGACCTCACGGCCCTGCGACGACGCCGGATCGGATTCGTCTTCCAAACGTTCAACCTCGTGCCCACGCTCAATGTCAAAGAGAACATCCGGCTGCCCTTCGAACTCGACGACCGTCGACCCAATGCCGACGAACGCGCCTGGATCGCCACGGTCGTCCGCCGCCTGGGGCTGGACGACCGGCTCAAGCACCGGCCTCATGAGCTCTCCGGCGGACAGCAGCAGCGCACCGCCATCGCCCGGGCGCTCGCGACCCGCCCCGACATCCTCTTCGCCGATGAGCCGACCGGCAACCTCGACGCGAAGTCCGGTCGCGAAGTCATGGCGATCATGCGTGACGCCGTCCGCGACTTCGGTCAATCGATCGTGCTCGTCACCCACGATCCGATCGTCGCCGCCCATGCCGATCGCGTCATCTTCATCGCCGACGGCACCCCGGTGACAGAGCTGGGCGATGCCATCAGCGCCGAGGCTATCGCCGCGACCATGCTCGACATCGACGAACGTGCCGAATCTGCGGTGAGCCGATGAACCCGCTGCGCGAAATCCGGACCAACCCGCGGCAGTTCTTCCCCAGCGTCCTCGTCGTCTTCATCGCCTCCCTCTTCGGCACCGCGATCATGCAGGGCATCGCGATCCTGACCGCGTGGCTGTCCTCGGCGAAGATCATCGCCGAATCCGAGACCGCGCAGAGCCTGCTGTCGATGGTCGGGTTCACCTTCTTCCTCATCGCCCTCTTCGTCTCCGCGATCGTCATCGCGAACACGTTCTCGATCATCATCGCCGGCCGCAGCCGCCAGCTCGCCCTGCTGCGCCTCATCGGGGCGTCGTCGAAACGGCTGCGCAGGGCCGCCTCGGCGGAGGGGCTGATCATCTCCGTTCCCGCCGCGGTGCTCGCCTTCGCCGCGTCGACCGGGCTGGCGACGGCCGCGCAGAACTACCTCGGCGACGCCATCACCGAGGAGACCGCACTCCTCACCCCGACCATGGCCGTTCCCGCGCTCGCCACCATCATCGTGACCTGGCTGTCGGCGTACCTGGGCGCGCGCCGCATCACGGGGATCTCACCGATCGAGGCGACCTCGCAGGCGGTCGAGAGCCGGCCCGAGGATGCCCGCGCCTCACTCGGCGGACTCACCGCCTCGCTGATTCTGCTGTCCATGGGGCTGACGTTCCTGGTCAGCGCCGTGATCGGAGCCGCCGATCATCGGATCAGCCTGATGAGCGTAGTGATCACGGCGTTCGGGTCGGGCCTGACCTTCCTCGGCGTCATCATCGGGCATCCGTGGCTCCTGCCGCCCCTGCAGACAGCGATCGGCTGGCTGTGCGGGCGCACCGCGGTGTCCCGGTTGGCCGCCTCGACGATCGCCCGCCATCCCACCCGGAATGCGCGCACGGTCATCGGGCTCGTCATCGGCATCACGCTCATCGTCATGTTCGCCACCGCCATGACCACCTTCCGCGATCAGATGCTGCGGTATGCGCGATCACTCGGTGAAGAGGGATGGGGCGGCCTCGAGGACGCGCTGGCCACCGTCATCGACAAGTCGATGCTGTTCGCGCTCGCCCTCATCCTCTTCTCCGTGATCATCGCCGTCATCGGCGTCGCGAACACACTGATGCTCTCCGTGCGCCAACGCACCCAGGAGATCGGACTGCTCATGGCACTCGGGCAGACTCCGAAGCGCGTGCGCAGGATGATCGCCGCCGAAGGTCTGCAGCTGAGCCTGACCGCCTGCGTGGTCGCCGTGCCGCTGGGCATCGGCTTCGGCTGGGTCGGCGCGCTGACTCTGCTCTCGCCCCTGCTCGGCCTCTTCGCCCCGAGCGTGCCCTGGGCGGTCGTCACCGCCGTCATCGCCGGCACCCTCTTCGCGGTGTTCGTCGCCAGCCGCGAACCCGCCCGAGCGGCGACGTCGATCAGCCCCGTCCGGGCGCTCGAAGCCGTGTGAGGTTCGGGGCCAGGGGGCGACCCTCGCCGAGGCGGGCACCCGAGTTGCGCACCCTCGCCGAGGCGGGTCTGCGACGGATTGGCGGGCAAGACGGATGAGGTTCGTCGCGTGATTGTCGATCCGCTCATCCTGCTGTTAGTTTCTCGCTCATGGAAGCACAGTCGTACCACCAAGAGAATGCGGCCCGAGCGCCCTGGCCGATGCGATGGCTCGCCGTCGGAGCGATCGTCAGCATCCTTCTGCTTCTCGCTCTTCCGGTGATGATGCTGATTGATCGTGACGGTGTCGTCGCGACAATCGTGCGGCAGGGGCAGCAGCTGGACACTGCGAACCGTCAGTGGCTCCTCGCGCATCCCAGCCTCGTCTACGGGTTCGCCATGATCTACACCGTCGTGCTGCATCTCATCTGCGCCGGAGTGCTCAGCTGGTTCACCCCGAAGGCCGTTCGCGGTCGTGGCTGGGCGAGGATCGGGCTGAGCGTCTATTTGGTGGTCGCAACGTGTTTGAGCGTCATCTCGGCGGTCCAAGGCGGCATGTTCTTGGCGATCGTGATTCCGACCGATACCATCCACATCTTCATGCTCGTTTTGCTCTGGGTCCCGCCATCGGTCGGTCGGTTCTTCGCGGCGCACCGATCGGCTCGCCGGTCGAAGTTGACGACCGCGGATGCGAGCGCATGACGGTCCGTCTGATCACACCAGCGACGCGCGGGTTGGGCTGCTCCGGCCACCACACCTTCCCGGCCCGCGTGAGGACAGCGGGAATCATCCAGTTGACTTCGCACCCGCCTGTGTCAGGCTCGCTTGGCCTGCCGCTCACCCGAGGAGAACCGCATATGCCCAAACTCATCGATCACGCCGAACGGCGAGAGGAGATTGCCACAGCGGCATGGCGGGTGATTCTGCAGAAGGGGATCAGTGCGGTCTCTGTCAGGACGGTAGCCGCCGAGGCTGGCCTGTCGGTCGGGTCGGTGCGTCACGTGTTCGCGAGCCAGGCCCAGCTGTTGGCGTTCGCGATGGAATTGGTCATCGATCGGGCCGATGCCCGGATCATGGCACTGCCCGAGCGAACCACCCCACTCGAGTCGATGGAGGACATCGCCGTCGAACTGCTGCCCCTCGACGAGGAGAGGCGGAGCGAAATGGAAGTCTACCTCGCACTTTTCGCGGCGACAGGGACGGATCCGAAACTCATCGATACCCGCGCCGAGGTGTGGGGACGGGTACATGCCGGATGCCGCACGATCGTGACCCGACTCGCCGATGACGAGTCGGTCACCGCTGAACAGGTGGAACGGGAAGTCGTCCTGCTCCATGCGCTCGTCGACGGCCTGGCCGCCCATCTGGTCTGGCAGCCGGAGGAGGTCAGTGGGGCCGCGGCGCGCAAGGTGATCATCGACCATCTGCATGAATTGACAAGCCGCCTCGGCGCCGGCTCATCGAGTATCCAGCCGCGGCAATGGTCGGAACCAGAACCAGCAGGTGGAGTCTGGCAGTCACAAATCACAAAAGAGGACAGCGGAACCGGTATTGCCGGGACTGCTGCGGAAGGAAGATGAAAGTGTCTGAAGACGATCGCCGACCTGACTGCCCAGACCATCGCATACGTATCGGCGACGTCGAACGAGATGCTGCCATCGAAGCCTTGAGGACGGCCGCCGGTGAGGGAAGGATCACTGTCGAAGAACTCGACGACCGCATGGAACTCGTTGCAGTCGCGCGATTTCCCGTCGACCTCGATCGAGTCCTCGCCGACATCGTCACCGAGCTGCCGTCGGAACTGTCGGGGACCATGGTCAGAAGAACCCCGGACGATTCAGCTATAGAAACACGCCCCGGTGAGGCTCCCGGCAACCGGGAGATCCTGCGCTCGCCGTGGACCGGCCTCATCAGGCAGGGACGCTGGCCGGTGCAACCGTATCTGCGCTGCGAACCCGCGGGAGTGCTGCTCGAACTCAACTTCCTCGAGGTCGTCAGCGATCTCGAAATCATCGACATCGACGTCGCAGCCCGCACCGGCACACTCAAGCTCATCGTGCCCGACAGTTGGGGAGTCGACTCCACCGGGCTTGCACGAAGTCCGATCGCTGTCATTACGTTCAAGGCCAATGAGTCCGCGCGGGATGGGTACCCCACCATTCGAGTCCGCGGCAGCATCGGGTCGGGAGTCTTCATCGCTCGGGGCCCGAGCTTCCGCCAGCGACGCAGGATGAAAAGGTGATTGCTGGTCACTGTCAGTGCTGGTGCCCGGCCGGGCTCAGCCGGTGGCCACCTCGCTGCGCAGCTTGTGTTTGAGCAGCTTGCCTGAAGGGTTGCGCGGCAGCTCGTCGATGGTGAAGATCTCGCGCGGCAGCTTGTAGCGAGCGAGCTTGTCGGCCAGGAAGTCGCGCAGCTCTTCGACGCCGAAATCCTCACCATCGGTGGTTGTGATGAAGGCGACGACCTGTTCGCCCCACTGCGGATCCGGCTTCGCCACGACCGCGACATCGGCGACCCGCTCGTGGCTGATGACGGCCTCCTCGACCTCGAGGGAGTACACGTTCTCGCCGCCGACGATGATGACGTCCTTCGAGCGGTCGACGATATAGAGGTATCCGTCCTCGTCGAGCCGGGCGAGATCGCCGGTCTTGTACCACTCGCCTTCGAAAGCCGCCTCGGTGGCGGTGGGGTTGCCGAGGTATTCGCGCATCCGGGTGTCACCTGAGAACCAGATCTCACCGGTCTCGCCGGGGCCCGCCTCGGTGCCGTCGGCACTGACCACGCGCATGGCATTGCCGACCATCGCATGCCGACCGATGGACCCGGCCTTGCGCAGCTGGTCGTCAGGTCCGAGCAGGCATCCGGTCGGACCCATCTCGGACATGCCGAAGAGGTTGAAGAACTGGTTCGTGCCGTAGGTGTCGATGAGCATGGCCGCCGTCGACCGGTCGATCGGTGCACCGCCGTAGTTCCACCGGCGGATGGACGAGAAGTCATAGTCGGCGAAGTCGAGTCCGAGCTTCTTCGCGGTCATGATCGGCGCGACATAGGCGACGGTGGGACCGAAGAACGTCGTGATCTGCTCCGCGGCGATGATCGTCATCGATTCCACCGGGTGGTATGACCGCTGGAGGACGACGGTCCCACCCATCTGGATGGTCGGGATGAGCGCGATGTTCAGCGGCGCCGAGTGCCAGATCGGCATGCAGATGAGGTACCGGTCGTCGCTCTGGTAGCCCATGTTGAGATTGATGAGCGTCCCGACTTGGAAGATGTTGCGATGCGAATGCACGCATCCCTTCGGCGAGCTCGTCGTGCCCGAGGTGTAGAGGATCTGTGCGACCTGCTCATCGGTGAAGTCGCCGGGTTCGGCTTCCCCGGCGGCATCGAGCTGGAGATCGAAGCTGGCGGATGTCTCGGGTTCGGTCTCCAGCCAGGTGATGTCCGGCGCCCCGGCCCGCGCGATCTCGGCGAGTTCGGTGCTGACGATGCCGAGCTTCGCTCCCGAATGCTCGATCGTGTACTTGACCTCCGGGGCTTGGAACTTGTGATTGACCGGCACGACGGTCGCGCCGAGGTACCACGTGCCGAAGGCTGCGAAGACGAAACCCGGAACATTGAAAGTCATGATGCCCACTGCGTCACCGGGCCGGATTCCGTTGTCGGCGAGAACCTGGGCGGCCTTGAGTGCCCGGCGGCGCAGCTCGGCGTAGGTGAAGCGCTGGTGCTGATAGACCACGGCCTCTTTGTCCGGGTTCCGCAGGACAGTGGTGTCGAGCATGGTTCCAAGCTTCATTGCTTCTCCTTGTGACGAGTGTCATACTGAGAACAATTGAACCACGATTCATTTCTTTGGGGAAGTGACTTCCTGGACAGGCGACCAGGTCGATGAACTCGACAGTGTCGTGCCGCTGCGACCGAAGGGGCGACAATGGCGTATCGCGCAACTCAGCGCACCCGAGCCAATGCCGAAGCCCGCCGAGCCGGCATCGAACGCGCCGCCCGTCATGTCATCGCCCGCGGGGGATTCGCCTCGGCGAGCGTGACCGCGGTCGCCGTTGAGGCCGACTGCAGCGCTGGGTCGATCTACACGTACTTCAGCAACCGTGATGAGCTGCTGCGGTTGGTCTTCGCCCAGGCCGCCGGTCACGAACTGGACGTCATCGCCGATACCGTCGCCGACGCAGCGACTGCCGCCGAGATCGCGGAATCGACCGTCGAAGTCTTCGTCCGCCGCGCATTCGCCGGTCGCCGGCTCGCCCACGCCCTGCTGCTCGAAGAGGTTCCCGAGCCGGTTCAGAGCGAACGCCTGCGGCTGCGCCGCGAGTATGTCGCCGCCATCGGCGCAGCCCTGGACCGCGTGGGTGACATGCAGATCCCCACCGAGGTGGCCGCCCGGTCGATCGTCGGAAGCATCGGAGAGAACCTCGTCGACATCCTCGACCCGACCGCCCCGAATCCGAGCCCCGCTGAGATCGAGACTCTCATCAGCGCGCTGACCACGTTCACCAGATCCGCATTAGGAGAATCATGACCACGACGCCCGGCATCGCGTCAACGACCGCAGACCCTGCGGCCACACGTTCCGCAGGCTCTGGGGCCACACGTTCCGCAGGCCCTGGGGCCACACGCTCCACGAGCCCTGCGGTCGACCCGACCACACCGCGGACGACGCATTCGGTGTTCAACCAAGCGCCGCCTCGGCGAGATATCAACGAGTTCACGCTGAATACGGCGCTGAAAGATGCGCTGGCCCGCTACGGGCCGGGAGCCTCGCACGACGAACTCGAACGGATCGGAGCGCTCGTCGGCAGCGCGGACTTCATCAACGATGCCCGGCTGGCCAACGTCCATGGACCGGAGCTGCGCACCCACGACGACTGGGGCAACCGCACCGACGAGATCGAGTTCCACCCGGCCTACCACCGGATCATCGGCGATGCGCTCGACGCGGAAGCACACTCCTATGCATGGACGCACCCCGGGCCGGGGGCCAACGTCGAACGGGCGGTGCGGTTCATGCTGTTCTCGCAGATCGAACCCGGCCACGCCTGTCCGGTGTCGATGACGCACGCGGTCGTGCCGTCTCTGCGAGCCGATTCCGCGCTCGCCGATTTCTGGGTGCCGCGCGCCACCGCCGCCGGCTACGATCCGCGGCGGATCGACCCGGCGAGGAAGACCGCTGTGACCTTCGGCATGGCGATGACGGAGAAGCAGGGCGGATCGGACATCCGCGCAAACACCACCTGCGCGGCCCCGTCCGGAGACCATTTCCTCATCACCGGCCACAAATGGTTCTGCTCGGCCCCGCAGTCCGACGCGTTCCTCGTCATCGCCCAGCTCGATGAGGGCCCGAGCTGCTTCGTCGTACCCCGTGTCCTGCCCGGCGGCGACCTCAACTCGGTGCGCATCCAACGGCTCAAGGACAAGCTCGGCAACAGATCCAACGCCTCCTCGGAAGTCGAGTTCGACGCCACCGAAGGCTGGCTGCTCGGACAGCCCGGCAAGGGAGTGCGCACGATCATCGAGATGGTGGCCCAGACCCGGCTCGACTGCGTCCTCGGATCGGCTGCCGGCATGCGCCAATGCGTCGCCGAGGCGGCCTGGCACGCCCGCGGACGCGCGGCCTTCGGGTCCACGCTCATCGACCAACCGCTCATGCGCGCCGTCATCGCCGACCTCCAGCTCGAAACCGAAGCGGCCACCTATACGGCCCTGCATCTGGCTGCCGCATACGACGACGACGGCGCCGAGGCGGCCGATTTCCGCCGCCTGGCGACAGCCGTCGCCAAGTACTGGATCTGCAAACGCGGCCCCGAACACGCCTACGAGGCACTCGAATGCCTCGGCGGCAACGGCTACACCGAGGCGTTCCCGCTGGCCCGCCGCTACCGGGAGCAGCCGGTGATGGCGGTGTGGGAAGGCTCCGGCAACGTCATCGTCCTCGACGTGCTGCGTGCCCTGGCCCGCGAACCGCGGAGCGCGAAGACCTTCCTCGGCTTCCTCGAGACCGGACTGGGCCGGCATGCGGACTTCGACGCGGCCTATGAGTCGCTGGCCAGGTCCCTCCAGGATGCGGTGCAGGGCCTCGACAGCGGAGATGCGGCCGCGCAGGCGGCGCTGCAGGCCAGAGGTCGAGTCCTCGTGGAGAAGATGGCGCTGCTCATGCAGGCGGCGATCCTCTTCGAATCCGCTCCAGCCGAGGTGGCATCAAGCTTTGCGGCGGCCCGCCTCGGCGCCGACCGGGGCCGCGAATACGGAGCGCTTCCCGACGGAGTCGACATCGACTTCCTTGTCGAACGGGCGTGAGCGTACTGGCCGCGACGGTGCCGGCCACGAAGTATCGAGCACAGTGTGAGCTGGGAAGCACTGCCGCACTTCGAGGAGGGCACGGTCGCAGAGACGTGATTGCAACGGCAGGCTCCGGCGAATCGATACACCTTCTTCTGAAATGCTCACCGAAGAACGTGATGATTCCAAAGAAACCACGACCAAAACAGCCTTCGCCGCCGGTGGACCGCAGAAAAGACCCAGCTGGTGTCCGAGAAGTGTGTCGGGACTGTGTCAGATAAGGGTGTGGGATGGCCCGACGGGCGTTTCCGCGCAGAGCGGCGGTCATCCTCAGAACAGCTGAGACCTCAGCCGGAACAGCCGAGACCTCAGCCGCGGCGGTGAGCGGAGACGCAGCGACGGCGGTCGACGCGCATGACCCGACCGCGATTGCGCAGGCGACGTTTTGTGCACTCGGACGGTCCTACGAAGTCCGGTCGGGGAGTGCGGGTCACCGCGGCCGGTGTGCGCTCGGCATTGAACGTATCGGCCTCCCACTCCGCGGTGCGACGCGCACCGAATTCGGATCTGTCGATGAAGGTCCTGAACTCGTCGACGAGCCGCTCCTGCATGTCATAGAGGCTCTCTTCGCTGCCGGGGAAATCGAGGAGGACTTCGACGGCTTCTCCTGCGACGACGATCCTCGCGATGGTCCGGCGCTCGTCATCGGGGTCGTGGAGCATCGCTATGCTGTCCCACTCATAATTGGCGAACATCGCGAGAACGATCGGCGTGACGACCTTCTCGCAGAGGAAGTCCTGCGTGAGCTCGGTGCGGTCCATGTCTCCCACCATAGGTGCTGATGCGTCGGGATTTCGAAGGCGTCTCGGAGTTTTGCGGGAAACGATGTCGATCTGCGGTATGCGGCAGACGTCGTGCGGTTCCGCGCCGATGCGAAGCCGACGTCGTGCGGTTCCACACCGGTGCGCGGCCGACCGCGATGACGGAGGTTCCGCGCCGACGCGCGGCCGACCGCGAAGACGGAGGCACCGCATAGACTTGGCCCCATGCCCCGCAGTCCGCTCCCGCCTCGAGAAGGAATCTCGGCGACCGCGCTGCGTGCCCCCGGCGGCAAGGCCACCCACGCGAAGAATCACCTGCCCGTTCCCGACTCGATCGGAGCGTGGCTCGAATCCGAATTCCCCGAGGCGGCACCCGAGTCCCGACGGGCGCTGCTGACCGATGGGGACATGCGCGACGAGGCGGGCCGACCGGTGACCTGGGACGATCCGGTCATCCCCGGCGGCTTCTACTTCTTCCACCGCCCCGTCCCACCCGAAGAGCGGATCCCGTTCGACGTCGGCATCGTGTTCGAGGATGACGATCTCCTCATCGTCGACAAGCCTCATTTCCTGGCCAGCACCCCGAACGGGCGATTCGTCCGCGAATGCGTCGTCACCCGTCTGCGCGTCGACCTCGACCAGCCCGACCTCGTCGCCATCCACCGCCTCGACCGGATCACCGCCGGCCTGCTCGTTCTGTCGAAACGGCCCGAGACACGCGGCCGCTACCAGCGCCTGTTCCAAGACCGTCGGGTCAGCAAGACTTACCGCGCGCTGGCGCCGGCCCCGCCACCGGAGCTCGAATTCCCGCTCGTCCGGGAATCGCGCTTGGTCAAACCCTTAGGCGGACGCCAGGTCCTCGAAGTGGAGGGTGAGGCGAACGCGATCAGCCGGATCCGGCTGCTTCGGACCATCACCTCACCGCCCGCCGGGTCGACGTGCGGTGACACGGATACTGCGGGACTGCCTCGGCGAGGTGGAGCTGACGGTGCCCCGTCCGAATGGGCGGGGGACGGAAGCGGAGCATCGCCTCGGCGAGCGGTTGCCGAATACGAACTCGAACCGGTCACGGGAAAGACGCACCAGCTGCGGGTGCACATGAACGCGCTCGGGCTGCCCATCCTCGGCGATCCGGTCTATCCGATCGACCTCGCCCCGGATCCCTACGACTTCACCTCACCGCTGCAGCTGCTGGCCGCGGAGATCGCATTCGATGATCCGCTCACGGGGCTGAGCCGACGATTCGAGAGCGGACTCGAGCTCGATCCTGCCGCGGTCAGCTCCGAATCAGGCGAAACCCGGTAGCCTGGTGTTATGAGTCCACACGCCCCCGGATGCACCTCAGAGGCCATCGTCGCCCTTGTCCGCACCCGCATCACCGATGGTGAATACCCGGCAGGAAGCCCGGTTCGCGATGGTGCCTTGGCCAAGGAATTCAACGTTTCGCGCAACACCGCCCGCGAATCGCTGAGCCTGCTGCGCCACGCCGGGCTGCTCACTCAGGAACCCAACCGGGGCTTCTTCGTCTCCACCTTCGGCATCGACGAACTCAAGGACCTCTACCGCGCCCGCCGGGTCTTCGAGATCCGCGCCGTCCAGGAATCACAAGACGCCACCGACGAGTCGATGGCCGCTGTCGAAGCCTCCGTGATCAGGGCCGAAACGGCACCGAAGAACGAAACCTGGGCCGATGCGCAGGAACACTCGGCATCGTTCCACCGGGCGATCGTCGGCCTGCTCGGCTCACCGCTGCTCGACGAGTTCTACCTCAACCTCATGGCCCGGCTGTCGACGACGTTCTCGCGCTCGCCCGAACCCGGCAAATACCACTCACACTGGGCCAATCCGCACCGGGACATCCTCGAGAAGATGAAATCCGGGGACCGGCAGGGGGCCGAGGGCCTGCTGCGCATCCACCTCGACGATTCCGAAGCCTCGACGCTCGACCTCGCACGGTCCGTGGGGGAGGGGCGCTGAAGCGCTTCGATGCATGGTCGTCTTCGTTTCAGCGCCGCTAAGACAGCGTTTCCTGTGTAGCCAGTCTCACAGTGGTCGGTACTTGAACCCATAGCGGTCGACTGTCGCGCTCCGATACCATTGAGCCACCGTATCTTCGCGTCGAAAGGCTGTCTTCATGGGAAACCCTGAGCAGGAATCACAGGCCGCAAACGATCCGTTCTCGCTGACGGGACTCACGTATGACGATGTCCTCCTCCTGCCAGGCGACACCGATGTCATCCCTTCCGAAGCCTCCACGGCCTCCCGACTGACCAAGGAGATCGAGCTCAACATCCCGCTCGTCTCCGCGGCTATGGACACCGTGACCGAGTCCCGGATGGCGATCGCCATGGCCCGCATCGGCGGCTTGGGCATCATCCACCGCAACCTCTCCGCCGAGGATCAGGCGAAACAGGTCGACTACGTCAAGCGCTCCGAATCGGGCATGATCAACGACCCGCTGACGATCACCGCGGACAAGACGCTGGAAGAGCTCGACGAGATCTGCGGCAAGTACCGCATCTCCGGACTGCCCGTCGTCGACGAGAACAATGTGCTCGTCGGCATCGTGACCAACCGTGACCTGCGCTTCGTCACCCGCAGCGAATTCCCCACTCGCACCGTCGCCGAGACCATGACGAAGATGCCGCTGGTCACCGCCCCCGTCGGCGTGGCCGCCGAAAAGGCCTTCGAACTGCTGGCCGAGCACAAGGTCGAGAAGCTGCCCTTGGTCGACGACAACAACGTCATCCAGGGCCTCATCACCGTCAAGGACTTCGTCAAGACCGAGGAGTATCCGCTGGCCACCAAGGACGATGAAGGTCGCCTGCGTGTCGGTGCCGCCGTCGGGTTCTACGGTGACGCCTACGAGCGTGCCGGAATGCTCGCCGAGGCGGGAGCCGACGTTCTCGTCGTCGACACCGCCAACGGCCACGCCCGCGGAGTCACCGACATGATCAAGAAGATCAAGTCCGACCCGGCGTTCTCCGCCGTGCAGATCATCGGCGGAAACGTCGCCACGAAGGAAGGCGCGCAGGCGCTCGTCGATGCCGGGGTCGATGCCGTCAAGGTCGGCGTGGGACCCGGATCGATCTGCACCACCCGTGTCGTCGCCGGCGTCGGCGTCCCGCAGGTCACAGCCGTCCACCTCGCCGCTCAGGCCGCTCGCGCCGCCGGAGTCCCGGTCATCGCCGATGGCGGACTCCAGTACTCCGGTGACATCGGCAAGGCCCTGGTAGCCGGTGCGGACACCGTCATGCTCGGCTCCCTGCTGGCCGGCTGCAACGAGTCGCCAGGCGAACTCATCTTCGTCAACGGCAAGCAGTACAAGGCCTACCGCGGCATGGGCTCGCTGGGCGCGATGGCCCCACGAAAGGGCAAGTCGTATTCGAAGGACCGCTACTTCCAGGCCGATATCGCCACCGACACCGACCTCATCCCCGAGGGCATCGAAGGCCGAGTCGCCTACCGCGGACACCTCAAACAGGTCGCCCACCAGCTCACCGGCGGTCTGCGCCAGACGATGTTCTACGTCGGCGCTCGCACCGTCGGCGAGCTCAAGGGCAAGGGCAAGTTCGTCCGCCTGACCACCGCGGGCCTGAAGGAAAGCCACCCGCACGATATCCAGATGACCGTCGAGGCCCCCAACTACGTCGTGAAGTGACGTAGTCGCCTCTCTGGTCGGTGAGAAGCCGCAGTTCCTGCTTTTTCGCGGGGGGCTGCGGCTTTTTGCGTGTGGGTTCTTGGAGGGCCGGCTTGAGTCCGCGAGTGCTGGCGTGCGGGTGCGCGGCTGTGCGGCGGAGAATAGGTAACTATCGGATACTTTCCGGCGATAGAAGTATCCGAACGCGACCTACGTTTGGGCGGGCAGAATCGCCACGGATCGACCAGAGAATCGGCAATCTGCGGGCGCCTGCTGTCTCACGATGCTGGATGACACACCCTGATGTGACGAATGCCACGCGCTGATTTTCCGCGCGATGCACCCGTAGTGAGAACGGTCGCCTTGCCTTGTGAGCGCTGGGAACGACGGCATCGACCCCGGTGGGAGGTCTACTTCCGTAGTCATCGAGTCGTGTCAGAGCCCCTTCGGAAACGCGAGTAGTTAGGGTAGGTTTCCCTAATGCGCGCCGCGCTTCGCGGCACGCATCATCGAAGGAGGAAACCTCACAGTGACGACTTCTCTGCTCTACGACGCCGAAGCGACACCCACCTCAGCACCCCTTCAGACCCCCGAAACTCCCCACTCGGACCCCACCCCGAGCGCACCATCCGAGACGAACAGCGCTGACCCCACCAGCAGCGACGCCGATCATGGCGCTCACGCCGACCACGGCGCTCACGCCGACACACCCCACGGCACTCACGCCGTCGCGCCACACACCACTTACACCGACGCGCTCCTCGGCGCCCACAGCGCAGACGAGTACTCGGCCCTCATGCACAACGTCGTCGACGCACTCGGCGAACGTTTCCGCACGTCTGAGCGGGCATCCTCGGCGAAGGATCGCTCCGGACTCCAGGCCGCCGTCGATGCCGTCGACCTCGACACCGCCGGAGTCGGCAACGCCGAAGCCCTGCGCGAGGTCGACGCTCTCTACGCCGACAACGCCGTGTGGTTCCACCACCCCAGCTACGTCGCCCACCTCAACTGCCCCGTCGCCGTGCCCGCCGTCGCCGCCGAAGCGATGCTCGCGGCCATCAACACCTCGGTCGACACCTACGACCAGTCCGAGGTCGCCACCCTCATGGAACGCCGCCTCGTCGACTGGACCTGCGGCCACCTCGGCTTCGCCGGCGGCGACGGAATCTTCACCTCCGGCGGCACCCAATCGAATCTCCAGGCGCTGTTCCTCGCCCGCGAAAACGTCCTCGCCGGGCTGGCCGATCATGCCGACGAGTCCGACCGCGGCGAGTCCGATGATGCCGAACCTCGCCGAGGCGGCCCCTCCGCCCCGTCCGACCGGCCAAGTCGCCGTGACCAGCTGTCCCGGCTGCGGATCCTCGCCACCGACCAGGCCCACTTCTCCGTGTCCCGCGCGGCATTCCTCCTCGGCCTCGACGCCGAGGCGGTCGTCACCGTGCCGACTGACGCCTCCGGCCGCATGGACGCCGAAGCGCTCAACGCGAGCCTGCTGTCGATCGACGCTCACGACGCGATCCCCATGGCCGTTGTCGCGACCGCCGGAACCACCGACCTCGGCGTCATCGACCCGCTCGAGACCATCGCCGGGGTCTGCGAAGCCGCGAACGTGTGGATGCACGTCGACGCCGCATACGGCGGTGGTCTGCTCTGGGCCCCGGCTCGAGCCCACCTGCTCGACGGGATCGGGAAGGCCACCTCGGTGACCATCGATTTCCATAAGACGTTCTTCCAGCCGGTATCCTCCTCGGCCCTGCTGATCAGGGACGCGAACCTGTTCGCGCCGACGATCCACCACCACGACTACCTCAACCCCGAAGCCGAAGCGCTCGAAGCCGACGCCGAACCGAACCAGGTCGACAAATCGCTGCAGACCACCCGCCGCTTCGATGCGCTCAAGCTCTGGACAACGCTGCGCGCTCGTGGCGCGGGCGAGATCGGGACGATGCTCGACACCGTCTGCGACCTCGCGACCGACGTCCGGGCACTGCTCGAGGGGCAGGCGGATTTCGAGGTGCTCGGGGCCTCGGACCTGTCTACGGTGCTCTTCCGATTCACCCCGGCGACCGCGGACAGGGCCACCTGCGACGAACTCGTCCCACTCATCCGCCGCGTCCTCTTCCGCTCCGGCCGCGCCGCCATCGCCCGCACCGTCATCGACGGCAGACCGTGGCTCAAACTCACCCTGCTCAACCCCGATACCAGCGTCGATGACGTCACCGCCGTCCTCGACCTCGTCCGCGCCACCGGGCACGGCATCCTCGCCGGTCGGGATCTCGAGGGCGCCGCGACAGAAGGAGGCGCAGCATGAGCGCAGAGTCCACGCACATCCACGACATCCTCGGTGTCGGAATCGGTCCCTTCGGACTCGGCCTGGCCGCACTGTCGGAGCCGCTCAACGACGTCGACGCGGTATTCCTCGACCAGCGGCCCGAATTCCGCTGGCACCCGGGAATGATGCTCGAGGGCTCGACCATCCAGGTGCCGTTCCTCGCCGATCTCGTCACCATGGCCGACCCGACCTCGCCGTATTCGTTCCTAAACTTCCTCAAGGAACGCCGGCGGCTCTACCCCTTCTACATCCGCGAATCCTTCTACCCGCTGCGCGCCGAATTCGACGAATACTGCCGGTGGGTCGCCGCCCAGCTGGATTCGCTGCGCTGGAACCGCCGCGTCGTGTCCGTGACCAGGGAGGACGGCGTGTACACCGCCCTCGCCGAGGTGGCCGACGACTCGGGTTCGGTCGTGGCGACCGAAACCTACCGCGCCAGGCATCTCGTCCTCGGCGTGGGCACTCAGCCGGTGCTGCCACCTGCCCTGCAGGGACTCAGGCGAGGGGCCGGGCCGCTCATCCACACCGCCGACTACCTCGAGAATCGGGAAGCGCTGCTCGAATCCGGGGCGATCACGATCATCGGCAGCGGCCAGTCCGCCGCTGAGATCTACCGCGACCTCATCGACGATGCCGAAGACCGCGGCGTGCGCCTGGACTGGGTGACCCGGTCGCCACGGTTCTTCCCGATGGAATACACGAAGCTCACCCTCGAGATGACGTCACCGGAGTACACCGACCACTTCCGTGCCCTGCCCGATGAGCTGCGCGAACGTGTCGGTCGTGAGCAGCGCACTCTGTACAAGGGCATCTCGGCCGATCTCGTCGACGACATCCACGACACTCTCTACCGGCTGAGCCGGGGCGGGCGGCAGCTGTTGACGAACCTCATCTCCGAGGCCGAACTCAAGACCGCCCAGATCGACCCGATCAGTGGCGAATACCTGCTCGGCTTCCGCCATACGGCCCTGGACAAGACCTTCACCAGGCGGTCCGGTTCCGTGGTCGCGGCCACCGGATACAAGTCGCAGGTGCCGGACTTCCTGGAGCCGCTCGGGGGAGAGGTGCGCCTGGATTCTCGCGGCCGCCTCGACGTCAGCCGTCACTACACGATCAACGACGAGGGCACCATCCACGTCCTCAATGGCGAAGAGCATACGCACGGCGTCACCGCTCCTGACCTGGGCTTCGGCCCGTGGCGAGCCTCGGTGGTGCTGGCGGCGGTGACCGGTCGGGAACCCTATCCGATCGAACGGACCATCGCCTTCCAGACCTTCGGGGTGCCGGCCGATGAATCCGATGCCGTGCCCGATGCCGCCTTTGCCTTCGACGACTCCAAGGAGATGTCACACGCATGACTACTGAACTGATCACCGACCCGAACGCAACCACCGAAGCCGACGGAACCGCCCCGACAGCCGGCGCGGATACGAACACAACCGAGGCGAACACGGGTCTCAGCTCGGACGTGAAGCTCACGGCCGCCTCGGCGAGGGTGAGCATCCGCCCTCTCGATGTCGACCGTGATGCCGTCCGGATCCACGAATGGCTCACGCACCCTCGCGCCCACTATTGGATGATGACCGACCTCAACGAGGATGAAGTCCGGACCTATCTTGAGGGAATCCGGGACTCCGCGGACGATGCCGGTTGGCTCGGCTCGGTCGACGGAGATGCGTGCTTCTACGTCGAGACCTACACACCGGACAGCCTCATCCCGCAGAACGTCCTAACTACCGGACCCGACGACATCGGGATGCACCTGCTCGTGGCACCGCCGACCGGACCGTCCGTGCACGGCCTCACCGACCGCATCATGGCCTCCGTCATCGACTTCTGCCTCAAGCCCGCTGACCAGGGCGGACGTGGAGCCGATCGCGTCGTCGTCGAACCCGATGCCCGAAACGACGCGATCATCGAGAAGAACCGGGCCGCCGGTTTCACCCCCATCACCGAGGCGACCATCATGATGGGCGAGATCGAGAAGCGGGCGCTCGTGAGCGTGTGCACCCGCGCCGATTTCGAGGCCAGCGCGCTGGCTCCGTTTGTGGCCGCCGGTCTCCAGGCGTCGCTCGTGGGTGAGGCCGAGGAAGCGCATGATCAGAGGTTCCCCGAATCACGTCCAGGCCGGGGCGCCGCAGTACCACCCGCACCGTATTCCCATCTCAACGCCGATGCGTTCGCCGTCGTGCAGCGCCACCTCGTCGCCAAAGCCCTGTCCGAATTCGCCCACGAACGGCTCATCACCCCGGCGCCGGTCGAGGGCGACCAATGGGAACTGAGCATCGACGGTGCCAGCCGGTACACCTTCACCGCTAGTGTGCTGCCGCTCGAGCACTGGGTCATCGACGAAGCCAGCATCACCCGGTGGAACGGCGAAGCCGAACTCGCCCTCGACGCGCAGGAACTCGTCGTCGAGCTCCAGGACGAACTCTCCATCCCGGAGGATCTCATCTCGACCTACCTCGAGGAGCTTGCCTCGACTCTGGCCGGGGCCGCGTACAAACTCGAGGACGCTCGGGCCGGGCGCCGGCCCGACTCGCGGGCTCTCGTCCAGGCGGATTTCCAGACCGTTGAGGCGGCCATGACAGAGGGCCACCCCGGGTTCCTCGCGAACAACGGCCGCATCGGGTTCGGACTCGACGACTTCCGTAAGTGGGCGCCGGAGAACGGTGAGTGGCGTCGCATCGAATGGGTGGCGGTGAGGCGTGAACTCAGTCATCTGTCCTTAGGCGCCGGACTCGGTGAGGAGAGCCACCTCGGTGAGGCGCTCAGCGAAGCCGAACGGGACCTCTTCGGCTCCCGGATCCGGGCGGCAGGCCAGGACCCGGCGGACTTCCACCTCATGCCGATCCACCCCTGGCAGGCCGACCATCGACTGGCGATCACCTTCGCCGCCGACATCGCCCGCGGTGATCTGCTGCCGCTCGGGGAGGGGCTCGATAAGCACCAGGCGCAGCAGTCGCTGCGCACGTTCTTCAACCACTCTCGGACCGGAGCCCCGTACGTCAAGGTCGCTCTCGCCGTGCAGAACATGGGATTCCTGCGCGGACTGTCGCCGAAGTACATGCGCGACACCCCTGCCATCAACGACTGGGTTGCGAACCTCATCGCCTCCGATGACACCTTTGGGAGCGCCGGATTCCGCGTCCTGAGGGAGCGCGCCGCTCTCGGCTACACCGGTGACGTTTATCACCGAACGAAGGAGACGAACCCGCACCGGAAGATGCTCGCCGCCCTGTGGCGGGAGAACCCCGTCGAGCAGATCGCCTCAGGTCAGAGGCTCATTACGATGGCCGCCTTGTTGCACCGGGATCATCAGGGTGTCTCGTTGGCCGGTGAGCTCATCAGCGCATCGGGGCTGAGTGCGGCGGCGTGGCTGCGCAGTTACCTGCAGGCCTACCTGAAACCGCTTGTGCATGCGCTGCTCGCACACGATCTCGTGTTCATGCCGCACGGGGAGAACCTCATCCTCATCCTCGACGACCATGTCGTGACCGGAGCATTCATGAAGGACATCGGTGAGGAAGTCGCCGTGGTCGGCCACCGCGAACTGCCCACCGACGTCGAACGCATTCGCGCACTCGTGCCTGGTGATGAGAAAGCCCTATCGGTCTTCACCGACATGTTCGACGGGGTCCTGCGCCACCTGTCTGGCATCCTCGATGCTGATGGACTGCTGCCGGCCGACCGGTTCTGGGCGACCGTCGCTGAGACCCTCGACGACTACGAGACAGAGCACCCGGACACTGCTCATGGAGTCAGCGGTGACGTCGACCTGCGTGCCGAACACTTCGCCCACTCATGCCTCAATCGGCTGCAGCTGAAGAACACGAAGCAGATGGTCGACATCGGCAATCAGGCAGAATCCCTGCTCTACGCGGGCACCATGCCCAACCCCGTGGCCCGCTGAGTCATATGGCGCCACGCCGACCGCTCGCCTGAGCGTCGACCGCTCGCTGCATCACTTGATACCGCGACGGTGACTCGAGCGCTCAGCGAAGGAGGACCGAGCCAGTGCGTGCGCTCGCCACTGCGCTGTGCGGTCGGTGAATCGACGCAGCAGAACACGCCACTCGCCGAGGCGGGACTCCGGAAAGGGGTCCCGCCTCGGCGATGCGTATTGAGACCTGATCGTTGCAAATAGCATCCCCGGAAACAGGGAGAACGCGCATAGAGTAACCAGAGGAACAGCCCGATTCTGATGGCCACTAGCAGAGCCGGACAGTCTTTTCAGGCGGTCCATTCGTGCGATATTTCGTGCGCATTCAGAAAGGTGACGATGATGCTCAGACTGAGTGCGGCCCTCGCCTCATGCGGTGCCGTCTATGCCGCCTATGTTCTGTTCGACAGCGCCGATTTCGAGGCCGGAACCGTCAACTCCTACCATTCGATGTGCGCGGCTTTCGTGCTGATCGCCAGCACGCTCATCATCGCGGCACTGCCTCGAACCCAGACAGCAAACGTTGCTGTGAAGACATTCGGCGGCCTTGCCCTCATCGTTGGGCTGGCGACAGCTGTGGCGTCCTGGTCGATTCCGAGCTCCGGGGCAGAGGAATACCTTGGGATCATCACTCTGATGTTCGGACTTCCGCTGTTGGGACTACTGTCGACGGCCTCCGTCCTGGTGGCTTTGGGGATGACCATCGCTGAACTCATCGCATCAAGAACTGCTGCTGCGGAGGCGACCCCACAGGCATGACTCCCGAGCAAACCTCACTCCTCGAACGGATCCGTGCGCTCATTGCCGAAGAGCCCGTGGTTCGAGAGGTCTCGATGTTCGGCGGCCGCGCGGTCATGGTCAACGAGAAGATGATCGTCAGTGCTGGTAAGACGGGCGATTTGCTGGCGCACATCGATCCCGACCGTCACGATGAGCTCCTCAAACGACCCGAAGCTGCCCAAGCTGAGATGGGAACCGGTCGGGACATGGGACCGGGGTGGATCAACGTGAGCGCAGAGTCTGTCCGTGATGACGAACAGCTGGCATTCTGGGTCGAGACCGCTTTGGACTTCAACCGGACGGTGACAGGCCAGCACAACTGAGTCCGCCGCGCGAGCAGTTAGTATCATTCCAACGGTTGCCTGTGCGTCGATGCGCAGATTCACGAACCGGTTCTCAGACTCAAAGGTGTGGTCATGGCGAAGCAGAACGATCGGCCGACCCTGGCCACGGTCGCTGCACGCGCCGGAGTGAGCATCAAGACCGCCTCCCGCGTCCTCAACGGCGAAAAGCACGTCGCCGCCTCGACCGCCGAGAAGGTCGAATCCGCTGCCGACGAACTCGGATTCCGCCTCAATCCCACTGCCAGACGATTGCGCGCCGGCGGACGCTCACCGTATATCGGAGTGGTCCTCTCCGACGCCGGGGATGCCTTCCAAGCCCGCGCCTTCGCCGCCGTGGAAGCCGAACTCGCAGCCCTCGACCTGCGCCCGGTAGTGACCGTGGTCGGTGACGATCCCGACCGTGAGGAAGCCTTCCTCGACGAATGCCTCGCCAATGATCTGACCGGGATCATCGTCATCCGGACACATCCCGAGGCGGCCGAGACCTACGCGCGAGCCGCCGCGACGCCGGGCACCCGGATCGTGTCCCTCGACCCCGCGGTCGAGGGCCCAATCAGCACCGTCGCAGGTGATGACCGTGCAGCAGGACGCCTCGCCGCCGAGCAGCTGCTCGCCCACGGACATGTGGCACTCGGCGTCATCGGCGACCGTTCGCCCAGCCTCATCACCACCCGCCGGCTGCAGGGGGTCCAGGACGCCATCGCCGGTCGTCGCGGCGTCGGCTGGCGCGCCTATATGCGCGAAGACGCCCACGACGAAGCCAGCGCGAAGAACGTCGTCGCCGCCTGGCTCGGATCCCGCAGCGCCCCCGGCGCCCTCATCACCCTCTCGTCCACTGTGACTCAGGGCGCCATCGATGCCTGCCGCCGCCTCGGCGAATGGCCGGCATTGGTGGGCATCGATGATTTCCCCACCGCCGAACTCCTCGACGTCACCGTCGTCGATCGCAACGTCGAATCCCTCGCCGCCGAGGCGGTCCGACGACTGCAGGCCGGCACGGCATCCGGCGGTCCCGAGGGCGGTGGGGACCGCCTCGGCGAGCGGGACGGTCCGATCGGGGAGGAGACGACGGGGCCTGGCCGTGGCAGTGAAGAACCGGATTTCGACAATGCGCTGTGCGTCATCGCTCGTGGCAGCGGCGAGGAGCCTCCGGACACCCGCTGAAAACTTTTGCCGAAACAGTTGACAGCAGGCGACGTTCAGCGAATCATATTCAACAGCCTGACAACGTTGTCAGAAAGATTGAAAGGTTCACAATGAGGCACAACCTTAAGTCCCACAAGAAGCTGGCGCTCCTCGGTGCCTCAGTCGCTATCGGAGCTCTCGCGCTCAGCGGCTGCGGCAACCAGAAAGGCCAAGGCAACGAGGAAGCTGACAGCGGATCCGGAGGCGACGGCGACGTCACCATCGCGCTGCTTCTTCCCGAGTCGAAGACCACCCGCTACGAGTCGCTCGACAAGCCGAACTTCGAGAAGTACCTCAAAGAGGCCAACCCGGACGCGAAGGTCGAATACCGCAACGCCAATCAAGATGCGACTCAGCAGCAGCAACAGGTTGAGGCAGCCGTCACAGAGGGCGTCGACGCCATCGTCCTCGACCCCGTCGATGCCTCTGCTGTGTCCTCGGCGTTGTCGAAGGCGAAAGCGAAGAAGATCCCGGTCATCTCCTACGACCGCTTCTTCGAAGGCGCGGACTACTACACCTCTTTCGACAATAAGAAGATCGGCAACTTGCAGGGCCAGGCTGTCCTCGACGGGCTCAAGGCTGCCGGCACCGATCCGAAATCAGGCCCTGTGTGGATGGTCAACGGCGACCCGAAGGACCCCAACGCCGCGGACTTCAAGGCCGGAGCCGAGGAGACGCTCAAGGACGCGGGCGTCGACATCGCCGGCAGCCACGACACCCTCGATTGGAACCCCGACGATGCCCGCCAGTGGGTCGAAGGTCAGCTGCAGAGCGCCGACGAGAAGCCCATCGCGATCTACGCGGCCAACGACGGAACCGCTGGTGGCGTCATCGCCGCGACGAAGAGAGCCAAGGTCGACCCCGTCGTGACGGGCCAGGACGCCGAGGTCGATGGTCTGCAGAACATCCTCAAGGGTGACCAGTACGCCACGATCTACAAGTCGATCCCGCCGCAGGCCGAATTCGCAGCGAAGGCTGCTGTCGCGCTGGCCGGAGGAGAGAAGCCGGAGGCAGGAACGACCTACAAGGACACTCCGACGGATTTCGTCGAGGCCGAGGTCGTCACCAAGGACACCATCAAGGATATCGTCGGCGACCAGATCAAGGCCTCCGACATCTGCACCAGCAAGGTGGAGAAGCTCTGCGAGGATGCCGGCGTCAAATGACCGTGTGTCAGGCGCTTCTGCACAGACGCAGACGCGCAGAGACAGCCCACCTGCCGGCGACCGAGACGAGGTCGCCGGCAGTCAGCGCCGACAACCGTGACAAGTAGGAACAGATGACATCTGAGACACCCGAACCGGGTCCAGCAGCATCGCGGCCGCCGGGAGACGGCAGCGAACCCGTGCTCGAGATGCGCGGAATCAATAAGCGATTCGGAGCCGTGCAGGCTCTGACCGACATTCATCTCACCGTCGGTCGCGGCGAAGTCGTCGGCCTCGTCGGTGACAACGGCGCCGGCAAATCGACGCTGATCAAGGTCATTGCCGGAGTCCACACCGCAGATGAGGGTGAACTCATCATGAACGGCACGACGCAGAAGTTCTCCTCCCCGAAGGACGCGCAGAAGGCCGGAGTCGCCACCGTGTTCCAGGATCTGGCGCTGTGCGAGAACCTCGACGTCGTGGCCAACCTGTTCCTCGGGCATGAGAAGACCCGCGGAGCCGTGCTCGACGAGGTGGCCATGGAAGCGAAGTCATGGGAGCTGCTGCGGAGCCTGTCGGCGAAGATCCCGAGCGTACGGGTGCCGATCGCGGCCCTGTCCGGCGGCCAACGGCAGACGGTCGCCATCGCCCGGTCCCTCCTCGGCGAACCCTCTCTGGTGATGCTCGACGAACCGACGGCCGCCCTCGGTGTGGCCCAGACGGCCGAGGTGCTCAACCTCATCGAGAGGCTGAAGGAGCGCGATCTGGGAGTGCTGCTCGTCAGCCACAACATGGCCGATGTGCAGGCCGTCGCCGATCGTGTCCACGTGCTGCGGTTGGGCAAGGACGTCGGCGACTTCGCCGGGGATGAGCGCACCGATGTGCTCGTGGCCGCGATCACGGGGGCCAGTGACAATGTCGTGACCCAGAGGGCGACACGAAGGGGAGAGCGCCGATGACCCGAAATTCCTTCATCACAGACGAAAGAATCTCTCATGAGGGCTTCTTGGCGACCTTCATCCGTCGTGTGCGAGAGGGACAGCTCGGCTCGCTGCCGGTGATCCTGGCGCTCGTCGTCATCGTCATCGTGTTCCAATCGGCGAACAGCAAGTTCATCTCCCCGGCCAACCTCGTCAATCTTTCGACGACGGTTGCCTACATCGCGATTCTCGCTCTGGGCATCAACCTCATCCTGCTCCTCGGTGAGATCGACCTGTCCTTGGCACAACTGGGCGGTTTGGCGGCCTCGCTCCTCGGCGTGCTCGTGGTCAGACAGGGCGTGCCGCCGGTGATGGCTCTGATCATCATGCTGCTGCTCGGCCTGGTCGTCGGCGCGATCCAGGGGTGGTTCTTCGCCGTGGTCGGAATACCGGCGTTCGTCGTGACCTTGGCCGGGCTGCTTGCCTACACCGGGCTGACGCTGACGACGTTGGGCACGCAGAAGAACCTGTCGATGGCCGATACCTTCGCCTTCGAATTCTCGAGCTTCTACTTCCCGGCGCTCTGGGCATATGCGTTCGGCGCGATCGCAGCCATCGGCTTCGGCGGCGGCATCATCTATTCGAAGATGCGACGACACAGCGAGGGCCTCGACGCGCCCAGCTGGACTTCGGTGTTCGTGCGGATCGCAGTGCTGACGATCATCGTGTTCGGGTTCCTCATCCTCGTCAATCAGGACTTCGGTCTGGCGATGCCGTTCTTCCTCATGCTCGTCATCGCGATCGTCATCGACCTCGTTCTGCGCAAGACCCGCTACGGACGTTCGATCTACGCCGTCGGCGGCAAGGTCGAGGCCGCCCGGCGCGCTGGTATCCGCGTGACGTGGGTGCGCATCAGCGTGTTCATGGCCGCCGGTGTGCTCGCCGCACTCTTCGGGTTCATCAAGACCGGTGTGACCACGAACGCGGGATCGACACTCGTCGGTACCCAAGATCTGCTCGATGCGATCGCGGCGGCTGTCATCGGCGGCACCTCGCTCTTCGGTGGTCGTGGAACCGCGTGGGCGGCAGTGCTCGGTGCCCTGGTCGTCGGCGCGATCAAGAACGGGCTGTCCCTCATCGGCTTCAACTCCGATGCGCAGCAGATCATCACCGCAGTCGTTCTGCTGGCTGCGGTCGTCATCGATGCGCTCAGCCGTCGCGGCCAGAGGTACGTCGGGCGGGGGTAGGGCAGGAGGCGGGCGGCGCCGACATCGGAGGAGTCGCCGTGCCTCGGCCGGGCTGATACAGTCGGAGCCAATGACATGGGGTGCCTCATGAGGATCCGTTCGCACCAAGATGATGCGCACGGAGGACACCGAGGCTGAGAGAACACCCATCGAACCTGATCTGGGCCATACTAGCGAAGGGATCGTCATGGTTGACTTCGACCTGCGTTCTGCGAATGCGCGACTGCGCGCAAGCAATCCACTCATCCAATGCATCACGAACACCGTCGTGCAGCAGTTCAGCGCCAATGTGCTCCTGGCCGTCGGCGCGTCCCCGGCGATGCTCGATCACGAGGCCGATGCCGGGCAGTTCGCCGGAATCGCCAGCGGAGTCCTCGTCAACTTCGGAACCGCATCGAACCACCAGCTGCTCGCCGCCGATGCCGCCATCGACGTCGCGAACGCCGCCGGCAAGCCCTGGGCTCTCGATCCCGTCAGCGTCGGTGCCGTCGACTTCCGCACCTCCCGCATCCGCCGCGCCGCCGCCGATCACCCCACCGCCATCCGCGGCAACGCCTCCGAGATCGCAGCGCTCGCCGGAGTCGGCCTCGGCGGACGCGGAGTCGACTCCACCGATGAAGTCGATGCCGTTCTTCCCGCCGCCGCGAAGCTGGCCAGGGACACCGGCGCGATCGTCGCCGTCTCCGGACCCACCGACGCCGTCGTCGCCCACGTCGACGGCATCGACCATGTCGCCCGCATCTCAGGCGGCCACGAATTCATGCCGCTGGTCATCGGCACCGGCTGCTCGCTCGGCGCCGTCACCGTCGCCTACCTGGCCGCATCGCGCAGCGGACTGGCTGATCCCGGCGCCGACGCCTCAGCCGTGAACTCGGCGGAGCAGTCCGCGAACGGTGGGGCCGCCTCGGCGAGGTTCGAAGCCGTGGTCGCCGCCCACGCCCACTTCGCGGTCGCCGGTGAACTCGCCGCCGAGGGAGCGAAGGGTCCGGGCAGCTACTCCGTGAACTTCCTCGACGCGCTCCACGCCGTCGACGGCGACCGGCTCGCACAGGCCAGGGTCAGCCTCGACACCCTCGCCGCCAGCGAAGGCGCCCAGGCATGACCGCCGGATCCGCGCACACCGCTGACAGCGCGCACCAGACCGACTCCCACGACCGCTTCGCCGGAATCGACACGAGTCTCTATCTGGTCACCGACTCCGCCCAGTGCGAGGCGGCCGGCCGCACCGTCGCCGAGACCGTGCAGGCCGCCGTCGCCGGGGGAGTGGGCATCGTCCAGGTCCGCGACAAGGACATCGACGACGGAGACTTCTACTCGCTCACCCGCCAGGTCATCGCCGCCGTCGACGCCGCCACCCGCGACACCGACCGCACGGTCCCCGTCGTCCTCAACGACCGCGTCGAAGTCGCCCGCCGCCTCATCGACGAAGGCGAGACGGTGCACATCCATGTCGGCCAAACTGATGCCACCGTCGCCGAGGTGCGCGCCACGTTGGGCGAGGCACCGCTGATCGGTCTCTCGGCCGCGAACAGCGAAGAATTCGCCGCCGCCCGCGACACCGGCGTCGTCGACCTCGTCGGCATCGGTCCGGTCTATGACACCTCCACGAAAGCCGACGCACCGGACGGCATCGGACCGGACCGCCTCGGCGAACTGGTGGCAGAAGCCGGCATCCCTGCTGTTGCTATCGGCGGCATCAGCGCCGACCGGGCTCCTGACCTGCAGGGACGGGGGCTGCTCGGCATCTGTGTGGTCTCGGCGATCTGCATGGCCGAGGATCCGAAGACTGCGGCTGAGGAACTGCTCGCCGCATTCACCGGAGGCGTCCAGTGACCACCCGGCCGCCGATCACCTTGTCCATCGCCGGCACCGACCCCTCCGGGGGTGCCGGAATCCACGCCGACCTCAAGACCTTCACTGCGCGGGGGACCATGGGCACGACCGTCATCACCGCCCTCGTCGCCCAGAACACCCACGGGGTGTCCCACGTCTACCCGATCGACGTCGATTTCGTCGCCGATCAGTTCGACTCCGTGCTCGACGACCTGCCCGTCGATGCGGCGAAGTCGGGGATGCTCGGCAGCCGTGAGCTCGTCGACCTCGTCGTCGCCCGCGCCGCCGCAGGCCAGCTCGGTTTCTTCACCGTCGACCCGGTGATGATCGCGACTTCCGGCCACCGCCTCCTGGCTGCCGATGCCGTCGATGCCGTGCGCACCCACCTGCTGCCCGTCGCCGACCTCATCACCCCCAACCTCCCCGAGGCGGCCCTGCTCATCGGTGATGACGAACCAGAGGCGCAGACCGCTGAGACCATGCGTGACCAGGCTGGGCGCCTGCTCGAGCGCGGTCCCGGCGCGGTTCTCCTCAAGGGCGGGCACGGCAGCGACGACGAGGTCATCGACATCCTCGCCACCGCCGACGGCCAGGTCCGCGAGTTCAGCCACCCCCGCGTGACGACCCCGAACACGCACGGAACCGGGTGCACCCTCTCGGCCGCGATCACCGCCGAGGTGGCCGTCCTCGGCCGCGAACGCGCAGCAATCGGGCCCGACCTCCTCGGCGAGGCTGTCGGCAATGCGCTCGACTTTCTTGCGCGCGCACTGAACTCGGCTGCGGACTGGCAGCTGAGCCTGGATCCGGAGGGCGCTCACGGACCCGTCGACCACCAGGTCGACATCGTCCGCGGCCAACCCGCGTGACCAGCACCGATCCATCTGACCAGTCCCAGCCCGCCTGACCAGTCCCAACCCGCATGACCAGCCCCGACCCGCGCCACCAGCACCGCTACGTCACGCGAATCACCACGTCACACGAGTACGAAGGAGTTCCCATGACCGTCAACTACACCGCAGGCCCGCTGACCACCCAGCTGTGGGACCGGGTCCGCCCTATCGTCAAGCAGATCGAAGCGCTGCCGTTCCTCTCCCAGCTCGCCGATGGCAGCCTCGATCCGAAGGCGTTCGTCAACTACATCTCACAGGACAGCCTGTACCTCAACGGGTATGCCAAGGCCATGTCATTCCTGGCCGCGAAGACCGTCGACCGCGACGAATCCCGGTTCTGGGCCGGATCCGCCGCCGAGGCGATCACCGTCGAAGAGGAGATGCACGCAGAGCTGCTCGCCGACGCCCGACTCGCCTCGGCGCTGGAGGAGCTCACCGCGGAAGGCGCCCGATTCAAAGCCTCCCCGACGACGCTGGGATATGTATCCTTCCTCGTCGCTACGGCCTCCAGCCGATCCTATGGTGAAGGCGTCGCCGGAGTCCTGCCCTGCTTCTGGGTCTACGCACATATGGGCAAGGTCCTCGTCGAGCAGGCCGGCCAGATGGCCGAGGACCACCCCTACCGCACCTGGGTGCAGACCTATGACTCACCGGACTTCGACGAATCGACCCGCCACGCCGTGCAGATCCTCGAACAGGAACTCGCGAAGGCTCCGAGCGAGGAAGCCGCCCGAATGCGCGCCGCCTTCGAACAGGCCTGCGTCTTCGAACTCCACTTCTGGGCCTCGGCGCACGCTCTGCAGAACTGGGACGTCTCCGTGTTCCTGCCCGAAGGCGTCACCGTCTGATCCCGGCACCGTTCTCACCCCCTCTCGCCGAGGTGGCCCCGACCTCTGGTCGGTCACCTCGGTGGGGTGAATGGGGCGTCCCCGACCCGATGGTCGTCATCGACCGGGTGGTCACCTCGGTGGGGTGAGCCTGCGGCAGAGCCGCCACAGCGCGAGTCCGACTGCGATGAGGAAGACGGCTGTCGGAACAAGGGTCATCCACTCCGGCATCGTCGCCGAACGCGCCTCTCTCATGATGATGACGAGGATCGAGGCGAAGAGCAGAGCGGTGAGCCCGGCGACGGTGCGCATGAGCTCCATGAGGCAGCTGAAGAGAAAGTCCTTCTCACCGCGTTCGAGCCAATACTCCTTCGACGGGGCGTTGATGAGCGAAACAGGCAGCTTCTCGAACAGCGGCCGGATCGACATGAGGGCGGGCAGCCCGACTCCCAACGGCACGAAGATCCAGAGGAGACCGACCGTCGACGTCCAATCGTCGGGCTGTCCACCGGAGTCGAAGTGAGTCGCCACGTTGTCCGGAGCCTGCACCCAGAACCAGACGGAGCACCCGAGGAAGATGAGGATCGAGACGATCGCAAAAATGAGCGAGACTGTCTCACCCGGTGGGTTCCGATGCGGCTGTGCAGGGGAAGTCATGTTGTCACTCTAACAACACCAGCGGCCAGCCTGAGGGCGGCGTTGGGTCCGCCGGCGACGAGCAGTGTTCAAGGTCAGCTGGTGCTGGCGACGTACCGAGCGGATCGGTGCCGGCGACCTACAGAGCGGATCCGTGCTGGCTGCCCGGTCTCAGGCGCGAGATGCTCCCCAAGGATCGTCCGGGTAATGAGTGAGCGGACCGAATGATCCGAGCACATGCCAACCGCGACGCAGGTTGGTCCACAGGAGCACGTGATCGACCTCGATAAGGGGCACTCGGTCATGCTTCGGGCAGGCGTATCGTCCGATGACGAAGACGATCGTCGAGAACATCACTGCGATCATGAATAGAATGAACAGATCCATGGCGGCCCCCTCACACCCTGGTACGAATGCTTCCCTCCAGTTTCTCCCCAAAATACAGAGAAAGATAGGGGTATCCCAGCTGGTGGGCGCAAAGGTGATCAAAACCACGCAATGGTGAGACGAAGCTCGCTTTCGTCCCTCCTACCGGCTCAGGTCAAGGGTCGACCTGCTCAGGGAAACTTGTTGTCTGGTTCAGGCGAAGGTGGCGGCGAGGCTCTCGGCCGCAGCGATGACTGCCTGCGCAGCATCGCGCCCCTGTTCGGCTGTGATCGAGGATGGGAACGTGAAGCGCACACCCGTCTGCGCGACCTCTGCGGCGATGCCCAACGCCGTGAGCACATGCGAGGGTTCGTCGGAGCCGACCGCGCAGGCCGAACCGCTCGAAGCCGTCACCCCGAGGCGTTCGAGCTCGAGCAGCACGGCCTCGCCGGAAGTGTTCGAGAAGCAGAATGACGCATGATTCGGAGTCCGCGAATCGGCCGCACCCGTGAGGAACGCCCCGGGCACGCTTACGAGCACCGCGGCGATGAACTCATCGCGGATGGCCCGGACACGGTCGGCGGCTTCGGTCCGCTCCGCCTCGGCGAGTTCGAGGGCCGTGGCGAACGCGACGGCCAGGGCCACATTCTCAGTGCCCGAGCGCCGGCCGGATTCCTGACCGCCGCCGTGGATGAGCGGTTCGACGGGGATGCGGGCGCGGATCGCGGCGACCCCGATGCCCTTCGGCGCACCGACCTTGTGCCCGGCCAAGCTGAGGGCATCGACACCGAGCCTTGCCAGCGGCAGCCACCCGGCCGCCTGAACCGCATCCGTATGGAACAGGGCCCCGGCCTCGTGGGCGATGCCGGCCAAAGAGGGAATGTCGGCGACCGTGCCGACCTCATTGTTCGCATAACCCAAGGTCACAAGCACGGTGTCCGGGCGTATCGCCTCGGCGAGGGCCTCGGGGGTCACGGTCCCATCGGGGGTCGGAGCCACCTCGGTGACGGTGAATCCGTGGACGCGGGCCAGGAAATCCACCGAGGCGAGCACCGCCTCGTGCTCGATGGGGGAGGTGACGATATGCCGCCGACGCGGCGCCGTGGTCCCGGCCCGACCCTGCGCCTGTGCGCCGAGGGCCATGCCGATGATCGCGAGGTTGTCCGCCTCGGTGCCGCCGCTGGTGAACGTGATCTCCGTGGCTCGCAGGCCCAGCACCTTCGCCACCCGGGAGCGGGCATCGGTGAGAGCCTCGGCGGGCCCGCGACCGAATTCGTGATGGCTCGAGGGGTTGCCGAACGCACCGGCCAGATACGGCCATGCGGCTTCGAGGGCCTCCCGGCGCACGGGGGCGGCGGCCGCGGTGTCGAGGTAGAGGCGCGCGGTCATCTCAGGCCTCGAGGGTGAGGTCGAGACCGAGGTCGATCGAGCAGGCGCTGTGCGTCAGTGCCCCCGAGGAGATGACGTCGACGCCGGTGGCGGCGATCTCCGGGATCGTCTCCAGAGTGACATTGCCGCTGGCTTCGACGACGGCACGGCCGTTGATGAGGTCGACGCCTTCGCGCAGCTGAGCCGGGGTGAAGTTGTCGAGCATGATGATATCCGCGCCGCCCTCGAGGACCTCAGGCACCTGGTCGAGCCGATCGACCTCGACCTCGATCTTCGTCGTATGCGGCAGGCGGGCGCGGGCGGACCGGATGGCCTCGGCGACGCTGAGCCCTTCACCGGTGAGCACGGCGAGGTGATTGTCCTTGGCCATGACCGCATCGGAGAGCCCGAAACGGTGATTGTGCCCGCCGCCGCAGACCACGGCGTGCTTCTCGAATGCCCGCAGCCCCGGAGTCGTTTTGCGGGTGTCGACGATGCGTGCACGCCCGGCGGCGGCATCGACGAAGGCGCGGGTCTGGGTGGCGATTCCGCTCATCCGCTGGCAGAAGTTCAACGCGATCCGCTCGGCCTGCAGCACCGCCCGTGCCGGACCGGCGACGGTGGCGAGCACCTGGCCGGTGGTGAAGGCGTCACCATCGGCGGCGGCGAACTCGACGGTGACGGTCGGGTCGAGAAGGGTGAAAGCGCGGGCGAAGACCTCGAGTCCGGCGAGGACTCCGTCTTCGCGGGCGCGCAGATCGGCCTTCGCCGAGGCGGACTCGGGGATGAAGACCTCGCCGGTGATATCGCCCCAGGGGGCGTCCTCGTCGAGGGCGATCCGGAGTGCGGAGTCGATGGTCGAAGCAGTCAGCATGCGGTGGCCTCCTGAAGCAGGGCAGTGGACGGCGTGATCGTGGTGTCGGTGCGGGTATGCGCGCCGAGGCTGTGCTCTCGGGCCAGCGCATGCCGAGCCATGTGCTCGGCGATGAGGGCGAGATTCGCGGTCTCGAGTGCTTCGACGCTCCTCACTGCTGGGCCGCTGGTGCGATCCTTGCCGTGGTCACGTTCGCCGGGGCGACCATTGTCAGTGTGGCCTTCGCCGGGGCCATCCTCGCCGAGGCAACCTTCGCCGAGGCGGTCGAGCAGGGTCCGCAGGCCCTTGGCCGTGCGTTCCACGCCCAGATGAGCCCAGGTCAGAGCCTGCAGCTCGGTTCGTGTCAGTGCCGTCTGGTGGAATGGTCCGAACTGGGAGAGGTGATGTGCATGGTTCAGTGAGTGGTTGACCTCGGAGAGGAGGTCTGGACTGGTCGTGGTGAGGTCTGCCGCGGGCGTACTGGCCGGGCATGCGTCGATCGCTGCGGCGGCGCGGGCGGCGAAGACCGCGCCTTCGAGCAGGGAGTTCGAGGCCAGCCGGTTGGCTCCGTGAACTCCTGTGCAGGCGACCTCGCCGATGGCGAAGAGACCCGCGATGGTCGTACGGCCGTCGCGGTCAGTGGCCACGCCGCCCATGAAGTAGTGGGCGGCAGGAGTGACGGGAATGAGATCTCGGGACAGGTCGAGGCCGTGAGCGGCAAGCCCCGCGGCGATGCTCGGGAACTTCACCGCCACATCCGGGACGGCCCGTGCATCGAGGAAGCAGGGACGGCCGCCCTGAGCTGCCTGACGGCGATGCAGGGCGAGAGCGACGACATCACGGGAGGCGAGCTCGGCGCGATCGTCGATATCGCACATGAACCGGTGGCCCCGCTCGTCGATGAGGAGAGCACCGGCCCCGCGGACGGCCTCGGAGATGAGGAAGCCGGGACCGGGGAGGGCAGTGGGGTGGAATTGGAAGAACTCGAGGTCGGCGACCTCGGCGCCGGCACGGATGGCCGCGGCCAGACCGTCTCCGGTTGCAGCGGACGGGTTCGTCGTGTGCGCAAAGAGCTGCCCGGCGCCGCCTGTGGCAAGCACGATCGCATCGGCGCTCAGATGTTCGAGGCGGCCGTTGCGGAGAACAGTGACTTCCGTGGCTCGAACCGGTCGGCGATTGTCGTCTTCGGTGAGGATGTCGACGAGCATCGTGTCCTCGCGCAGTGTGACCCGCCCTGCGGCCACCTCGGCTCGCAGCTTCTCCGCCAGCGCGGTGCCGATCGCCCGCCCGGTCGCATCGCCTCCGGCATGGAAGATGCGCGGATGCGAATGTGCCCCCTCCAGCCCTCGGGACCAGGCCCCGGTCGGACCGGTGTCGAAGTCCACCCCCGCCTCGGCGAGGGAGACGATCGCGTCCCCGCCTGCCTCGCACAGGGTGCGCACGGCCTCAGGGTCACAGTGCCCGGCACCTGCCGTGAGCGTATCCGAGACGTGGGAGCCGACCGTGTCATCAGGACCGATGACACCGGCGATGCCGCCCTGCGCCCATTCCGTGTTCGACTCGCCGAGGCGGTCCTTCGTCACGAGCGTGACCGTATGGCGGTCGGAGAGGTGCAGTGCCGCGGTCAGCCCCGCGATCCCGGAGCCTGCGATGATGACCCGGCTCATCAGATCCGCGGCTTCGCGGCGAGCATCCGTTCGAGGGACACGCGGGCAGGGTCGGCCACCTCGACGTCGACGGAGATCTGGTTGACGACCTGACCGGCGATGAGGGATTCGAGGACCCACGCGATGTAGCCCGGGTGGATGCGGTACATCGTCGAGCAGGGGCAGATGACGGGATCGAGGCAGAAGATCTCGTGCTGCGGATGCTCGGCGGCCAGCCGCTGGACGAGGTTGATCTCGGTTCCGATGGCGAACGTGGTCGGTTCGGTCGCCGCGGCGATGGCCTTCGTGATGTAGGCGGTCGACCCGGCCTCATCGGCGGCCTCGACGGTCTCACGCGGGCATTCGGGATGGACGATGACGCGCACGTCCGGGTGCTCGGCGCGAGCCTTGTCGATCTGGGCGGGGGTGAAGCGTTTGTGCACGGAGCAGAAGCCCTGCCACAGGATGACGCGGGCCTCACGCAGCGTCTGCTCGTCGTTGTTGCCCAGCGGTCGGGCGGGATTCCACAGGGGCATCTCATCCAGGCCGATGCCCATGTTCACCGCGGTGTTGCGGCCGAGGTGCTGGTCGGGGAAGAACAGGACGCGCTGCCCGCGTTCGAAGGCCCATTCCAGGACCACCTCGGCGTTCGACGAGGTGCACACGATTCCGCCGTTGCGGCCGCAGAAGCCCTTGATCGCGGCCGAGGAATTCATGTAGGTGACGGGGATGACCGGGACGCGACCGTCCGCGTCGGGTTCGGTGCCGAAGAGCTCGGCCAGCTGCTCCCAGCAGTCCTCGACCTGATCGATGCTTGCCATATCGGCCATCGAGCAGCCGGCGGCGAGGTTGGGCAGGATGACAGACTGCTCCGGTTTCGACAGCAGGTCGGCGGTTTCGGCCATGAAGTGGACGCCGCAGAAGACGATGGCCTCGGCTTCCGGGTGGTTCTGGGCGGCTTGGGCGAGCATGAACGAGTCGCCGATGTAGTCGGCGTGTTCGACGACCTCGACGCGCTGATAGTGATGGCCGAGCATGACGACACGATCGCCGAGGGTGGCCTTGGCGGCGCGGATGCGGGCATCGAGCTCGTCCGGCGCTGCCAGCTTGTACTCCTCGGGAATGTCGCCCTGACGTGGGGCGATGGCCGGAATCGGGTCGGCCATCGAGGACCCGGGCCCATAGCCGGGGCGTTCGTCGACGTCCCACGGGGCATCGAGCAGCTCCGTCGAGCACATGTCGTCCTGTCTGCCGCTCGCCGAGATGTCTTTGAGGGTGAGTTCGATCGACGCTGTCGTGGTCATCATCGTCCTTCGCTCGGTGGGCGGAGCTCGTGCCTGACGTGTCTCGCACCGGGGTGAGAGCCGCCCGAAATCTTTTGCGCACTTGTGCGCTTAATTCTTTGCGCAGATTTGAGCTTAATCCTGTGGGCGGGCAATGTACAACTCTCAGGCGGTGGTGCGGCGCCGGAAGTCCGGTTGTGTCGCTGTCGATGGCTCTGCGCCGGGGGATGCAATAGGCTGTGGTCTGGCTCGCAATCCGAGTCGATGCGCACTGCGGTGGGCGCCCCCGTGAGAGTTACTGAGGCTTCGGACCGGAGCGTCGGTCTCGCCCCGCCCGCGCCGGCACCGACGACATCGCATATCTGAAGGATTCTCATGCCCGAAGCGGCACATTCGAACCAGTCCACCTCCACCGCCGACGTAACCGGCGCCCCCACCGCCGACGCCAACGGCAGCGCGACTGCCGGCTCCGATGCCACGGCGGGGGCCGCCTCGGCGGAGCAGCCCGCCCCGTACGGCAGCCCGCAGACCTCGGCTCCCGCGGCGCCGCCTCGGCGAATCCGGACCCTCGACCTCATCAAGGCCAAGGCCGAAGGCCGACGGTGGGCGATGCTGACCAGCTACGACCAGTACACGGCGGCCCTGTTCGAACAGGCCGGGGTCGAGGCCCTGCTCATCGGCGATTCCGCGGCGAACAACGTCTTCGGCCACGCGACCACCCTGCCGGTCACCGTCGACGAACTCATCCCGCTGGCCCGGGCCGTCGCCTCGGCGACGAATCGTGCGCTCATCGTCGCCGATCTGCCCTTCGGCAGCTACGAGATCTCCGATGAGCAGGCCGTGGCCACGGCCGTGCGCTTCATGAAGGAAGCCGGAGTCCACGCGGTCAAGCTCGAGGGCGGGGCGCGGATGGCCTCACGGATCAAGGCGATCACGGCGGCGGGCATCCCCGTCATGGCGCACATCGGCTTCACCCCGCAGGCCGAGCACAACCTCGGCGGATACAAGGTCCAAGGCCGCGGCGACGCAGGCAACGCGCTGCTCGACGATGCCCGCGCCGTGGCCGAGGCCGGAGCGTTCTCCGTGGTCATGGAGATGGTCCCCTCCGGGCTGGCCGGGCAGGTCACCGCCGAACTCGACATCCCCACCGTGGGCATCGGCGCCGGTGCGGACTGCGACGCCCAGGTCCTCGTGTGGCAGGACATGGCGGGCCTGCGCACGGGGAAGGCCCCACGCTTCGTCAAGCGCTACGCCGACCTGCATTCGGTGCTCACCGAGGCGGTCGGAACGTATGTCGAGGAAGTGAAGTCCGGGGTCTTCCCCGAACCCGAGAGGAGCTTCGACTGATGGAGGTCGGCGGCATCCAAGCGCTGCGCCGGTGGAGGGCCGAGCAGTCCGGCCGCATCGGTCTCGTCCCGACCATGGGTGCCCTGCACTCCGGGCATCAGGCGCTCATGACCCGTGCCCGCGCCGAGTCGGATCTCGTCGTCGCCTCGATCTTCGTCAACCCGCTCCAGTTCGGCGCCGACGAGGACTTCGTCCAGTACCCGCGCCCGATCGAAGAGGACCTGAAGAGGTGCGAGGAAGCCGGAGTCGACTTCGTCTTCGCCCCGGCGCTGGCGGAGATGTACCCGTCCGCGCCCGAGGTGCGCGTCGTCGCCGGTCGCATGGGTGCCGTGTTCGAGGGCGCGGCCAGGCCCGGGCACTTCGACGGCGTGCTCACCGTCGTGGCGAAGCTCTTCACCCTCATCGCCCCCGATATCACCGTGTTCGGGCTCAAGGACATCCAGCAATTCGTCCTGGTCAAACGCATGATCGCCGACCTCAACTTCGATATCGAGATCATCGGCCTGCCCGTCGTCCGCGACGCCGACGGCCTGGCGATGTCGAGCCGCAACTCCTATCTGGACTCCGAGGATCGGGCCCGTTCCCTGGCGATTCCGCGGGCTCTCGACGCCGCCGCCGAGGTGGCCGAGGGTGGCCGTGAAACGGCGGGTTCGGATGCCGGCGGCGGCGCGGGTGTGGGCCTGCCTGCCGCGGTCGAGGCCGCCGCGCTGGCCGAGCTGGAACCGGCCGCCGAGCGCGGGGATCTCGAGATCGTCTACTGCAGCCTCGTCGAGGCTGCGACCCTGCGACCGTGCCCGCCGGACTTCACGGGACCAGCTCTGCTGCTCGTGTCCGCGACGGTCGGCGGGACACATCTCATCGACAATCTGCCGCTGGAATTCTGATCACACAGGTGCGCGTCTGAACGTCCCGCGGCGAGGATCAGCCTCGGCGCCCCGCCCTTTCAGCGGTCCGGCGGGCCTCAGAGGGGGATCGCGATGACGGCGATGCCGATGATGAGCAGGATGACCGTGGAGGCGGCCTCGATGAAGAAATCGGCGCTGCGGTGCGCCATCGCAGAGGCGGCGAGACTGGCCATGCACGCAAGCACGAGCTGGTAGGACAGGAGCACGCCGAGAATGAGGAGGACGAGCACCGTATAGTCCACGCCGGTCGGGGAGGCGGGGACGAGGGTCGGCAAGATTGCGAGGAAGAACAGGCCGACCTTCGGGTTGCTCAGCGACGAGATGATGCCGCGGCGATAGGACACGACCGAGCGCAGGTGACCCCGCGAGGTCGACTCCATGACTGAGGCGATCTCGGTGACGGGGCCGTCCGCGGGGGCGGTCGACGAGGCGGGGGAGACGTCTGTGGTGGATCCACCTGTCGCCTCGGCGGTCTTCAGCTCACGGCGCAGGCGAAGGGCCTGCCGACCCGCGAGGATGCCGAGGAGACAGAGGTAGAGACCGCCGCCGATCTTGAGCACCTGCACCGCGGCCGGGTAGACGGTCAGCAGTGCGGAGACGCCCGTGAGCGCGAGCACCATCCAGATCACGGTGCCCGTGGCCGTGCCGAGCGCATAGACGAGTCCGGCCTTGCGGCGCAGCGAGGACAGACGGATCGTGAGGATCGTCTCGGGACCGGGGGTGACGGCCAGTGCGGCGGCGGCTCCGGTGATGGTGAGGATCTCGGGTCCGGTCACGGCGCTCCTTCGGAAGATGAGTGAGTCGACGGGGATGAGGCACAGGGGTGTTCTCCGATCTCAGTGGAGACGAACACTATTCTGCCTGAGCCGATCAATCGGGAACAGCAACTGATCATGAACGATCATCAGGCAGTTCCTAACGATTTTCCGGTGATCGGCGGCTACCCTTGGGAACATGTGGGATCTCAACCGGCTGCGAGTCTGGCGGGCCGTCGCCGCCACCGGCTCCGTGGTCGCAGCGGCGAAGAGCCTCAACTACACACCGGCGACCGTCAGCCAGCACATCACCACCCTGCAGAAGGCCGTCGGGGCACCTCTGTATCGGCGTTCGGGACGCGGCATCGAGATCACCGAGCTCGGCAGACGCTTGGCCGATGATTCGGCGGAGGTCTTCACCGCGGTCGGCCGCCTCGACGACCTGGTCGAGAGCTTCCGCAACGTCAGCCGACCCCGTCTGCGGATCGCAGCATTCACCTCGTTCAACGCACGTCTGCTGCCGGGCATCATCGAGACCGTGGCCCGCGACCATCCGCACCTGCGCTTCGACATCCAACTCAACGAACCGGCGAAGAACCGGCGCGGGCACTGCCTCATCGAAATCCGGGCCGAGGTCCCGCAGGACGGTGAGATCCACCTGCCGGAGATGACGCGCATCCCGCTCTTCGACGACGACTACCGGGTCGTGGTCCCCGCAGATCACAGGTTCACAGGCCGTGAGACCGTGCCCTTCATCGAGCTCGAGGACGAGCACTGGGTCGACTACGACATGTGGGCCGGGCCCTCGAGCAAGGTCGTCGACCATGCGTGTGCCGCGGCCGGTTTCGAACGCAGGAGCTTCGCCGCCTGTGAGGATGACTTCGCAGCACTGGCCCTCGTCGCCTCGAGCTTGGGCGTCACGGTGCTGCCGCGGCTGTCGACCGTGCAGCTGCCGCCGGGACTCGTCGCCGTCGACCTCACCGACCCCGTCCCGAAGCGCCGGGTCGTCATGCACGTGCGGGAGAACGATGCCCACCTGCCCCACGTCCGCGCCTTCGTCGCCGCCACGGAATCCGCCGTCCGAACCCACCTCACCACCCCTTAATTACTACCCGACGGCGGCCCAGCAACCTCGCGCGAGGTTGCTGGGCCGCCGTCGGGTAGTCCTGGGAGGGGAGATGCGCTGTTCCTCATAGTGGGCTGAGATCCCGCCGGGAGGGTGGTGGGATAGGCTGTTGGGGTGAGTTCTGAAATCGAAATCGGCAGAGGCAAGCGCGGCCGTCGCGCCTATTCCCTCGACGACATCGCCATCGTCCCCGCTCGGCGCACCCGCGATCCCGAAGACGTGTCCCTGAGCTGGCAGATCGACGCCTACCAGTTCGAGCTGCCCTTCATCGGCGCTCCCATGGACTCGGCCATGTCACCGGAGACGGTCATCGCCCTCGGCAGATTCGGCGGCCTCGGCGTCCTCGACCTCGAAGGCCTGTGGACCCGGTATGAGGACCCGACGCCGCAGCTGGCCGAGATCGCCCAGCTGCCGGCAGAGATGGCGACCGCTCGGATGCAGGAGCTCTACTCCGCACCCATCCAGGCCGAACTCATCACCGCTCGCCTCGAGCAGATCCGTGAAGCCGGAGTCACCGTCGCCGGCGCCCTGACCCCGCAGCGGACTCAGGAGTTCTACAAGACCGTCATCGACGCCGGAGTCGACATCTTCGTCATCCGCGGCACCACGGTCTCGGCCGAGCACGTCTCGACCCACTCCGAACCTCTCAACCTCAAGCAATTCATCTACGAACTCGACGTGCCCGTCATCGTCGGCGGAGCCGCCACCTACACCGCGGCCCTGCACCTCATGCGCACCGGTGCCGCCGGCGTCCTCGTCGGCTTCGGCGGGGGAGCGGCGGCCACGACTCGCAAGACTCTGGGCATCCATGCTCCGATGGCCACGGCCGTTGCCGATATCCACGCCGCCAGGCGGGACTATATGGACGAATCCGGCGGCCGCTACGTCCATGTCATCGCCGACGGCGGGCTCGGCACCAGCGGTGAGATCGTCAAGGCCTTCGGGGTCGGCGCCGACGCCGTCATGCTCGGCACCGCCCTGGCCCGGTCGACCGAAGCTCCCGGCCGCGGAATGCACTGGGGCGCCGAAGCTCACCACCCCGAGCTGCCGCGCGGCCACCGGGTGGAGCTGGGCACCGTCGGCAGCCTCGAGCAGGTGCTCTTCGGGCCCGGGCGCACCGCGATCGGCGAACTCAACCTCGCCGGCGCCCTGCGTCGGGCACTGGCCACCACCGGCTACCTCGACCTCAAGGAATTCCAACGCGTCGACGTCACCGTCTCGCCCTACCAGACTGGTTCGGTGGTCTGAACTGTTCCGCCTGGCACTGACCCCCAAATGGCTGGGGTCCCTGCTCCTCGTGCTGGTGCTCGTCACCTGCTTCGTCGGTCTCTCCGCGTGGCAGGTCGACCGAGCCCAGCACAAGAACGACGTCGCCGAATCCTCCGGAGTGAATGAGCTCAAGGACTTCAATGACGTCATGGACGCCCAGGCTCCGATGCCCGGCATCCTCGCCGACCAGCGGGTCAGCCTGTCCGGGCACTGGATCCCCGACGCTCAGATCGTCATCCCCGGCCGCGTCCAGGACGGCGAGTCCGGGTATTGGGTGGTGACGATGTTCGCTCCCGACGGGGGCCACCTCGGTGAGGGTGTCGACGTCGCGAACGCGGAAGAGAAGACGATCGCGATCCCCGTCGTCCGCGGATTCACCACCGACGAGGACACGGCGATGACCTCCGAGGCCCGGGACGGCCAGGTCGAGCTGACCGCGCGGATCGGACCCATCGAAGGCCCCGTCGAGGGCAATGATCTGCCCGACGGGCAGGTGCACACGGTCTCGACCTCGCAGATCATCAACATGTTCCCCGACCTGCTCACCTACTCCGGATTCCTCATTCCCGAAACCGCCGACGGGGCGGCCGCCTCGGTGGGCACCGACGGCCTCGAGCAGGTTCCGACCACGACGACCCGCGACGAGGGCGGATTCGATCTGCAGTCGGCGGTCTACGCCCTCGAATGGATCATCTTCGCGGCCATGGCCCTCTACATGTGGTTCCAGCTGCTGCGCGATGACTACTTCCGGCGCCGCCTCGGCGAGGATTCCCAGGATTCGGAGAAGAGCGTCGAGTATGTTGTCGTCAAGCCCGCGGGCGATGCGACCATCGACCCCGAGGTGATGTCCGGGCTGACCGGACTGCCGGCCCACCGCCACGGCGGGAAGAAGCCCGGGAAGAGACCCGGAAAGCAGGCCGGCACGACCGTCGGATCGACCTCGACCGACGATCCCGCCGACACCGACCCAACCGACACCGACACTTCCACGACCGGAGGAAACTGAGCGTGAGCGAAGAACACGAGTCCTTGGACTCCCGCCCCGACTTCGACGAGAACGATGTGTGGAGCGTCAAACGCTTCACCTCCGCGCGCAATGCGCTGAAGTTCTACCGTGTGATGGCACTCATCACCGGCACGATGCTGCTCATCCTCACGGTCGAGATGATCTACAAGTACCTCATCGCCGCCGATTCCGAGACCGCCCTGACCTTCGGCGACTTCAACCTCGCCGCGGCCATCGCGATCTGCCACGGCTGGTGCTACGTCGTCTACCTCATCGGCTGCTTCTGGCTCAATCAGCAGATGCGCTGGTCGCTCGGCCGCTACCTCATCCTCGCCCTGGCCGGCGTCGTGCCCGTGATGTCGTTCATCTTGGAGCGCCGCATCCACCGCCAGGTCGACGCGGAGCTCGAAGCCGCCGTCGTCGTCGCACCCAAGTCCTAGGACTCAACCCACCCTCGCCGAGGCGGCCCACCGGACCGTGGGCAACCGCGGCTGCTGTGCCGTCCGCACCCACCCTCGCCGAGGCGGCCCACCGGACCGTGGGCAACCGCGGCTGCTGTGCCGTCCGCACCCACCCTCGCCGAGGCGGCCCACCGGACCGTGGGCAACCGCGGCTGCTGTGCCGTCCGCACCCACCCTCGCCGAGGCGGCCCACCGGACCGTGGACACTGGCCGGTAGTTGGTGCTTGCCCCGAATTCGGGCGTCTGGTCGCCGACGCTTAGAATTGGATCATGACGCAATCCCAGAGCACGCAGGTGCCCCCTGTCCTCGTCGTCGATTTCGGCGCCCAGTACGCCCAGCTCATCGCACGGCGCATCCGCGAAGCCGGCCTGTACTCGGAGATCATCGCCCACGACGCCCCCGCCGTCGAGTTCGCGGCGAAGAACCCCGTGGCCATCGTGCTCTCCGGTGGACCCTCGAGCGTCAACGACGCCGCAGCCCCGAACTTCGACACCGAGGTGTTCGACCTCGGCATCCCGACGATGGGCATCTGCTACGGCTTCCAGCTCATGTCGACGGCGCTGGGCGGCCGCGTGGCCAAGACCGCTAAGCGCGAATACGGATCGACCCCGGTCTCCGTGTCCCAGACCGGCGCACTGCTGGCCGAGACCCCCGAGAACTACAAGGTCTGGATGTCCCACGGGGACTCCGTCGCCGAGGCGCCCGCCGGCTTCGACGTCCTCGCCTCCACCCCGGACACTCCCGTCGCGGCCTTCGAATCCGCGGCGAAGAGGTTCGCCGGTGTGCAGTGGCATCCCGAGGTCCTCCACTCGGAGAACGGACAGCAGATCCTCGAGAACTTCCTCTACAACGTCGCCGGCCTCGAAGCCGACTGGACGAACGAATCCGTCATCGACGAGCAGGTCGAACTCATCCGCGCCCGCGTCGGATCGAAGAAGGTCATCTGCGGACTCTCCGGAGGCGTCGACTCCTCCGTGGCCGCGGCGCTCGTCCACAAGGCCATCGGCGACCAGCTCACCTGCGTGTTCGTCGACCACGGTCTGCTGCGTCAGGACGAACGCGTCCAGGTCGAGCAAGACTACGTCGACTCGATCGGGGTCCGCCTGGTCACCGTCGACGCCCGTGAGCAGTTCCTGTCCCAACTCGCCGGCGTCACCGACCCGGAGGAGAAGCGCAAGATCATCGGCCGCGAGTTCATCCGCACCTTCGAGACCGCCGCCGCCGATCTCGTCCTCGAGGCCCAGGAGGGTGAGGGCGAAGACATCGCCTTCCTCGTCCAGGGCACCCTCTACCCCGACGTCGTCGAATCCGGCGGCGGCTCGGGGACCGCGAACATCAAGAGCCACCACAATGTCGGCGGCCTGCCCGACGACATCCAGTTCCAGCTCATCGAACCCCTGCGTGCCCTGTTCAAGGACGAGGTCCGGGCCATCGGCCGCGAGCTCGGCGTGCCCGAGGGCATCGTCTCCCGGCAGCCCTTCCCCGGCCCCGGCCTGGGCATCCGCATCATCGGCGAGGTCACCGAAGAGCGCCTGACCACCCTGCGCAGGGCCGATGCCATCGCCCGCGAAGAGCTGACGAAGGCCGGCCTCGACGGGGAGATCTGGCAGTGCCCGGTCGTCCTGCTCGCCGATGTCCGCTCCGTCGGCGTCCAGGGCGACGGCCGCACCTACGGCCACCCCGTCGTGCTGCGCCCGGTCTCGAGCGAGGACGCGATGACCGCCGACTGGACGCGCATCCCCTACGATGTGCTCTCCGTGATCTCCAACCGCATCACCAACGAGGTCGACGACATCAACCGCGTCGTCCTCGACGTCACCTCGAAGCCCCCGGGCACCATCGAATGGGAGTGATCCTCCGCGACCGTTGACGGGTGAACGTGCGGACGCCCTCACCGAGGCGGCCTCGAACGCGACCCCCGACTACTCGTCCTGAACACCGTTCAGTTACAGTGGTAGGGTGCTCGAGGCCGCCTCGGGCGTTCCCGATCCCGGTCCGGGAGGATCACGAGCAATGGAGTACTCATGACACAGGCCCACAGCGCAACCTCGGCGGGGATCACCCGTCCCCGCTCCACCGCCGGCGATATCGCCCTCATCGCGGTCTTCGCGGCGATGCTCGCGGCTTTTGCGATGATGCCCCCGGTCCCGGTGGGTCCCCTCGGTGTGCCGATCACCCTGCAGACCTTCGCGATCGCCCTGTGCGGAATGGTGCTCGGACCCTGGCGCGGATTCGCAGCCACCCTGCTCTACGTCGTCCTCGGTCTCATCGGTCTTCCGATCTTCTCGGGAATGCGCGGCGGAATCGGCGTCCTCGCGGGCCCGAGCGCCGGCTACATCCTCTCCTTCGCCCTCTACGCTCTCCTCGCCGGCCTCATCGCCGGCTGGGCAGTGCGTCGCTTCAGCGGAATGAAGCTCGGTGCGGTGCTGTTCCTCGGCGGTTTCGGCGGCAGCCTCCTGCTCAATCACCCGCTGGGCATCCTCGGCATGTCGATCAACGGCGACCTGCCCCTCGGCGTCGCAGCCGTCGCGGACCTTGCCTACTGGCCCGGTGACGTCGTGAAGAACATCCTGGCCGCCTCGGTGGCGGTGCTCATCCACCGCGCGTTCCCCGACGTGCTGCGCCGCCGGGGTATCAGCGTCGAGTCGGTGTCGGCCAGGCAGGCGCAGGGCACGAAGTGACACGGGAGATCCGGATGAGCGACGTCGGCGTCGGAGTCCTCGACGACGGACCCGACGGCGATGTCGTGCGCCCGATCCTGCAGGACGTCAACCTCACCCTGACCGAGGACATCGTCGCCGTCATCGGCGCGAACGGTTCGGGGAAGTCGACTCTGCTGCAGCTGTTCAACGGACTGGTCACCGCGAACGCGGGGCAGGTCCTCGTCGACGGGGTCGATCCGCGTCGGCAGCCGGCGAAGGTGCGTTCGCGGGTCGGCTTCGTCTTCACCGATCCGGCCGCGCAGCTGGTCATGCCGACCCCGATCGAAGACATCGAACTGTCCCTGCGCAAGTCTGTGCCCAAGCGCGAGCGGCGGGCCGCGGCCCTGGCGGTGCTCGACGAGCTCGGCATCGCTGACCTCGCCGAACGCAGCGTCTACGAACTCTCCGGCGGTCAGCGTCAGCTCGTGGCCCTGGCCGCGGTGCTCGCCGTGGATCCGCAGATCCTCGTCCTCGACGAGCCGACGACCCTGCTCGATCTGCGCAACAGGGAGCGGCTGCGCGTGCATCTGCACGACCTCGTGGCCCGCCGCGGGGTGCGCATCATCCTGACCACCCATGACCTCGAGTTCGCGCAGATCGCCCAGCGTGCGATCGTCGTCGAGGACGGTCGGATCGCTGCCGATGCCACCCCCGCCGAGGCGATCGAGACCTACCGGGACCTCATCATGAGCGATACGCCATGACCGGGCAGGTCACGTGGCGCAGGAACGCCGGCATCAGGGCCCGACCGCAGCTCTTCGGGAAGGTGGCGCATCCGCGGGGATGGCTGCACGACGTGCCGACGGGAGTGAAGCTGGCGGTGATCGCCGTGATCGGCATCGTTGCGCTCATCTTCCGTGACGCGGTCATCAACTGGTCGATGTTCGCCGTCCTCGTCGTCATCGGCTTCACCGCCCGGCTGCGGCTGAAGCACGTCCTGCGCACGTGGATCTACGTGGCGGTGCTCGTGGCGATCGTCATGGGACTGCAGTACCTCTTCGGCTCCATGGAGTCGGGTCTGGCCGTCGGCGGGACCGTGTTCGCCTGTGTGCAGGCGGCGCTGATCCTGACCCTGACGACGTCGGTGGCACAGCTGCTCGACACGTTCACCGTGCTCGTCTCACCGCTGCGATTCTTCGGGGCCAACACCGAGGCGATCGCGCTGACGGCGAGCCTCATGGTCCGAGCGATCTCGCATATCTCCGGACTGCTCGGGGAGGCCGAACGCGCCGCCCGCGCCCGTGGGCTGGATTCGAGCATCAAGGCCCGGATCGTGCCGGCGATCCTGCGGTCGGTGAAATATGCGCAGGACACGGGGCGGGCGCTCGATGCCCGCGGCGTCGTGGACTGACCTGCAGCGTCGACTATGTCCGGACCGACTCTGCAGACGTCAGGCACCGGATTCTCTCGGCTCAGCCGGTCTTGAGCCGGGACTCAGTGGAACACCCGGTGTGAGGAGTAGCCTCGGCGGAAGAGGACTCGAACCCCTCCAGAACCGAAGGAGACATGATGACCGGCACCGAGAACACAGTCCTGTTGGCCATGGACTTCCAGAACGGCATCGCCGGCGACGACGCCTTCGCCTCCACCGGTGTGCTCGAACGAGCCAGAGACGCCGTCGCCGCAGCGCGTACGCACGACATCCCCGTCGTCTGGGTGCGGGTCGCCCTGCGTGCGGGGCACCCGGAGTTGGCGGCAACGGCTTCGTTCGCGCAGATCGCCGCTCACGGCGACGTCGACGAAACGCATGCCTCGACGAGCATCCACGAGACTCTCGACCGCCATCAGGGTGAGCCGATCGTGACCAAACGTCGCATCAGCGCCTTCACCGGCAGCGACCTCGAGGTCCTGCTGCGCGGCTATGGGGCGTCGTCTCTCGTACTCGCCGGAGTCGCCACGAGCGGAGTCGTGCTCTCGACGGTGCGTCAGGCCGCCGATCTCGACTTCGAACTCACCGTGCTCTCCGACGCCTGCGCCGATCGCGACCCCGAGGTCCACCAAGTGCTCACCGAGAAGGTGTTCCCCAAGCAGGCGAAGGTGGTCACTGTCGCCGACTGGACGATGAGTCTCGGCTGAGGCGCCGGCCTTTCAGTAGGGGAGAGGGTTCTCCAGCCCGGAGTTGACCATCGAGCTGAACCCGCGACCGAGCACCTGCGGGGCGGGATTCTCGATCGCCCGCGAATAGTGGCCGACGAGCTGTGAACACACGCTCTTCCAGCTCCGCGCCTGCACCTGCTCACGACCGGCGACACCGAATGCCCGACGCTTCGCCTCGTCGCCGAGGAGATCGGCCGCATGCGCTCGCATGGCGCGCAGGTCCTTCGGGGTGTAGAGCCACCCGGTGTGGGAGGAGTCGACGAGGTCGAGCGGGCCGCCTCGGGCAGGGGCGATGACCGGCACCTCGGAGGCCATCGCCTCCTGGATCGTCTGACAGAAGGTCTCGAGCTCACCCGGAGCGACCATGAGGTCGAAGCTCGCCACCGCTTGGGCGAGGGCATCCCCGCCGAGGAACCCGGTGAAATGAGCCTCCGGCAGCAGCCGCTGCAGACGTGACCGCCAGGGACCGTCACCGACGATGACGACCTTCGCCCCGGGCAGGTCGGTGAGCGCGGCGAGATCCTCGACCTGCTTCTCCGCCGCCAGGCGGCCGACGAAGCCGATGATCTTCTCACCGTTCGGGGCAGCGGTTCGTCGCCACACCTCTGACCGATGGCTGGGATCGAACCGGGAGGAATCGACCCCACGGGCCCACAGGGCCACCTCGGCGACACCGAGCCCTTCCAGCTGATCGATCGTGTACGACGATGGGGCCAGCGTCAGGGAGGAATGCTGGTGGAGGTTGCGCACGTGATTCCACAGCATGGCCTCGATGCCGTGCATTCCGTACCGGGCGGCATAGGCGGGAACCTCGGTCTGGTAGATCGCCACGGTCGGCAGGTCGAGCGCCTGAGCGGCGAGCACCCCGCGCCAGCCGAGGACGAACGGGCTGGCCAGGTGGACGACGTCGGGGGCGAAACGCTGCAGCAGCCGGCGGATGCGGGTGACACCGCCGGGGGCGACGCGGATGCGCCGATACTTCGGCAAGGCGATGGAGGGGACCCGGACGATGCGGGCGCCTGCGACCTCCTTCGGTCCGTCCCTGCGCGTGCCCGGAGCGATGACGAGGACCTCGTCGCCGCGGTCGGCCAGATGGTCGAGGACGCGCAGGAGTGAGTGGGTGACCCCATTCATATTGGGGAGGAAGGATTCTGCAATGATCGCTACTCTCACGGCTTCCAGCTAAGGCCCGTCGAGTGACGAACGTGTGACCCGAAGGCGACAGGTCGGCGACATCTGGCCGAAATCGGCCCGGCACTTCCCGCCTCGGTGTCCGGATGGTGACCTGTTCGCGACGATTCTGAACCCCGCGTAAACTGAGGTGTCGGAAATGCTCGCGCAGCACATGGAACGAGGGGAATGGCCGTGGTCTGGTTCATCGTCGGCGGTTGTGTACTCGCTGCCCTCATCGTCCTCTTCCTCATCCTCACGGTCCTGCGCTTCAATCAGCTGTCCATGGCCCGGTCGGTGTGCGACGAAGCCAAACGCCAGCTCATCGGCGAGATCCGCGCCCGCCACGCCCTCGTGCCCGCCTATCTCGGCACCCTCCAGCAGATCGCCGGGCAAGACCTGTCCACGCTCGAACTCGCGCTCGCCTCCGCCGAACGCGCACCCTTCGACCACCGCGGAGCCGCCGCCGAAAACGCCCTGACGGCTGCCGTCAACGACGCCGCCCTCATCCCCGCGGCTCTCACGGAGAGGTCTCTGACCTCGGACTACGCCCGTTCCCAGCAGGCGGCGGTCAACGAAGAGATCGACACGACGATCCAGCTGCTGCACGGTCAGCTGCAGGTGCTGACCGAACGGATCCTCGCCGGCGCCCGCTTCTACAACACGAACGTCGAACGCTATCACCGGCAGCGGATGCGCCCGGTCTCCCGACTCTTCAGCAACGTCTTCAAGGCCCGCGCCCCGTTCACCGAGGCGATCGATGACGATGGCAGTCCCGGCACGGCGGGCCCCGCCTCGGCGAGGATGACGCCATGACCCGCTTCCGCCTCGATCTGGGCTACCGCGGCACGGATTTCCACGGCTGGGCCAAGCAGCCGGGTCTGCGCACGGTCCAAGACGCCGTCGAATCCGGGCTCGAACGGATCACCGGCACCGAGGCGGCCACCGTCGTCGCCGGACGCACCGACGCCGGAGTCCACGCCCGACGCCAGGTCGTCCACATCGATCTCGGCGATGAGGCGATCGAGAAGCTCATCGGCCAGTCGAATCGATCCGCCGAGGCGGCCCTCCTGTCCCGGCTGCGCGGAGTCCTCGCCGCCGACGGGTTCCACGACATCGTCATCCACGCCGTGACCGAGGTGCCCGATGACTTCGACGCCCGGTTCTCCGCGTTATGGCGGTCGTATCAGTACCGGCTGGCCGATCACCGATCCTTCATCGATCCGCTGCTGACCCCAGTGACCCCACGCCACAAGGGTGAGCTCGATGCCGAAGCGATGGCCGAGGCCGCGAGCGAAGTCCAGGGCCTCCACGACTTCCTGCCGTTCTGCAAACCCCGCGAGGGAGCGACGACGATCCGCACCCTTCACGAACTGCGAGTCGAACGCGATCAGGACGCGGTCATCACCATCGATCTGCGAGCCGATGCCTTCTGCCATCACATGGTCAGGGCACTCGTCGGCGGACTGATCAAGGTCGGATCCGGCAATTGGGCGGTGACGCGTCCGGCCGAACTCATCGCCGAGGCCGACGCCGGGCTGACCCCGGACGTGCCCATGTTCGTCACTCCCGCCGAAGGCCTGGTCCTCACCGAAGTCGGCTACCCGGCACCCGAGGACTATGCCGCCCGTGCCGCGCAGACCATGGCCCGCCGCGACCAGGAGTAGGTCCGCTGCCGACCGGGAAAACGCGGTCTGCCTAGCCGCTCTTGACGACCGATGTCGTGTTCATGTGAGAATTCCTCTTTCCAGGTGTGAGAATCCTGTGTAGATTTACATCCAGGTAACCTTACGTTCGCATTGGCACTGCAGGATGGGCACGTCTCCCTCTCCACCGCACGGTTGATGTGTGCACCACGAAATCCTGAAGGAACTGAATATATGTCCAAGCTTGTCTCCAAGGTCGTGGCTACCGGGGCGGCGGTGTCGATGCTGACGCTGCCCGGCCTCGCTCCGGCCATCGCCGCACCCGGGCTCGGCGAGGGGCAACCCTCGACAACGACGACCTCTCCTGCCGACGATTCCCAGCCGAACGCGGACGACGCGGCAACCGCGGCGAACGACGCTGCCACGTCCTCGGACGACGCACAGACCGATGGCGCTGCCACGCCGACCGACGAATCCGCCTCGGCGCAGGCAGCCGAGGCCGGCACCCAGGTGCAGCTGCTCAACATCACCGATTTCCACGGACGCATCTCCGACGCAGGGGCCACGGTGGCTTCCGTCGTCGAAGAACAGCGCGATGCCTTCGCGGACAAGGGCGGAACGGCGATGCTGTCCGCTGGTGACAACATCGGCGCCTCTCCGTACAACTCGTCCTCGGCCAAGGACACGCCCACGCTCGACGTGCTCAACGCGATCGGCGTCGAAGCCTCGGCGGTGGGCAACCACGAATTCGACCGCGGGGTCGAGGACCTCACCTCGCGCGTGAACACCGAGGCGGACTTCCCGCACCTCGGCGCCAACGTCTACGACAAGGGCAGCAAGAACGTCGTCGACGGCCTCGACGAGTACACGATGGTCGATGTCGACGGAGTCAAGGTCGCCGTCATCGGCGTCGTCACGAAGGAGACCGCCACACTGGTCTCCCCGGACGGCATCTCCTCGATCGATTTCGGTGACCCCACGGACGCCGTCAATCGGGTCGCCGACGAGATCGACGAGTTGCCGACCGACGAACAGCCGGACATGACGGTCGTCGAGGCCCACCTCGGCGCCTCATCGACGAAGAGCCTCGAGGATGCGAAAGCCTCGAACGCGGAGTTCGACAAGCTCGTCACCGAGGCCGATGCCTCGATCGACGTGCTCTTCACCGGCCACACCCACCTGCCCTACAGCTTCGAGGCCCCGGTGCCCGGCGATGCGGACCGGACCCGCCCGGTCCTCGAAGCCGGCAGCTACGGTTCGCATGTCGGCCAGGTCCAGCTCACCGCCGACGGCGACGGCGAATGGTCGACCGATGCCGCCGAGCTGCTGAGCACCGAGGACAAGAGCTATGACTCGCCCGTCGTCGACGAGGTCGAGAAGATCGTCGCCGAGGCGGACGAAGCGGCCAAGGTGCCCGGGTCGGTCGTGCACGGAAAGATCTCCGAGGACATCACACGCGCTTTCACCGACGGCAACGAAGACCGCGGTGGCGAGTCGACCCTGGGCAACCTCGTCGCCGATGCACTCAAGGACGGCGTGAAGGGGTCGCAGCTGGAAGAGGCCGACTTCGGAATCACGAATCCCGGCGGTCTGCGCACCGACCTGCTCTGCGATCACATCTACAACACCGAGGAGAAGTGCGAGGTCACGGCCGCGGAACTCAACGAGGTGCTGCCCTTCGCCAACGATCACGGAGTGGTGACGATGAAGGGTGCCGACGTCATCGGGCTCTTCGAAGAGCAGTGGCAGCCCGAGGGCGCGCGCAACCAGTTCCTTCACCTGGGCATCTCCGACGAACTCGACGTCGTCTACGATTTGTCGGCCGAGCGCGGCGAGCACGTGAAGTCGGTCAAGGTCAACGGCGAAGCCATCGACGCGGACAAGGACTACCGGGTCGCGACCCTGAGCTTCCTGGCCGCCGGCGGTGACAACTTCTCCTCCTTCGCCGAGGGCACATTCGAGCAGTCGGGACTGACCGACTTCGACGCGTGGGTGAACTACTTCGAAGAGAACACCCCGGTCTCACCGGATCAGAACGAGCGCCAGGCCGATGCGGTCAAGGACGTCATCAACAGCGGTGATCTGAGCGCCGAGCTGACCGGCCCGGACACCATCAAACCTGGTGAGAGCGCCGAGTTCGTGCTCAAGACGAATGCGAAGTCCGAGGTGGCAGGTCCCGTCGACGTCACCGTCGACCGGCCGGACGGCTTCACCGCCGAGGCGGCCGCGCGGTCCGAGGATCAGTCGGCTTCCGCCGGTGCCACCACGGACAAGGCCCCTGAGGTCAGCGCCGAGGCGGCTGCGAAGACGATCACCCTCGACTCGATCCCAGCGGGGGAGTCCGAGACCCCTGTGACCGTGACCGCACCGGACGACGCTTCGGGTGAGGTGACCGTCAAGGTCAGCCTGCAGGCCAACGCCGAGGGTCCGTGGTGGGATGACAATCCGCTGCCTCTGGCGCATGAGTTCGAGGCCACCGCCGCAGTCGGTGACGACGCGAATGCTGCGGCCGGCGATGACGGGTCGGCCGACGGCGGCAACGCAGACGGTGGTGCCGCAGACGGCGGGTCGGCTGATGGTGGCGACAACGCCGCAGGCAGTGCCGATGGCGGCGACAGCGCTGCCGGCGGCAACGCCGATGGTGCGAACGCGTCGGCCGACGGCGGTTCGGCCGACGAGTCCGGAAGCGATGCGAGCGGTTCGAAGGACGGCGGCGACCTGCCGCGCACCGGCTTCGAGACCTTCAACATCGTCGCTGCGGCCCTGGCGCTCATCGTGGCCGGAGGCACCGCGGTCACGGTGGTCCGTCGCCGCAAGCTCAGCCTCCAGAGCTGAGTCGGCGGCCGCCGTTCATGCGGCGAAGCTGCTGCCAGCTGAGCGAAGCTGATCTCCCGACGGGCCGGTCGGGAACAGGCTGAGCCGTGCTAGGGCCAGAGCCACGGGGCCGGGCTGATGCCAGAGTCACGGGTCGGGGCTGATGCCAGACAGGCGGGGCCGGAGTGTCTATCTCCGGCCCCGCCGTTGTTCGCAGGCGCATTTCTCGCGGAACCATCCCGCACCGTCACTGCCGAGTCCACCACCTACGTGCCGGAGACTGTGGTTCGCTCGGGAGATCTGTGCGTGGCATCCCTCACTGTCAGTGCCGTATCGAACAGGTGGTCGCAAGGTGCACCGGTGCAAAGGGGTGTTATGCCGCTGCGGAGGGGTGTTGCGAGGAAAGCCGGGTGCTGCGGCTGACGGTGAGGGATGCCCGGGGGAGTCAGCGGCGGGGCGGTGCGTCGGTCCCGGCTTCAGCTCCGGCCCCAGCCTCGGCCCCGACCTCGCCCTCGGCCCTGGCCTCGGCGTCGGCCTCGGCCTCAGCCCCGGCCCCGGCCTCAGCCCCGCCCTCGGCCCTGGGGTCGGCGTCCGGCTCGTCCGCGGCAGTCGGGGCCGGCGGGAGACCGGCGCGGAAGGTCTCGAGGTGAGTGAGCACCGGGACGAGGAAGAGGATGCCGACGGCCGGCACCACGATGCCCGAGTCGTTGATGAGGGTGCCGACTCCCAGCAGGATCGCCAGGCTGATCAGCGTTGCCCGCAGCAGCGGGATCCGCCGGTAGGCGTCCTGGAGTCCGCGCAGTCTGAATCGCGCAGGATCGAGCGCCATCCAGAACACGCCGATGATGATGAGCGGCAGCACCAGAGTCATCCACGACTGAGTGAGGATGTCGATGTTCATCCCGATCTTGCGGGCCAGGACGCTGAGCGCCTGACCGCTGATGATCGAGTCGAAGAAGCGGCCGAAGTGCGTGCGCTGGTCGGCCGGACGCAGCCAGTCTAGGAACAGCACAGTGAGCATGACGACTCCGGCGACGCCCACCGTCAGCCCCAGGCGCTTGAGCGAGAAGCGGATGCTCGCCGCGGCCAGCACGAGGTAGGCGACTCCGATGATGAGCGTCGGCACGGAGCCGAACTTCGTGCCCAGACCGGGTGCGGCGAGGATGACGCAGGAGACGAGCACGGGCAGAGTGACGATGAGGACGCGATGGAGCGGCTTGGTCACCAGGGATGCGAACCCGGCGACCGCCAACAGCAGCGCACAGCAGTACAGCGCCAACGCCGAGTTGCCGATCCCGTAGAACCGGGACGCGATGAGCAGCGGCTCACCCAGCAGAGTCGACATCTGCAGCTGGGAACCGGTGACGACGTCGTAGGCGAGAACGGCGACGGTCACGGTGGAGACGAAGAGCACCGGCCCGAACTTGTGCCGCCGCCAGGGGCCGACCAGCGCCGCCACTCCGAGCAGCAGCGCCCACCCGGCCAAGGCTCCGAGCATCGCGATGTCCGGGTTCGTCGCCCGCTCCCACGGCACCGTGTTGACCAGGTACGTCGAGATCGGCATCGCCGCGAAGACCACGCCGAGGCGGTACGCCCCGGAATGGACGAGCTCACGATGGTTCTTCCGCATGAACCACGCCAGCGCCAGAAGGCCGACCATGAGCACGGCGACGACGGGGAAGAACCACGTCGACAGATCGTTCTGCGTCTTCACCGCCACCTGCCGGTCGAGCACCGCCTGATAGCGCGATTGCCAATCGGAGCCGTCCGCCCCCGAGGTCATCGGTGCCCCGGCCGCATTGTCCATCTCCTCGGCCCCGGACAGAGCTACGAGCGTCGGCGCCAGGTCAGGCACCTGCACCAATCCGGGCTGCCGCGTCGATGACGATGTGAGCAGCCCCGCCGGCTTCCCCGGTTCGACCACCATCGTCGCCTGCATCGACGAGCCCTCATGGGTGCCGTCGGCGATCGAGGAGAACACCACCGGAACACGTCCCTCGCCGAGGCGGTTCGGCTGCTCCGCACTCATCCACCCGGTCGATTCGAGGATGTCCCCGACCTGAGCGTCGAGGTCCTTCAGCGAATAGCCGTCGGCAGCGGTATTGCCGAGATCGACGAGGGTGAGCTCACCGTCCCCGGCCGATCTCGCGACGTCGGTGCCCAGGTCGGAGCCGACGGGCGACCAGCTCTCGACATGCCCGGAAGGAGTGGCGGCGGCGATGGCGGCACCGTTGCCGAAGGCGCGGATATCGGGCACCGCCTCGGCGAGGGCACCGAGCGACGCATCGTAGTTGTCACCGCGGGCCACCTGCGCGTACACGTCCCAATCGGCGACCCAGCCGTCGAGCGGTGACGCCGGTACGCGGCATTGGTCACGCGGTTCGTCGGCGGCCCGCCGGCCGGATCCCAGACCCAGCCAGCCGTCGACCGGGCAGCTCGTCGAGCGCACGGAGCGCGGTGTGATCGTCCCGATCTGCCCGCCCTTCATCATCACCCACAGGTGCGGGGTGGTGCGCGGATCGAGGTCCTCGAAGCTGAACCCGGAGACGTTGATCGACACGACCCCGGAATTCGCCGAGGCGGCCCCACCGTCGTCCTGGCCCGCAGCCGGGGCCGCCTGCCCTGCTTGGGGCAGGCCGAGAACGAGCAGGGCGATGGCCAGAATCCCGAGGAGAAGCCGGGCGGCGGGAGAGGTCACGGGGGCTGTCACCGGTGAGCCTCCTCGGCGTGTTCAGCACTGAGGGCCAGCAGGAAGGGCAGCAGCACCATGGCTCCTGTCGACGGCACAGCGACCCCGGAATCGGTGAGCACGAGCCCGACGCCGAGCCCGGTGGCGGCGGCGAGGAAGCCGAAGTGCAGGTCGGAATCGGTGAAGAGCTGGGGGAGTCGTCCCCGCCACTTGTTGACCAGGCGTCCGGTGCGGCTGCCCGCGTGGACGCGGGGGAAGTGGAGGAGATAGCGGAGGAAGACGAGGACCGCGATGAGCGCGAGCGGGGTGACGATGGCCAGGGCCGGGTTGACCTGGATGATGTGGAGGTTCGCCCCCAGCTTGCGGCCGACCACCTGCAGGGCCTCGCCCGTGACGATCTGGTCGAAGAACGTGCCGAAGTGCGAACGTGCCCCGGCCGGGCGCAGCCAGTCGAGGAAGGCGATGCCGATGAGGATGGCCAGCGACGCCACACCGATGAGGGCGAGGCGGAGGAGAGTCAGACGGATCTTCGACAGCAGCGCGAGCAGGACCATGAGGCCGGCGAGGATGGCGATCGTACCGCCGAACTTCGCACCCCAGGACGGATTGCCGGAGACGAACACGGCGGCGAGACCGATGATGACCGGCACGATGATCACGGCACGAGTGTGGCCGCGTGCTCGCAGCCAGGACACCACGAGTCCCAAGAAGATGAAGAGGCTGACGATGAAGATCGCAGCGCCCTGATTGCCCAGTCCGTAGTAACGGCCGCCGACGATCGGGTTGTATCCGAGCAGCGAGTTCGCCTGCAGGTGGGACCCGGTGGCCAGGTCGACGGCGAGGATGAGCAGGTTCGCCCCGGCCAGCGCGCCGACGCGTCCGCGCCAGGTCCGACCCCACGGCGGGATGAGAGCGAGGACGAACAGAGCGGCGGCCGTGCCGATGACCGAGAGGAACAGACCGAGCCCGGGATCGGCCGTCCGCGACCAGGGGACGAGTCCGGCGAGGAACGCACCCATCGGCAGGGACGCGACGCCCAAGGACACCCAGCCGAGGAATCGGTGCACGCGCGGGGCCCGGGTGGCCCCGCCTCGGCGACCGAGGATGGAGCGGTTGAGCAGAACCGCACACGCGATGAAGAGGACGTAGAAGATGATGTCGAGGGTGATCGAGAACGTCGAGAGGTTCTGGTGGATCGTCGTCGACTTCTGCGCCTCCGCGACGAGATCGTCGATGCGCTGCTGCGGATCATCATCGGTTGGGGTGAAGTCGAAGCCGACGGCACGCGGGGAATCGACATCGAGGACATCGAGGATGCCCGGCGCCAGATCGGTGATCTGCAGCAGCCCCGGGGTGCGGGTCGTCGCCGAGGACAGAGACCCGGGTTCGAATCCGGGTCCGGAAGCGATGAACGCCCGCAGCTGCGGCATACCGGAACTGTCGCCGAGGCCCGCGACGATGATCGTCGGATCGGCCGCCCCGTCCTTCGCGTTCTCCCGCATTTCTGTCAGACGCACGCCGAGGCGGCGGTCGGCTTCGGCGACGCGGGTCTCCCGGTCGAAGTTCGGCGGCACGGTGTAGGAGTAGTTCGGGATCGGGTCGAACAGCCAGGAGCGGATGCCGATCGCGCCGAGGTCGACGACGTCGAGGCGGCAGTCCGTGGCGGTCGCGTTCTCCGTGAAGTTCGTCACCACCCCGCTCTCGTCCGCGGTGGCATAGGCGGCGCCGGGGCCTTCGGCGGCGACGCAGGATTCGAGCAGAGAGTCCTCATCGTCCGCCTCGGTGCCGGCAGGCACGGCCGTGCCGGATTCGGCGACGGTGCGCGCGAGCATCCCGAAGTCGACGGAGTACCCGGAGCCGACATTGGGCTCCTTGACCGCGTCGAAGCCCTCGATCCGGGCCGTCGTCGCTCCTGCCGCAGATCGATCGGCATGGGCTTCATCACTCTTCTTCGCCTCCTTCGCTGAGGCGGCCCCGGAGCCCTCGCCCTCGTGCGCCGGTTCTGCGGCACCGGCATCGGAGTCGAGGGAATCGTGATCGACGTCCGTGGTGGGGGCGATCATCGTCGGGCAGCGGGCCGAGTCATCGGGGTCGGCATCCTCGGCGACGGGGGAGGGCCCGGCCTGGGCACGGGCGCCCGCGCCGAAGGACAGCCAGCCGGAGGCGGGACAGGTGGCCGCGCCGATCGTGCGCACATTGAGATTCGCGGCCGCACCCTCGGAGAGAAGGCGATAGAGGTTCGGAGTGCGCTCGGGATCGATATCATCGATGGTCAGACCCGGAATGCCGAAGACGACCGTCTTCCCCGCCGGGGAGCTGCTGGGGTCCGTGGCCTGGGCCGAGGATGCGCTCACGTCCGCAGTCGGGCCTCCGCCCGATGCCTGAGCGGAGACGGGACCGACGCCGAGCCCTGCCGTCAGGAGCCCGACCAGGAGACCCAGCATCAGGATTCTCAATGCGGGAAGTCGGAAGGGCAGGCTGGAGAGAGTCGGCACAGATCAATACTATCGGCTCAGGTTTCGACTGGTCCTGAGACCGCTCTGGGCGTTTGCTCCCCGGGCCTGGGGCCATGTATATTTGATTGTCGTTGTGTGTGCTTGTCGCACTCCCTTACATAGCCTCATGCGTTGCAGGCCCGTAGGTGAGGGGAATGCGTCGATAGGCTCACCCGATTGAAGACAACCAGCGCTTGAGACCCATTGGACTCACGACCCGATGAGGATCCGGCGCTGCACTGAACAAGATACGAAAAGAAGGCTACTTTTGCGTACGTACACAGCTAAGCCCGGTGACATCGAGCACCAGTGGCACGTCATTGACGCCACTGACCAGGTGCTCGGTCGCCTTGCTTCGCAGGTTGCACGCCTCCTGCGCGGCAAGCACAAGACCACGTTCACTCCGAACACCGACACCGGTGACTTCGTCATCATCATCAACGCCGACAAGGTCGCGCTGACAGGTGCGAAGCTCGAGAAGAAGCGCGCTTACCGTCACTCCGGTTACCCGGGTGGCCTCAAGAGCGTGAACTACGCCGAGCTCCTCGCCACCCACCCCGAGCGTGCAGTCGAAAAGGCTGTCGCCGGTATGGTCCCGAAGACTCGTCTCGGACGTGCCCAGATGCAGAAGCTGAAGGTCTATGCAGGTGCCGAGCACCCGCACGCCGCTCAGAATCCGCAGCCGTACGAACTCAGCCAGGTCGCGCAGTAAGCGCCTGAGCTCTAGACATCCCGAGGAGAACCGTGGCTGATACCACCAACGCGACAGAAACTGTCGAAGAAGAGATCACCGAATACACTTCCGAGACTCCCGCATCCGCTGGCCTGGGCGAAAGCACCGCCGGCGGACGTGGACAGTCCCTGACCGCTCCCGGCAACGGAGTGGGCCGCCGCAAGCAGGCAATTGCTCGCGTGCGCCTCATCCCCGGTACCGGTGAGTGGACGATCAACGGACGTACTCTCGAAGAGTACTTCCCGAACAAGCTGCACCAGCAGCTCGTCAACGAGCCCTTCACGCTGCTGGACCTCGGCGGACGTTTCGACGTCGTCGTGCGCATCTCCGGCGGTGGACCCTCCGGCCAGGCTGGCGCCGTCCGCCTGGGAGTGGCTCGTTCGCTCAACCAGATCGACGCGGAGTCCAACCGCGCCGAGCTGAAGAAGGCCGGATACCTCAGCCGCGATGCTCGCGTTCCTGAGCGCAAGAAGGCCGGTCTCAAAAAGGCCCGCAAGGCACCTCAGTTCTCGAAGCGCTGATCTCACTGGCGAACCGACTGTGGCTGGTCTGCCACTGAGTCGCAGTCATCGACAGTTCAGCATCATGAACATGAGAATGCGGTCCCGAACCAGGTTCGGGGCCGCATTTGTCATATCCGGACTCGGCGGCGCACGCTCGCTGCCGTCACCGTTGGGGCGGTGACCCCCGTCGCGCTCACCCCGCGGCGCTCAGCTCTGCGGCGCGCAGCCTCGCGGCGCGCAACCTCGCGGCGCGCACTCCTGCGGCGCTCACCCGCGCGGCGCGCAACCCGTCGTTCAAGCCGAAGCGCAGATAGCGAAAGGTGCACGGGTCGATTTCTGCGCTCCGTCTTGAACCAGCCATTGGCACGCTGCGATCGGCCGCCTCGGCGAGGGTGCCGTGACGCACCCAGCGGATCGACTAAGATCGACTCCGACATTGACGAAAGGATCCTCACATGTCTCGACTCTTCGGCACCGATGGAGTACGCGGTCTGGCCAACCGCGACATCACGGCCAAACTCGCGCTCCAGCTCTCCGTCGCCGGCTCCCGCGTGCTCAGCCGCGGCTGGACCGGTGAGAAGCGACCCTTCGCGGTGGTCGGTCGTGACACACGGGTGTCGGGCGAATTCCTCTCCGCCGCCTTGAGCGCAGGAATCGCGTCGACCGGAGTCGATGTGCTCGACGCGGGAACGCTGCCGACTCCTGGCGTCGCCGAGGTGGTCAAGGACACCGGTGCCGCATTCGGCGTCGTCATCTCCGCCTCCCACAACCCCATGCCCGACAACGGGATCAAGTTCTTCGCCGCCGGCGGCACGAAGCTCGACGACGCGGTCGAGGACGAGATCCTCGAGATCTTCGACCAGGACTGGGACCGCCCGACCGGTGCCGACGTCGGCCACATCTCCCGCTACCCGGCCGCCGCCGATGAGTACACCGAGCACCTCGTGCGCAGCCTCGGCGCCGAGAGCGCGCGCCCCCTGTCGGGGCTCAAGGTCGTCGTCGACTGCGCCCACGGCGCCGCCTCGATCGTGGGACCTGCCGCTCTGCGCCAGGCCGGTGCCGAGGTCATCGTCTCCGCCGCCGAACCCGACGGCTTCAACATCAACGACGGAGTGGGATCGACCCACCTCGAACCGCTGCAGCGCCTCGTCGTCGAGACCCAGTCCGATCTGGGCGTGGCCTTCGACGGCGACGCCGATCGCTGCCTGGCCGTGGACTCCCTGGGCCGCGTCGTCAACGGCGACCAGGTCATGGGCATCCTGGCGATCGGACTCAAGGAACTCGGTGTGCTGAAGGGCAGCACCCTGGTCACGACCGTCATGTCGAACCTGGGACTGAAGCAGGCGATGGACAAGTACGGCATCAGGACCGTGCAGACCGCTGTCGGAGACCGGTATGTGCTCGAGCGGATGCTCGCCGACGGGTATGTGCTCGGCGGGGAGCAGTCCGGACACGTGCTCATGCTCGATCACGGCACCACCGGCGACGGAGTGCAGACGGCCCTGCACCTGATGAAGCGGATGGCCGATGCCAAGCGGACCCTGGCCGACCTCGCCGCGGAGATCCCCCAGCTGCCGCAGGCGCTCGTCAACGTCAAGGGCGTCGACAAGAACAACGTCGATCATCCGCAGGTCGCCGCCGAAGTCGCCGCCGTCGAGGCCGAACTCGCCGACACCGGCCGGGTGCTGCTGCGGGCCTCGGGCACCGAGCCGCTCATCCGCGTCATGGTCGAAGCCGCCACCGAGGACACCGCCACCGCCCAGGCCGATCGCCTGGCCGCGTCGGTCAAACAGCACCTCGCGCTGTAGCGGCTGAGGGGCTTCTGTCCGAGCTCCGCGGCACTCACCTCACCGTCGCTCAAACTGCCTCACCGCCGCTCAACGCCGCTCAACTTCGCTCAGGTAACGCGAAGCTCGAAAAAGTCGTCACTGGCGACGACTTTTTCGAGCTTCGCGTTACCCGAGCCTGTGGATTCGAGTTCGCGTTTATCCACAGGTGCGGAATTGACTGTTGTGGTGGATTGCTCGGCTCCGGAATGCTTGACGCATGTTCGCGTGTCTGACCTCGGCCGAGCTCAACGCAGCCGGATTGAGCTCCCACCAGCTGCGAGTCGCCGAACGCTGCTGCCTGAGGAGAGTCCGGCGCGGCATCTACGTAGTGACGGCGGTCTGTACCGATCCGGCGCATCAGTTCATCGCTGCCGTCGGTGCAGTGTCCGGAACCACCTTGCCGCGTGAGTCGGCAGGGGCGCTGAAGAAGAATGAAGATCTGCGCATCCTCGTGCGTTCCTATGTCGATGACCTTCCGGACGGAGCGGTCTTCTCTCACCGGAGTGCCCTGATCGCCCACGGCCTCTCGATCCCGTTTTTCGACAACGACGCACCTTCCCGAGTTGAATTCGCCCATCCGGAGATCGGCGCGCGGCGTTCCTTCGTCCACGTCTGGAAGAGGCCGCTGGAAGGGGACACCGAGGTCGTCAATGATTGCCGGGTCACCACATTGCTTCGGACCCTGCTGGACGTGTCCCGCGACTGCCCTCTGGCTTTCGCCGTCGCTGTCGTGGACGAGGCGATCCGGCGAAATCTCGTTTCTGCCCGAGAGTTCGCGGACTACTGTGCCCACAATCCGGTGAGAACCCGGCAGGGACGCATCAACGCAGCAGTTGCGAATGTCGATGCTCGGCGGGAGTCTGTTGCCGAATCGATCACAGCGGTCCGGTTCGTCGAATACTCAGTGCCGGGATTCGAACCGCAAGTGGTGATTCGCGATGAGAATGGGGACTTCGTAGCGAGGACCGACTTCGCCAACCAGAAGGCGCATGTCATCGCTGAATTCGACGGTGCCGGCAAGTACTATCTCGACGGTGCCGACCCGAAACAGGCGTTCGAACTTGAGCGCCGCAGAGAGTATTCTCTACGCAATCTTGGCTTTCAGGTCTTCAGAATCACCTGGAAGGACCTTTTCAAAGGTGACCTCTTCCTGCGCATCAAGGACAGCGTCAAACGGCGCAGCACACAGACGGCCTGACGCGTGACCTCTGCAGCCGATCTTGCAAGCCGACGGCACACTGCTCACGCGAGAAGTTGTGACTACCGGCCTGCCGAGTCGCATGGCCTCCCTCAGGTCACGCGAATCTCGAAAAAGTCATCACCGGCGACGAGTCTTTCGAGAGTCGCGTGACCTGAGCGGCGGCCGGGGTGGCTCACGGTCTCCGGAGTGGGCTTCCGCGACCGGATGGCAGGACGAAATCGCTTCCCGAACTCCCTCGCAGCGCTCCGACGTAAGTGCGATGTAAGTGTCGGCTGGCAGCATCGGGGCATCCGACGGCGGGTCAGAGTCGACTGTCGTCGGATGAGAACCTCACCTCTTCCAACGATCGGAGATCCATGACTCTGCAATCCCAAACTGTCCTCAGCGATGCCAAGCGTGAGGACCCGGCCGATCCCACTGCACAGCTTGCTGCGATGGTCGGCCCGACGATGATCCACCTGCCCGGCGACCCCGGCTACAACGAAGCGAGGACGCTGTGGAACACAGCCGTCGATCTGCGGCCCGCCGCAGTCGCCGAACCGGCCACCGCAGCTGAGGTGTCAGCCGTCGTCACGGCCTCCAGTCAGCTCGGGCTCCAGGTCGCACCGGTGAGCACCGGCCACAACGCCGGTCCGCTCGTCCAGCACGACCTCGCTTCGACCGTCCTGGTCAAGCTCGCAGCCATGGACGGCATCGAAATCGACCCGTCGGCAGCCATGGCGAGAGTCCAGGGTGGTGCGCTGTGGGGCGACGTCACCGAGGCGGCCGGTCGTCACGGACTCGCCTGCCTGCACGGATCGTCCCCCGATGTCGGCGTGGGCGGGTACCTGCTGGGCGGAGGTATCTTCCTCTACGCCCGTCGACTCGGCATGGCCACCAGCAGCCTCACAGCCGTCGAGATCGTCCTAGCCGACGGAGAACTCATCCGCGCCGACCACACTCAGCATCAGTCGCTGTTCTGGGCTCTGCGCGGTGGCGGCGGCAACTTCGGCATCGTCACCGCTTTCGAATTCTCGCTCTACCCGCTGGAGACGGTGCACGCGGGAATGATGGTCTGGGACATCGACGACGCCGACCGTGTGGTGTGTGCCTGGGCCGACTGGGCGCCGAATGCGCCGCACGAGATCACGACGTCGATGCGCATCCTCAACCTGCCCGAGGCACCGGGCATACCCGAGTCCGTGGCAGGCCGACCCGTCGTGTGCATGGACGGGGCCGTCCTGGCCGATAAGAAGCGTGCAGGAAGGGTGCTTGCGCCGCTGCGGAATCTGTCCCCGCGGGTCGACACCTTCGCGCAGGTGTCTCCGAGTTCGATTGCCCGGCTCCATATGGATCCGGAAGGGCCGACCCCGGTCACCGGGGACACTGCACTGCTGGGACGACTGACAGACGAGGCCGTCGATGCGTTCCTTTCCGAAGTCGGCCACGGGACGGAGCACTCTCTGCTCTCGGCCGAACTGCGACAGCTCGGCGGAGCTCTGGCCAGGAAACATCCCGACGGTGGGGCGCTCAGCCGGATGGACGGGAGCTTTCTGCTCTTCGCCGCAGCGATCGCCGACACTCCTGAGAACGAAGATCGGGGGAAGCACGATGCTTCCGAACTGGTCCGGGCCATGGCGCCGTGGAGCACCGGACGTCAGTATCTCAACTTCGCTGAGGAGCCGGTCGACGTCGGCGACAGCTACGGCGAACGTGAGTGGCTGACGCTGACCAGGGTCAAGAGCGCCTACGACCCTGAGAACGTGTTCGCGGCTAATCACCCGGTGCCGCTGGCTCACACGTGAGCCTGGCGTCAGCACCCGGACTCGCCCCGGTGCGGTACGGGAACGGCACCGGGAAGTCGATGCGGCGGTAGAACGACTGGGACTCATGCCGGTGGCGGAGAGCGGAGGATGTATCTCCCATCCGCTCTTCCGCCTCGGCGAGGCGCGCGGCAGCCTTTCCGGCGAACAGCCAGCATCCGGACCACTGGGCGAGTTCGAGGCCCGCGCGGGAGTGCACGATCGCTGTCTTCGGTCTGCCCCACATCAGCTGCGCCTTGGCCAGCGAAGCATGGGCACTGGCGGCCAATGGCAAGCGCACGCCCTCGTGGGCGAACCGGAGCGCGGTGCGGTACCAGTCGAAGCATTCGGCGTCACCGTCATCACGCATCGAACACGCGACGTCGAGCAGAATCGGACCCACATCGGCTTCGGCCGCGTCCTGTCGCGCGATGGTCCAGGCCGTGAGTGCTCCGACAACTGCGTCGTGGCACCGACCAGATCGCCGATCGATCTGACTGCGGGTGCGCCACCACATCACCTGCCGTGCCTTGGGCCCGGTCGCTTCGCCGGCGGCCCTCAGCGATTCCTCGGCCCTGTGCAGGCGTGACATGTGGGTGAGGACAAGGGCCCGGATGATGCGCAGCATCGCATCGGTTCCCGTCGTCCGCTGGTCGAGTCTTGACGCTTCTCCGAGGAGCCGCAGTGCGCGACGGAGGTCTCCGGTCAGTGCCATGACTGTCACCATGTCTTGGAGCAGGATCGCACACAGATTCTCGTGCCCCAGTCCGGAGTGGAGGGCTTCCAAGCGTTCCAACAGCGACAGCGCCTCGTTGTGACGCCCCTTCGCCATGAGGACATAGGCGAGTTCGCGGCGCAGGACCGATCCACGCATCGTCGGATCCGCTGCATCCTCATTGCGGGGCGTGAGGTCGCCTGCGGGGTCGATGACGGCGAGGTCGGACCGGATCTCGTCTTCACGATTGCGAGCGAGTGTTCGGTGGGTGTAGAGCAGGTCCGAACTCGGATCGAGTCCCAGTTCGTCGAGTGCACGGTGTGCCTCGGCGAACGCGCCGGGCAGTTCCGCATCGTGACCCGTCTGCTGCAGAGCCGAGATCCTCAGAACCTGAGCGTGCTCGTTCTCCGGGTGCTCATGCGTCAGGCGAGTGAGTAGTCTGAGCGCAGTGTTCCCGTCGCCGAACTCCAGATGGAATTCGGCGCATCTCTCCCGAATCCGGGTGTGCAGACCGCTGAGCTCGGCCTGCCAGTCCGCCGTGTCAGGCAGGTCGACGTCGGGAAACGGCTCGCCGCCCCACTGGGCGGCGGCCGCCTCGAGGCATCGGAGCGTCTCCAGGTCGTGGTCGGGCATATCCTCGGCGAGGGCGGTCCGGGCACTTTGCTCGAAACGCCACGCATCGACAGAGCTCCGATTGAGGTCGAGTCTGTAGCCGTTCGGTGAACTGAGCAGAACACCGTGCCCCAACTGCTTGCGCAGACGGTGGATCTGGACGTGCAGGCGAGTGGTGACACGCTCGGACCACTCATCCGGCCACAGCGCTTCGACGATGCGTGACGCCGGCGTCCAGGCGCGGAGCCGGAGAACCAACAGAGACAGAAGGGCTCGCTGGGTGCGTCCCTGTATCCCGCGAGCCACACCATCATGGAGAATCTCCACGCGTCCCATTACGCGCATATCCATCCGGTCAGCGTAGAGTCTCGCGATACCGTGAGGAATACCTCGACGAACCTCACAGTTTCTGCCTGCGTGTCCCTCGTCCTGATCACTCCGTCGCAGCGGACGCCTCTCAGGTCACGCGAATCTCGAAAAAGACGTCACTGGTGGCGACTCTTTCGAGATTCGCGTGACCCGAGAGGAAACGGGACGGAAGTAAGCCCGACGGACGGCCCCGGTCCCCGGTTGCACGCACGACGTTAGGCGGAGGCCGGTCGACAGCCGGCGCGGCCGCCGAGCGTCCCGTCAGCTCGAAGCGTCCCCGCCGGCGCGGCCGCGAAGCGTTCCCGTCAGCTCGAAACGTCCCCGCCGGCGCGGCCGCGAAGCGTTCCCGTCAGCTCGAAACGTCCCCGCCGGCGCGGCCGCGAAGCGTTCCCGTCAGCTCGAAACGTCCCCGTCAGCTCGAGGCGAACTGGGTGGCGTAGAGCTCAGCGTAGCGGCCGCCGCGACCGACCAGCTCCTCGTGAGTGCCCGACTCGACGATGCGCCCGGCCTCGACGACGAGGATCGTATCGGCCTGCCGGATGGTCGACAGCCTGTGCGCGATGACCAGAGCCGTACGACCGTGCATCGCCTGGGCCAGGGCCTGCTGGATCGCGGCCTCATTCGTCGAATCCAACGCCGAGGTGGCCTCATCGAGCACGACGATCTCTGGGGAGGCCAGCAGCATCCGCGCGATCGTCAGCCGCTGCCGCTCACCTCCGGAGAGCCTGTACCCGCGCTCGCCGACGACCGTGTCCAGTCCGTCGGGAAGTGCGTCGATGACTCCTCGCAGCTGTGCGCGGGAAAGTGCGTCCCACATCTGCTCCTCGGTGGCCTCGGGATTGACGAGCTGAAGATTCGCACGGATCGATTCGTGGAAGACATGACCGTCCTGCGTGACGACGCCGACGGCTTCGCGCAGGTCGGCAAATGACAGATCCCGGACATCGACGCCGCCGATGGTGATCTCACCGTCCGTGACGTCGTAGAGGCGCGGCAGAAGTGAGGCGATCGTCGACTTGCCCGCCCCGGAGGAACCGACGAGGGCGACGGTGTGCCCGGCGGGAATGGTGAAGCTCAAGTCGTGGAGGACCTCATCGCCGCCGCGGGTATCGAGCACGGAGACGTCCTCAAGACTGGCCAGGCTGACCTGAGAAGCGCTGGGATAGGCGAAGTCGACGTGATCGAACTGCACATCAAGCCCACCGGCGGGCAGAGCCTTCGGCTGCGAGGGTTCCTTGAAGTACGGCACGAGATCGAGGATCTCGAATACACGCTGGAAGGACACGACTGCGCTCTGGATGTCCAGGCGTGCATTGGCGAGCATCGTCAGCGGAGTGTAGAGCCTGGTCAGCAGCAGTGCCAGGGTCACGACCTGACCGGCGTTGAGGTTGCCGACGACTGCCTGCGCACCTCCGACGCCGTAGACCAGCGCGAGCGCCAGGGCAGAGACCAAAGTCAGCGAGGATACGAACGTCGACTGCAGCATTGCGACCTTGACCCCGATGTCGCGGACCTGACCGGCGCGGTCGGCGAACTCCTCGTTCTCCTTGCGGGGACTGCCGAAGAGCTTGATCAACGTGGCACCGGCCGCGGAGAACCGCTCCGTCATCCTCGTCGACATGTCGGCTGAGTTGTTCGCGGCCTCGAACTGCAGTGACGCGAGCTTTCCGCTGAGCATGCGAGTCGGGATGATGAACAGCGGCAGCAGGAGGATCGACATCACGGTCACCTGCCAGGAGATCGTGACCATGACGCCGACGGTCAGAACCAGGGAGACGAAGTTCGACACGATCCCCGACAGGGTGTTCGAAAACGCCCGCTGAGCACCGATGACATCCGTGTTCAGCCGTGAGACCAGCGCACCGGTGCGGGTGCGGTTGAAGAACGCGATCGGCATCGACTGGACGTGGTCGTAGACAGCCGTGCGCAGATCGAAGATGAGCCCTTCGCCGATCCGGGACGAGAGGTATCGGTTCGTGATCGAGATGGCGGCATCGGCGATGGCCAATCCGCCGATCGCCACGGCCAGCCACACCACAGTGGAGACGGGCCCGCCGCCGGTGATCGCATTGACGACGTCGCCGGCGAGCACCGGGTTGAGCACGCCGATGACAGCGGTCAGGACGGAGAGGACGAGGAAGATGATGAGCTTGCGCTTGTGCCTGGCCGCGTAGCCGGCGATCCTCTTGTAAATGCCCGGCTGGATGGTCGTCTGCGGAGTCTTCTGGTTTTTGACGGAGGAGTACATGACGCGGTGCGCGGAAGGCATACTCATGGCGGGTCCCTTTCTGCTGCCGAAGCGACCGAGCATGCACGGACATCGTCCGTGCCGGTGCGGGGATCGCCCGCGTCCGGTCGCCGCCGCGGGCGGGTGGCCCGGCGGCGGAGAGTAGAACAGTGCACACAGTGCAACTGATGTCAGGGCGAAACTATTTCCTCACCCGCAGGCGAGCCCCATCACAGCACGCGCCGCACTGCCGCATACTCTCGGCCGGGCCCCACCGATCCCCGGCGACCAGCTTCCGCAGCTGCATCTTCCGGTCACAGCTTGCGCAGCTGCACCTTCCGAATGGTGTGATCGGAGGATTTGTGGAGCACGAGGTCGGCTCGGCCGCGGCTGGGCTGGACGTTCTCGCGCAGGTTCGGGAAGTTGATGGAGTCCCAGATCTCCGTGGCCAGGGTGATGGCCTCCTCATCATCGAGCTGCGAGTAGCGGTGGAAGTAGGAGTCCTCGTCCTGGAACGCACCGTGCTTGAGCTTGAGGAAGCGCGAGATGTACCACTGCCGGATATCGCGGGAGCGCGCATCGACGTAGACGGAGAAGTCGAAGTAGTCGCTGATGGCCAAGCCCACGGTCCCGTCCTGACGGGGACGGGCGGGTTGGAGGACGTTGAGGCCCTCGACGATGAGGACATCGGGGGAGCGCACGACCACCTCGGCGCCGGGGACGATGTCATAGGTGTGGTGCGAATACACGGGCGCGCGGACCTCGGGAGCCCCGGACTTCACGGCGGAGATGAACTTGAGCAGTTTCCGCCGGTCATAGGATTCGGGGAACCCCTTCCGCCCGTTCAGGCGCCGGCGGTCGAGTTCGGCGTTGGGGTAGAGGAACCCGTCGGTGGTGATGAGCTCGACGCGCGGAGTGTCGGGCCAGCGGGCGAGCAGCTCCCGGAGCACACGTGCGGTCGTCGACTTGCCCACGGCCACCGATCCGGCGACGCCGATGACGAAAGGTGTGCGCTTGGCGTCCTGCGGTTCCAATCCGCGTTCGTGCAGGGGAGAGAAGAATTCCCTGGTCAGGTCGTGTTTCGCTCGCCGTGCGGAGACGTAGAGGTTGAGCAGCCGTGACAGGGGCAGGTAGACCTGCGCGACCTCGTCGAGGTTGATACGATCGCCGAGTCCGCGCAGCCGTTCGATATCGCGCTGCTTCAGCGGCAGGGGAGTGGCCTGGGCGAGCGTGCCCCACACGTCCCGGTCGAATTCCCAGAACGGGGACGTCGTGTCCGGCTCGCTGCGCCGGACGGTGTTGAGTCCGGCGAGTCTGCGCGCACGGTCCAGCTGAGGGTCGACATGGCTCATTCCCCCATTGTGTCATGCGTCATGTTCGCGACCCGCGCCAGGGCGGCGATCGCACTCACCCTCGCCGAGGCGGCCGCTTCGACCCGCAACCACCCCAGCCGAGGCGGCCCCGTCCCGCCCCGTCCCAACGCGCCCGCGCGCGTGCAGTTCGTCACGTTGACCCGATCGTGACTCGCCGGAATACACGAGAACGCCCGCGAGTGCGTAAAATCTCCCTCATGTGTGGAATCGTTGGCTATGTATCCAAGGCCCCCGTTGACAATGCCGATCATTCGGCGCTCGATGTGGTGCTCGGCGGCCTGAAGAGGCTCGAGTACCGCGGCTACGACTCGGCAGGAGTCGCGCTCGTGACGCCCGACGGTCAGCTCGCCTCGGCGAAGAAGGCCGGGAAGTTCTCCGCCCTGACCGAGGAGATCCAGGCCAACCCGCTGCCGGCGGCACAGACCGGAATCGGCCACACCCGCTGGGCCACCCACGGCGGACCCACCGACGTCAACGCCCACCCGCACCTGGCCGACGGCGGCAAGCTCGCACTCATCCACAACGGGATCATCGAGAACTTCGCCCACCTGAAGAAGGACCTCGTCGCCGACGGCGTCGAGTTCCTCTCCGAAACCGACACCGAGGTGGCCGCCGCCCAGCTGGCCAAGAACTACCGGTCCACCGGTGACCTCACCGCCGCGATGCGCAAGACCGCCGGCGAACTCGAAGGTGCCTTCACCCTGCTCGCCGTCCACGCCGATGCGCCCGGTCGGGTCGTCGCCGCACGCCGGAACTCGCCGCTGGTCATCGGACTCGGCGAAGGCGAGAACTTCCTCGGCTCCGACGTCGCCGCGTTCATCGACTACACCCGCACGGCCGTGGAGATCGGCCAGGACGAGGTCGTGACGATCACCCCGGAGACGGTCACGATCACGGATACGCAGGGCAACCTCGTCGAGGGTGAGCAGTTCGAGGTCGATTGGGACACCGCCTCGGCGGAGAAGGGCGGCTTCGCGTCGTTCATGGACAAGGAGATCCATGATCAGCCGCAGGCCGTGGCCGATACTCTGCTCGGCCGCCTCGACACCGACGGCCGCCTGACACTGGACGAGATGCACATCGACGAGTCGGTGCTGAAGTCCGTGGACAAGATCGTCGTCATCGCCTGCGGCACCGCCGCCTACGCCGGGCAGGTCGCGAAGTACGCGATCGAGCATTGGTGCCGCATCCCCACCGAGGTGGAACTCGCCCACGAATTCCGCTACCGGGACCCGGTCGTCACGGAGAAGACGCTGGTCGTGGCGATCTCGCAGTCCGGGGAGACCATGGACACGATCATGGCCGTGCGCCACGCACGTCAGCAGGGTGCGAAGGTCATCGCGATCTGCAACACCTTCGGATCGACGATCCCACGCGAATCCGATGCCGCGCTCTACACCCACGCCGGCCCGGAGATCGCCGTGGCGTCGACGAAGGCATTCCTGTCGCAGGTCGTGGCCTGCTACCTGCTCGGCCTCTACCTCGCCCAGCTGCGGGGCAACAAGTTCCGCGATGAGATCGGGTCGATCCTCGCCGAACTGCAGACCATCCCGGAGAAGATCCAGCACATCCTCGATGAGACGAAGTCGCAGGTCCTCGCCCTGGCCGACCGCAATCAGGAAGTCGGTTCGGTGCTGTTCCTCGGCCGTCACGTCGGCTACCCGGTGGCGATGGAAGGTGCGCTCAAGCTCAAGGAGCTCGCGTACATCCACGCCGAGGGCTTCGCCGCCGGTGAGCTCAAGCACGGGCCGATCGCGCTGATCGATGACGGTCAGCTCGTCATCATCGTCGTCCCGTCGAAGCGCGGTCGGGATTCGCTGCATGCGAAGGTCATCTCGAACATCCAGGAGGTGCGCGCACGCGGTGCGAACACCGTCGTCATCGCCGAGGAAGGCGACGAAGAGGTCGATCAGTTCGCCTCCGAGGTCATCTTCGTGCCCGAGACGACGACGCTCATGGCACCGCTGCTGACAACCGTTCCGCTGCAGATCTTCGCGATGGAGCTGGCCACGGCCAAAGGCCTCGACGTCGACCAGCCGCGCAACCTCGCGAAGTCGGTCACGGTCGAATGATCCGCTTCGGTGCCGGATCCGACGATGTCCGGTCCGGCACCTGAGTCGGTCGGAGTTTTCTGAGGAGGTCCGGTTATGGCGATTCTGGGGATCGGCACTGACATCGCCGATGTGCCGCGCTTCGCCGAGCACATCGAACGGGTGCCCGAACTCCTCGACCGTCTGCTCACCCCCGGTGAGCAGCTCAAGCGCAACGGCAAGCGCAGGACGGATGCCTCCTTGGCGGCGCGGTTCTCCGCGAAGGAGGCGCTGAAGAAGGCCATCGGCTTCCCCGGGTGGCTGCCCTGGCAGTCCGCCGAGGTGGTCCCCGCCCTATCCGGTGCGCCGAGTTTCCGCCTGCGCGGGCTCGTGCTCGACCACTTCCGCGCCATCGGCGGGACGAACATCCACCTGTCGATCACCCACGATGCGCACCTGACGATGACCTTCGTCATTGCCGAGGGGGAGGGTCCCTCGCTGAGCCCCGGCATCGAGGGAGCCGCAGAACACTTCACCCACTCGATGTACGGGAAGGGATCGCGCCTCGGTGACAGGCCTGATCACTGAACGCCCGAGCGTCGGACGGCCCTCCGCCGGGTTCGGGAACCCGGCATAGACTCAGGGCATGAGCACTCTTCCTGACACAGCCGAGCCACGTCCCGTCCACCTGCCCACCGCCGATGACGCGAACGACATCGCTGCCGGCCTGGTCACCCTGCGTCGGGCCCTGCACGAGAACGTCGAGGTCGGACTCGACCTGCCGGTGACGCAGAAGCTCGTCCTCGAGGCCATCGAAGGCCTCGACGTCGAGGTCACCGCGGGGGAGCGGCTGTCCTCGATCGTCGTGGTGCTTCGCGGCGGCGCGCGAAAGACCGACTCGTCCGGGGTCGTTCCGGCCGTCCTTCTGCGCGGGGACATGGACGGACTGCCCGTCACCGAGGCGACCGGATTCGACTTCGCGGCCACCTCGGGGAGGATGCACGCCTGCGGCCACGACCTGCACACGGCCGGCCTCGTCGGCGCGCTCAAACTCCTCCACCGCGACCGCGACTCACTGCCCGGCGACGTCGTGTTCATGTTCCAGCCCGGCGAAGAAGGCTATGACGGGGCCGGGAAGATGATCGACGAAGGCGTCCTCGATGCCGCCGGCCCCCGCGTCAGAGCCGCGTTCGGCATCCATGTCTCCGCCGACGCCGACCTCGGTGTCGTCAGCTCTCGACCGGGCCCGTACATGGCGGCGTTCTCGAAGATGACGATCACCGTCAACGGCAAGGGCACGCACGCCTCCCGCCCGGCCACCGGCAAGGACCCCATCCAGGTCGGCGCCATGCTCGTGGGCCAGCTGCAGGAATACGTCACCCGCCGTTTCGACATCTTCGACCCGCTCGTGGTCACCGTCGGCCAGTTCAACGGCGGCACCGCGCCCAACGTCGTCCCCGACTTCGCGACGTTGGTCGTCAGTGTGCGCACCTTCTCCGAATCCGTGACGTCCCGCGCCGAGGTGGAGCTTCCTCAGCTCGTCCGTGACCTCGTCGCCGCCCACGGTCTGTCCGCCGAGGTCGAGTACGAACAGATCCTTCCCCCGACGATCAACGACGACGCCGAGGCGGAGTTCTTCCTCTCCACCTTCACCGACCTCTTCGGTGAGGAGCGGATGGTGCGCAAGGCGAATCCGCTGCCCGGCTCCGAAGACTTCTCCCGCGTCCTCGACGCCGTGCCGGGTGCGTACGGACATTTCGGAGTCGCCCTGCCGAACCTGCCGGTCGACGAACGCGAAGCCAACCATTCCCCGCGCGCACGCCACAGCGACGACGGCCTGGCCGACCAGGCTCTGTTCCTCGCGCACCTCGCCGGGCGCAGGCTCGCGCAGCTGGTCGAGGACTGATCCGGACGGCGCCGGCAGAGAGCACCCGGGCAGACATGTGCTGTTCTGAAAGGCTCTGCCCCGACCGACTCTGGCCTCGAAGAGCGAGAAGGCATACGGTGCAAGGAAGAACCGAACCGTGACGATGTGCAGGAGCAGCCGATGAGTGTGTTCGCCTACCCGAGCGAGATCATCCGGGAAGCCGAGGTGCCTCTGCTCGAGGCCGGTGTCCCGCTCATGGCCCGTGCTGCGCGGGCGCTGGCGAACATCAGCATCGACACCCTCACCGCCCGCTTCGGGCGGGTCACCGGAGCCAGGGTGTGCGTGCTGGCCGGTCCGGGAAACAACGCCGGCGATGCGCTCTTCGCCGCCTCGACACTGGGCAGGCGCGGTGCCGCGGTCACCGTCATCACCCTCTTCGACCGCACTCACGACGAGGGGCTGACCGCCGCGCGCCGTGCCGGAGCACAGGTCCTCGCGTTCACGACGGCCGAGGCTGACGCCACCGACGCCTTTCGGGAACTCTCCCGCGCCGACCTCGTCCTCGACGGCATTCTGGGCACCGGCGGCAGGCGCGGACTGCCCGAGCACATCGCCGACCTCGTCGCCGATTGGGCCCCGCACCGCACCGGGAGCCTCATCGCCGTCGATGTGCCCTCCGACCTCAGCCCGGATAGCGACGGCGCCGAGGCCCGCCTGCATGCCGACCGCACCGTGACCTTCGGCGGCTTGAAAGAAGAGCTCGTCGACCCGCGCGTGCACGAGTTCACCGGCAGCATCGACGTCATCGACATCGGCTTGGGACTCGACACCGAGCAGGCCGTGGCTGAACTCCTCGACGCAGACGACCTCAGCAGGGACTTCCCCCGCCCGCAGGCGGGCGGCCACAAATACTCCCGCGGCGTCGTCGGGGTCCTCGCCGGCTCCGAGGACTATCCGGGTGCGGGCGTGCTCACGACCACCTCGGCGGTGAGCACCGGGGCGGGGATGGTCCGCTATCTCGGCTCTCCGCTCGTCGCCGAGTACGTCATCGGTGTCCACCCCGAGGTGGTCAGCGCCTCCGGCCGGGTCAATGCGTTCGTCTTCGGGCCCGGCGACCCCGAACCCGAATTCGTCCAGAGCGCCACCGACGCCCTCAGCGACTCACACATTCCCGTGATCATCGACGCCGGCGGACTCGAGATGGTCGGGCGTGCCGAGGCGATGGTCGGCACCTGGATGGCCGAGCGGCCGATCATCATCACTCCGCACGCCGGTGAGCTGGCCCGCCTGCTCAGCCGACTGCTCGGCGAGATCATCACGGCCGGTCGCATCGGACAGGACCCGGCCGGGTGGGCCCGGCAGGCCGCGGATCTGACCGGGACGATCGTGCTCCTCAAGGGCCACCACACCGTCATCGCCGCTCCCGACGGTCTGGTCGTCCTGCCCGAGCCGGGTCCGGCGAGCCTCGCCACTGCCGGGTCCGGCGACGTGCTGGCCGGGATCCTCGGCACGCTGGCCGCGATCGCATCGGCGCGGCACCGTTACGACGGCGATGACCAGCCCGTTCCGAGCCGCGAATGGGCTCGGCTGGCCGGTCTCGGCGTGCTCGTACACAACGCTGCCGGAGGGCGGGCCGTCACCGCCTCCGGGTTCGCCGATGCCCTCACCGAGGTGGTCGAGGAACTCATCCACGGAGCGAGCTGAGCCGCAGCCCACCGGCGCCGAGGCGGCTGCCTGCCGATGCGGACGCGGAGCCGGAGGACGCCTACCGCGGCGCCATCGGACTCAGTGGATGAGGATCTGCGTCGGCGTCGATCCCTCCCACTTCATCGCTTTGACGAGGCTGGATTCGTACATCGACACGCAGCCGGCCGTCTTCATCGACTCCGTGTTCGCGTGCAGGAAGATCGCCGAACCCTTACCTGGAGTGCGCGCCTCGTTGTAGCCGATGACCTGGGCATACTTATACGGTTTCGGTTGGTAGAGCGATTCGCCTTCGTATCCCTCCGACTTCAGCTGCATCGTGTTGTAGCCCTCGGCTTTCGTCGCGTCACCGTCGACCCAGACATGGTCGCGGGTGACCTTCGTCCAGTCCTTCTTCAGGCCCGGATCGGCCGAGGTGCCGAATCCGTCGCGCATCCAGAACACGCCCTTCGGGGTCTTCCCGTCGCCTTCGCGCTTGCTCGACGTCGTGCCGTTGTATCCGAGCCGGGCCTTATATGGGCCGCTGTCGCGGACGTACCGGTCGCCGGACTTCTTGCACAGGTAGATATCGGCGGTGATCGTCGACCGCTGCTTGACCTCGATGGCCTTCGCCGCCGTGACTGACGTGTGCGCCTCGACGCCGGTGCAGTACTTCGCGGCCGCCTCGGCGGGGCCAGTCTGTCCGGTCACTGTGAGGACCGCCGCGAACAGGCCGGCCGCGATCACCATCGCGGTGGTGCGGGCTGATGTGGTGTGCATGATGTCTCCTTCTTCATCGGATGGTTCTGCGGACTCTTCTTCGCCGAACGCATCGTCGGCTGCACCTGCGGCGCCGGCAGAAGAAGCGCCGACGGCCGCGGAGGAACAGCGTAACGAAGGTGCTGGTCTGGGACTGAGCATTCTCACGATGAAGATCCGGCCGGGGCGCCGCCTCTGTGGGATCGGCCCCTTCCGGCTCCGGCGGAAGGGACCGATACTGCTTGCGGGCATGGGTCGGCGGTAGTCTTATCCAGTGACATCTTTCGACATCCCCGAGGCTCTCGTACGGGCCGAGATCGATGAGGCGGCCCTGCGGGACAATGCCGCAGTCCTTGCCGATCGCCTCGCACCCGCCCGCCTCAAATGCGTCGTCAAGGCCAATGCCTACGGCCACGGCGTCGACCTCGTCGCTCCCGCCCTCTTCGCGGCCGGATGGCGCGAGTTCTGTGTGGCCACGATCCCCGAAGCGCTGCACCTGCGCAGCCTGCTCGGCCCCGAAACCGAGATCATCGCGTGGCTCTACGGACCGACGACCGACCTCGACGAGGCGGTGCGCGCTGACATCCAACTGGGCATTTCGACGGTCGAATCCCTCGACCGACTGTTCGAAGCGGCTCGCCGCACCGGCATCACAGCCCGAGCCCATCTGAAGGTCGACACCGGGCTCGGCCGCAACGGACTGTCCCCGGAAGCGCTCGTCCGCGCCTACGACTGGCTGCGCCGCCACGCCGAAGACAGCCGCAGCGCTGACACCGACGACGCCGACCTCACCGACGACCCCGGTGCCACTGCCGATATCCGCATCGTCGGGATCATGAGCCACTATGCGGTCGCCGATGAACCCGAACGCCCCGAGACCGCAGCGCAGAGCGCGGTCTTCTCCTCCGCCCGCGGACAGCTTCGGGCAGTGCTCGACGCCGCTGACGGCCGCCTCGGCGAATCGGATGATCTGGACGTCCACATCGCGAACTCGCCGGGCGCGCTCACCCTGGGACCGTGCCCGGGCACTTCGGCGAGGGTGGGGCTCGCCCTCTACGGGCTGTCCCCGCTCGAGGACGGGGACCCGACGGTCCTCGGGCTGCGACCGGTCATGCGGCTGGTCTCCACCGTCATCAACCTCAAGGATATTCCCGCAGGTCACGGTGCCTCATATGGACTGACGTTCACCGCTGCGACCGACACCCGGTTCGCGCTCGTGCCCGGGGGATACGGGGACGGACTGCCGCGGGCGGCTTCGAACCGCGCCGAGGTGGCCATCCGCGGTCGTCGCTACCCCGTCGTCGGGCGGATCGCCATGGATCAGATGATCATCGACATCGGTGCGGGCAACGACGAGGTGGCCATCGGCGACGAGGTCGTCATCTTCGGGCCCGGTGGGCCGAGCGCGGCCGAGTGGGGGACCTGGGCGAACACGATCAACTACGAGATCGTCACCCAGCTCAGCGCCCGCGTCGACCGCACAGTACGGAAAGGAGACGGGCGTTGAGGTTCCATCTCGAATCGCTCGAGCAGATGCGCACGTTCGCTGCCGCGTTGGCCGATCATCTGCGAGCCGGTGACCTGCTCATCCTCACGGGCAACCTCGGTGCGGGGAAGACGACGTTCACCCAGTCGCTGGGGAAGGCCCTCGACGTGGCCGGCAGGATCACCTCGCCGACGTTCATCATCGCACGCGTTCACCCGTCGCGCAGCGGCGGTCCCGCACTCGTCCACGTCGACGCGTATCGGTTGGCCGACGGTGAGGAGCTCGAAGACCTCGACCTCGACTCCGAGCTCGACGAGTCGATCACCGTCGTCGAATGGGGCGCCGGCATGGCCGAGCAGCTCAGCAGCGACCATCTCGACATCACCATCGCCCCGGTGTGGGACGAGGACACCGACGACGAGGAACTGATCGGGGCCGACGACGAAGACGAGTCTGAGGACGAACGGCGCACCGTCGACCTCACCGGTCACGGGGATGCCTGGGCCGCGCGCATGCCGCGAGTTCAAGCTGATATCTCGGCACTGGCGAACGTGAGAGTCGAAAACCCGGCCTTCGCGGACCTTCCCGCTGAGGGTTCGGCGAATGAGGGAGACGAATCATGATCATTCTGGGCATCGACACCTCACAGTCGGCCTCCGTGGCGCTCGTCGACACGGACACCGGTTCGGTCATCGCCGCTGAGCAGGCCGATGACCAGCGTAAACACGTCGAATTCATCGGTCCCGCGCTCGCGGACGTGCTCGCCGCGGAAGTCCAGCCCGAACTCGTCGTCGTCGGCATCGGGCCCGGTCCCTTCACAGGACTGCGAGTGGGCATCGCCGCCGGCATCGCCGTCGGCCAGGCCCGCGGAATCCCGGTCAAGGGCCTGCTGTCCCAGACCGCGATCGCCGAAGAATTCGTGTGCACCTCGGCGGGAGACCCGCCGGCAACCGACACGGTGAACGCGTCGGCAGCCGTCTCGACCGCCGCGGACGAAACCGGCCGCCCCGTACTCATCGCCTCGGACGCCCGCCGCAAGGAGGTCTATTTCAGCGTCTATGACTCAGCCGATGCTTCACTGAGTGCTGGGCCCTTCGTGGCGAAGCCGACCGAGGTCGCCTCAGTCCTCGCCGACAACGGCTTTCGGCTCGACCCGTCCGGAACTGAGCAGGGACGGAATGAGGCCGCATCAGCCGATCCGTCGACTTCGGCAACGGCTCCGATCAGCGAGAAGCTCGGCCGAGGATTCGTCCTTTATCCCGACACACTCGGAGCCCCGAGCGCCGAGTCCATCACCGACCCCCGTGCCGAATACCTCGCCCTCGCAGCGGCACGTGAACTCGCCGCCGGTCGAGAACTGAACGAACCGATTCCCGAATACCTGCGCGAACCCGACGCGAAGGCGACACCGGTGCGCGAGAGCTCGCTGAGATGACCTCCACGACCATCGTCGAGCTTCCCTGGTGGCACCTCGCCGAAGTAGCCGAACACGATACGGCGATCTTCGGACCCACCGCGTGGACGCTCGGCTACTACTGGTCGGTCAAGGCACAGAACGGCACGATGATGCTCGCCGCCAGGTCCGCCTCGGCGGATGATGCGGACGCGGACTGCGCAGCTGCAGACAGGGACGCAACCGCCTCGGCGGGGGAGCTGGCCGGGTGGATCGTCATGTCCAGTGCCGGGGCGGAAGCCGATGTCATGACGATCGCGACCACCGAGGCGGCACGCGGTCAGGGCATCGGCCGGGTCCTCCTGCAGGCCGGAATCGATTGGGCGAAGGAACGCGGTTCCGAGGTCGTCCACCTCGAAGTCGACGAACGCAATGCCGCGGCGCTGGCAATGTACGCATCCTTCGGATTCTCAGAATGGGGACGGCGCCCGGACTACTATCCGGGCGCCGCGGGAATTCTCATGCGTCTGCGGATCGGCGACTAGGCGACCGGAACCGCTCGACGCTCGGTGGCGTCGGTGAGATCGACGAGGAGGTCGCCGTTGAGACGGAAGGCCTCCATGGTCTCGGCAATGACGACCTGCTCGTCGCCGCCGGTCGACGCCACCAGATCGAGGAGTCTGCGGTAGGCGTCCTTGTACGGCTTCGTCTTGCCGAGCGCCGAGAAGTCCCACATCGTCAGTGAGGTCGCGGGCAGGCAGTAGTGCCGACCCATGAGGGTGCCGATCGCCTGGCCGCCGGAGAGATCCCCGAGGTAGCGCGTGTAATGGTGGGCGATGACCTGTTCGGCCCGTTCGAGCCCGGCAAGGTGCGCGGCATAGGCGGCAGCGCCGGACATCACGGGCAGCTCCGCGCCGTCGAGAGCGGCGAGGTCGGCCTCGATGCGCTCGGAGCGGAAGAGGTTCACATCGTGGAAGGGCGCGAAGACCGGATCGTCGGCGAACTCCCGCGACTTGGACTCGAGGACGGCATAGATGACCTCGTACTGCTTGAGCAGGAGAGCGTAGGCTCGCGAGTCGAGCCGTCCTTCCATGAGATCGACCATGAAGGTGGTGTGTTCGACCTCGTCGTGGATGGTGGCGGTGCTGGCCTTGAGGCGAGCGGAGAACGGTTCAGACATGATGTTTCCTCATTGAGAGATCGTCGATCCGAATGACGGTTCGCGATAGTGGAACTGTGGGGTGAGCCCGCCCCGGTTCGGAACTCTCGTGCCGAACCGGGACGGGCTCGCTGGCTCACTACATAACTTGTCTGAGACCAGTTTAGCGTTTGCGCATCCGCGAGAACATAACAGAACCTGCGCCGAGGATGATCAGACCGAGCGCGATCGGCAGAGTCATCAGATCGGCACCGGTACGCGGGAGATCCGATCCCTCGGAGCTGCCCGAGGCGGATTCTCCTGTGGACGAAGCTTCGGGTCCGGCAGAGGACGAGCCTTCTGCACCGGCGCCGTCGGCCGCACCTTCGGACGCGCTCGAACCACTGGCGGAACCGGCCTCGGCTCCGTCAGTCGCACCGTCGTCACCGGCTCCAGCCCCGTCGGCCGACCCGCCGTCCGAGTCGCCTTCGCTGTCGGCATCGTCATCGGCGGCTTCGTCCTCGGTCACCGTGACGGTGAACTCGGCGGGGTCGGAGGGCACACCGTCGACCGTGGCGATGGCCGAGTAGGCGTAGGTGCCCTTGGCGCTCGGTGCCTTGGCAGAGAAGTTGCCTTCTCCGTCGGCGGTCACCGTGACGTTGTCCTCGGCGGGAACTGTCGCGGCGAAGGCCTTGATCTGGCTTTCGGCGCTCTTCTCAGCCACGGGTGTCCATGCGAGGTTCACCTCGGCCTTCGGAGTGGTCTTGCCCTTGACGAGCCGGTCCTCGCCGACGGTCTGGTCTTCGACGACAGGCTTGGCAGGCTTGTCCTCGTCACCGTCGGAACCGCCGTCGGAGTCATCGCCGTCGGCAGAGCCACCGGCGTCCGAGTCGGAACCGTCGGCTGAGCCGTCGGCTGCGGCGCCGGCCTTCGAGCCGTCATCGTCGCCTTCGGCGGCATCGGCTGCACCCTCGTCGGAGCCTTCTGCGCCGTCATCGTCGCCTTCGGCCGCATCGGCTGCGCCGTTGTCGTCGCCCTCGGCAGCGTCAGCGGCCCCCTTGTCATCGGACTCGGCGCCATCGGTGTCACCTTCAGCGGCATCGGCATCGCCCGTGTCGTCGGACTTGCCTTCGGCCGCATCGGCAGCGCCATCTTCGGCACCTTCGGCACCGTCGGCCTCACCCTCGGCAGCGCCTTCGTCGGTACCTTCTGCACCGTCGTTGTCGCCTTCGGCAGCATCGGCCGCTCCGTCGTCACCGGCTTCGGCGCCATCGGCGGCTCCGTCGTCACCGGCTTCAGCACCGTCGGCCGCTCCGTCGTCCTCATCATCCTCACCTGGGAACAGAGCGTTCTGCTGTTCGTCGGTCAGGTCGAGAGGTTCGCGGTAGAGTTCGGCATCACCGGTGGGCAGGCCGTGGGCGACCCAGGTGAGCACGTCGTAGTCCTTGGACTCATCGAGGTCGGCGGTCTTCGCGGTGACGTCGACGTCGATCTTGCCGTCCTTGATCTGCGGAGGCATCACGTACTGCACTGCGGTCGTGTTGCCGGCCGTGACGTCCTTGCTCGCCAGGTCGCGATCGACGATCGCCGCATAGGCACCGGCCGAAGGCTTGCCGGTGCTGGCATCGGGGAGGTTGTCGTAGCCGTCTCCCGTGACGTTGACGGTGAGACCCTCCTCGGCGCTGGCCGACTTCACCGAGTGTGAGGTCGAGACGTCAGGAGCAGGGGCCTGCGCGGTGTATTCGACGGTGAGCGGGTTGGCTTTCTTGCGCGGCTGGATCGAGGTGCTCGCCCCGGCCGTGGTGTACCAGTACGAGTCCTGACCGGTCTCGACGTTGAAGTCGATCCAGTCCTGCGGCATCGCACCCCACCAGGACTCGTTCTCCGCGGTCTTCTCGGACTGCAGGTTGCGGCCGTCGGTATCGGTCTCCACGCCGAGGTAGTCGGGGGTGAACTCGAAGCCTGAGTCGGTGACGTCGACCTCACCCTGCTGGATTTCGACGATATCGCCGTCACGCGCATCGAGCTTCTTCCAGATCGACGTGTCGTCCATGTCGGTGCCGAACCCGGAGTAGGTGCCGGTGATCGTTCCCTTGCCGTCCTTGACCTCGAGCTTCGGGTCCGAGATCGTCCAGTAGGTCATGCCGCCGTAGTACGCGAAGGACCAGGAACCCTCCCACTGGATCGAGGCGTTGTCCGCGGCGGGGTCAACCGTTCCGGTGCCGTTCTTGATCTCGACGTGGTCACCGGTGTGGTTGTTCGCGGCCTCGGCATTGATCTTGCCGTTGACCTTGTTGCCCTCACCATCGGTGCAGCGGTTCTCGAAGTTCGACAGTTCGCCATTCGTCTTGACGATCGAGGTGTTCCCGTCGACGAACTTCCCCGAGTCATCGACCGAATAGACCGACTTGGCATCACCGGCTGTCCAGATGCGCGCCATCCCCGCGTCCCCGGCCTCACCGGCGATGAGGAAATTGCACCCACCGAAGTAGGCGCCGCCGGTGGATTCGTTATTGACCGACCAGCTGAATACCGCGTCGTCGACGGTTTTGTCGACCGCTCCGAACGCAGGGGCGCTCATGCCCATCCCCAGCAGACCGGTGGCGGCCGCAATCGCCGCCCCGGCCGCCAGCGGCGAAGTCAAGCGTCGTGCCTTCACGGCACGTGCGCGCGCACTCTTGTGCGTCATAGATTCTCCTCATTTTCAACGTCGTACACGGCGAAGACCGCGTGCTGCCAGGCATCAGAAAAGATCCTGGATTCATCATCAGCAGAAGTTGTGGATTCGCTGAACGATAAATAGACTACACAGACATATCGTAAAAAGCCAAGGTTAGCCTTACTTATGAATGTGTAGCCTTGCCTCAACTAAATGACTTTCAGAGATTTCGAGTAACTCATGCAGAAGTGGTCTTTGCGCCGGACTGTGCGCCGTCGATCGTTCCGCCGCACCGCCTGGCTCGCCGGTGGTCTGGTGGCCGCGGTCCTGTTGTGGAACAACGGAATCCACAACATCGGGTCGATCAACGCCCAAGGTGAGGGCGGCTGTCAGCAGCCTCCCGCCCGGTCGACGCCGGATGTGCCCGATGTTCCCGACGTCGACCGGGAGGCCCTGCCGGACCCGACATCGATCAAGGGACAGACGACCGCGTACACCCAGGCAGGGGAGATACCGCCCGTCTCAGACACCGCCGTACACGAAGCGAACCTGCCGGTGACGGTGAAGAGCAACGACGGCCCCGACCAGACTGTGAAGAAGACCGACCGGATCCTCGCGATGAACCAGAACGGCGGGATCGCCGCCGCCGTGGTCGGCCTCGGCCTCGGCTGCAACCTCGTCGGCCGTGACATCGCCACGGACTTCACTCAGCTCGTGCCCGGGGCCGAGCAGCTGCCGCTGATCACCCAAGGCGGACACGAGATCAACGCCGAGGCGGTGCTCGCGCTCTCGCCCGACGTCGTCCTCACCGACACGACCATCGGGCCCTATGACGCGCAGCTGCAACTGCGCAATGCCGGCATTCCCGTCATCTTCATCTCCTCGTCCTACTCCGAGGGCGTGCGCTCGGCGGGGCCGCAGATCCGAGAGGTCGCCGAAGCGCTCGGGGTGCCCGAACTCGGCGACAGACTCTCCGAACGCAACGTCCGCGAGATCAACGACACACAGAAGGCCGTTGCGAAACTCGCTCCCGAGGATCCGGCCGACCGCCCGCGGACCGTCTTCCTCTATCTGCGCGGCAACATCTACTACTGGTTCGGAGTCGGCTCCGGTGCTGACTCGCTCATCCAATCCGTCTCCGCCCGCGATGTCGCCGCCGAGGTCGGGTTCGAAGGCATGTCGCCGACGAACTCCGAAGCCCTCATCAAGGCCGCCCCCGACGTCATCATCGTCATGACCCTGGGACTGGCCTCGGTGGGAGGCATCGACAAAGCCCTCGAACTGCCCGGCATCAGACAGACGCCGGCGGGCAAGAACCGTCGACTCGTCGACATGAGCGACTACGAAGTGATGAGTTTCGGCCCGCGGTCGGCACAGGTGCTCGCGGCACTCGGCACCGCGATCTACGCCCCAGAGCTCGCCTACCACCCGGATCATCCGCCGACATCCATCGAGAAGCGTCTGAAAGAGATCAATGAGGAATTGGAAGAGGATGAGGCATGAGTGAGTCCACCGAGATTCGGGACCGCTCGCTGCGCCGGTCCCGTCGTCGTCTCGACCCGACCGCGGCCGGCAGCGATCTCGCCGCCTCAGAACCGACGAGCCGCCTCGACGCCGTCGGTAGGAGGCGGGACCTCGACCTCGGGAGCATCCGCGGGCAGCGCACCGCCCGGGCGGGGACCCTGTTCCTCGTCCTCATCATCGCTCTCCTCGCCGCCTGCCTGCTCTCTGCCGCGATCGGTCAGCTCTTCATTCCGCCGCTCGAGGTCGTCGGCTCCCTGCTGAATAAGGTCGGACTCGACTGGCTGCCGGGACCGAGCCACGACTTCGGCGAGGAGGCCCTGTGGCAGGTGCGCTTCCCACGCGTGGTCATGACCGTCCTCGTCGGTGCAGCGCTCGCCGTGGCCGGTGCCATGATGCAGGGCGTCTTCGGCAACCCGCTGGCCGAGCCCGGCGTCGTCGGCGTCTCCTCCGGTGCCGCGGTCGGCGCCAGCGCCTCGATCCTCTTCGGCTGGTCCTTCCTCGGCGCGTTCACCACCCCGACCTTCGCCTTCGTCAGCGGACTGATCACAACCTTCATCGTCTACACGGTCTCCCGTTCGGGAGGGCGCACAGAGGTGATCACGCTCGTGCTCACGGGTGTGGCGGTCAATGCCGTCGCCGGGGCCGCGATCGCCTACATCACCTTCGCCGCCCCCACCTCGGCGAGGGAGCAGATCGTGTTCTGGCAGATGGGCAGCTTCAACGGCAGCCTGTGGTCTCAGGTCGGGCTGATCCTCCCGCTCATCGTCTTCGGGATCATCATCGCCCAGACCCTGGCACCGGGGCTCGACATCCTGTCGTTGGGGGAGAAGAGCGCCCGCCACGTCGGCATCAACGTCGAGCGGCTGCGCATCATCGTCATGGCCGTCGTCGCCCTGCTGGTCTCCGCGGCCGTCGCCTTCTGCGGGATCATCGCCTTCGTCGGTCTCGTCGTCCCGCACATCATCCGCATGATCATCGGTCCCGGGCACCGGCTGCTGCTGCCGGCCAGCGTGCTCGGCGGTGCCGTGCTGCTCTCGGTCGCCGACCTCGCCGCCCGCACCCTCGTCGAGTTCGCCGATCTGCCGATCGGCATGCTCACCTCGCTGGTCGGCGGACCGTTCTTCTTCTACCTCATCAGACGCAGCCGCAAGGAATCCGGAGGTTGGGCATGAGCATCATCACCGTGGGCAGGTCAGCGGTCCGCCGCCCGGATTTCCCCGTCGCCGGCAAGCCGATTATCTCCGTGCGCGGAGCCGAGGTCAGCTTCGGCGAACGCACGATCCTGGCGGGCATCGACCTCGACATCCGATGCGGGGAGGTGCTCGCGATCGTCGGCCCCAACGGCGCCGGCAAATCGACCCTGGTCAACGTCATCACCGCCGACGTCGAACTCGACGCCGGCAAGGTCTTCATCGACGACGAGGTGGAGTACTCCTGGTCGACCCGCGAACTGGCGATGCGCCGGGCGGTCCTCCTCCAGGACATCGGGATGGCGTTCCCCTTCACCGTCCTCGAGGTCGTCGAGATGGGCCGCTCCCCGTGGGCTGGCATGCGCGAATCCCAGCACGACGACCTCATCGTCGCCGGCTCGATGTCGAGGACGGAGACCGTGCAGTTCGCGGCCCGGAAGTTCACCTCCCTGTCCGGAGGTGAGAAGGCTCGCGTGGCCCTGGCCCGGGTGCTCGCGCAGGCGACCCCGGCGCTGCTGCTCGACGAACCGACCGCGCCGATGGACATCCGGCATCAGGAGCTCGTCCTCCAGCAGGCCCGCGACTACGCCTCCACAGGGGGAGCCGTGGTCATCATCGTCCACAACCTCGACCTCGCCGGTGCCTATGCGGACCGGATCGCGATGATCTCCGACGGAACGATCATCGCCGACGGCTCACCCACCGAGGTGCTCACCGCCGACCGCATCAGCGACGTCTACGACTACCCCGTATCGATCGTGGCCGACCCGAACACCGGAGCACCGCTGGTCGTTCCCGTGCGCGCCGGCCGAAAGGAAGACTGACCCATGCTGACGACAGCACTCGACCGGACCATCGCTTCGGTGCCGGTGAAGCGGATCCTCGCGCTCATCACGATCTCCACGCTGCTGGCCGTGGCCGTGGGCCTGACGGCGACGATGCTCAATCCGACCCCCGCCGAGGCTGCTCCGAAGGTGTCCGTGTCCGGCACCCCCAAAGCCGACGGAGAGTCCACGCTCGAACTCTCCGGCTCCGGTTTCCAATCCGTCGAAGGCGGGTTCGGCGGCATCTATGTCCTCTTCGGTTGGGTTGACGATTCCTCCGGAGGATGGCGGCCGAGCAAGGGCGGAGTGACGGGGTCGAACTACCGCTACGTCTACGACGATGAGACCAAACCGGCCGGATATCAGCTGTTCGTGACCTTCCCGGGATCGAGCACGGCGTATGCCGCCAACGGCGGTGAAGTCGCGGCGAACGGCACCTGGAGCGGAACGATCAAGGTCCCCGGTGAGAAGTTCACGACTTACGACCGGTCTCAGAGCGAAACGCAGGTCGACTGCAGCGAAGTCCAGTGCGGGATCATCACGATCGGCGCCCACGGCGTCGACAACGCGAACAACGAATCCTTCACCCCGGTCGACTTCTCCGCCTCAGGTGCCGCCGCCGGCAAGAGTGCGGAGAAGAGCGAGAAGGACGAGGAGAAGTCGTCCGAGAAGAAGGACGATGAGGCCGCCTCGGAGGACAAGGCCGAGACGACGAGCACCAGCGGCGGATCCGACGACGGTTCCGGCGGGGGCGACGCTCCGGTCGTCGACCCCGCACAGAACCCGAATGTGGCACCGGTGGCCAGCGAGCCGCCGATGAGCACGTCATGGCTGATCTTCTTCGCCATTCTCGCCGGAGTCCTCGTGCTCGGGTCGATCATCGCGATCGGTCTCGGGTTCGGCATCGGCGGCTACCTCGCGGTCAAGAGTCTGCTCCTGGGCGTCAGCCCGGCGGCGATGGAGAAGGAACGCGACCGGCGTGAGCGCAAACGGATCCGGACCCAGCACAGACTGGCCAAGCGCCGGCTCGCGATGCAGCGGAAGAAGAAGCTGCAACTGGCCAAACTCGAACGCGGCTCCGAACGTGCCGTGGCGCATGCGAACCATCAGAGCCTCGGCCCCGGCACCGGCAAGCTCCCGCCGCAGGTCATCGCCTTCTTCGAAGACGAAGACCGGAAGGCTGGAGGGCGTCGCAGCGGAGACGACAGCGTCGGTTCGGCTCCGAGCTTCTACACCGGAGGCGTCGTCACCGGCGGAACCGAGCCGGACACGGACGGCACGGATTCGGGGATCGGCGGGGCTGCCTCGGCGGGGGAGACCGACCCGGAGGATCGCAAGGACACGCGCGTCCTCACTCGGGTGGCCGCGGACGACGCCGAGACCACAACCATCCCCACGACGAACTCATGACACGCGCACGGACCGTCCTGCGGGACGAGAACGGACGAGGAAGCACGATGCACACTCACACCTCCTCCCGCAGGGGCAGGATATTCGCACGCACCGCGGCAGGGATCGCGGTCTTGGGGCTGCTCGGATTCGGGCTCACCGCTCCGGCGCAGGCGATGACGGCGCCGTATTCGGTGCCGGGCGCCACCTCGACGACCTCGCCCGTGGACGATGCGACGGACACGGGCGGGCAGGAGATCGACGATGCGGTCTTCGAATGGTCGGTCAATGATGAGTCGACGGGCGGATCCTACTTCGGCGGATGCAACTTCCTGGCCGCGGGTGAGGCGGGGGATTCGGGCATGGCGCGGATCTGGACGAAGGATGACGCGGGAGAACTGTTCAAGACGAATGGCGATGACAACTTCGTCGACGGCAACGTCTCGATCGTCAAGGAAGACAATACGTACTCGAACTTCGGGAAGCGCTGTGCGACACCGACGGCAGTGGACGGGGAAGGAAAGATGCAGTATGCCTCGGTCAACAACAAGGTCAACGCCCAGGCCGAGAACAATCACACCGGTGATCGCGTCCGAATCGACAACGGCTCGGGCACGGTCGATCCCGACAACGACAACGCCTCGATCCAGTGGGAGGGCTCCTGGACGTTCGCCTACTACGGCGGCATGACCTACTGGACGATCTCGGATCCAAAACTCGAGGTCAAGGACGGTAAGGGCACCATCACCGGCACCTACTCCGGATACGGTGCCGACATGGACGACCTGAGCATCTGGAAGAAGCTCGATGCTCGTGACGGTGACGTCGTCGAAATCCAGAAGGGCAAGGTCGACGTCACCGACACCGGTTTCACGTTCACCCCGGACTTCCTCGACGTTTCAACGAGCGCAGACGGGCGCAATGTGCAGGCCCCGAAGACTGCGGAGAACGAATCCTGGTGGGGCGCCATGCCGCAGGATTGGAACGACTTCAACCTCGAAACTGGCCAGGACTCCTACTGGTACACGACCGCCGGAGGAGCCACCTCACTTCAGCCGCGAAAGAAGACCAACGACCTCACAGTCAGCTACGACAAGACCGTCGAGGACCCCAAAGACGGGGATCACACCGAGCCGCCGGGGCCGGATCCGAAAGAGCCCGGTGACCCCGGTGACGACGGGAATGGCGATGACGACAAGAAGAGCGCCGGCGACGGCACAGCGACCCTGTACTGGTCGCTGAACCGGGAAGCCAATGGCGGAGCATTCTTCGGCGGCTGCAACTTCCTCTCCGCAGGCAAGGCCAAGGACTCCGGCAGCGCACGGGTCTGGCCCTCCGGCGGTGGCGGATTCTACAAGTCGAAGTCCGGGAACGTGACGATCCAGAAGCCGACAGGCTCGACGTTCAAGCAGGCCTCCTGGGATTCTCGGTGCCTCGACGCCGAGGGTGAGGCCGTGTCGACAACCCGTAAGGACTCATGGACCCAGTCACGGGTGGCGATCAAGGACGGCGAAGTCAGTGAGTCCGATGACGGTGTGACCGTTCAGTGGAAGGGCAGCTTCACCGTCGCCTTCTATGGTGGCATGACCTACTGGTCGGCGACCGACCCGAAGCTAGAGGTCGATGGCAGCGGCAAGGGCAAGCTCACAGCCGACCTCAGCGGCTACGGGGCCGATATGTTCGACTCGTCGAAGTGGGTCACTCTCAACCCCGAGACGATCACGATGGCGAACTTCACCAACATCGACATCGACGCGCTCCTCGACGACGGTCACATCACGGCCACCCCCGACTACCTCGGGGTGAAGTATGACAACAAGGGCAAGTCGGGCTCCGCGGGCAGCGCGGTCGGCGGCTCGGACGAGAACGCCTCGGCTCAAGCGAAGAAGACCGGTGGGAACAGTGACTACTGGGGTGCCTTCCCGCAGGACTTCATCGACTTCCAGCACAAGACAGGCCAGTACTCCTACTGGTTCACCTCCGACGGCGCGCGCGATCCCTACAAACCGGCCCAGCCTATGACCGTCTCACTCGGAGACTACGAGCCGAGTGCGGGAGACTACGCCCCGGCCGCAGGCTCCGGCGCACCCGGACAGAGAGCCTCGGGCGGCGGCGGTCAGCCGGGAGCCGGTCAGGCCGGTGCCTCAGGTGCCGGGTCCGGAGGCGGCGCAGGCGCCGGTGCAGGCAAGGGCACCGACGACAAGAAGTCGGAGAAGAACGGGGACATCGACGATGAGACCGTATTCGCCCAGGAAGCCGAGGAAGCCCGGGCCGCATCCGAGGTGCCCGTTCGGGCCTGGATCGTCATGGGCACCGGGCTGGCCGTAGCAGTTGTGGCCGGGTTCGGCGTCCGGTCGGGAATCCGACGCCACATCGGCCTCGATCCCTCGGACCTCATCTGAGGGTGCGAGACCAGGCGCAGCAGGGCTCGGTTCGCGTGGAGCCCACCGTGAGCAGGGCCCTGGCCCGAAGGGCCCGGAGGGTAGGCTGGACAGCATGACACATATGCAATTGGCAGATACCGATCTCTTCGTCCATCCTCTCCAGTTGGGCGGCAACCCCTTCGGTTGGGGCGCGGATCGGGATCAGAGCTTCGCTGTCCTCGATGCCTATGCCGAGGCCGGCGGAAACTTCATCGACACCGCCGATGCGTACTCGGCGTGGGTCGAGGGAAACTCGGGCGGAGAATCCGAGACCATCATCGGCGAATGGATGAAGGCTCGCGGCAATCGCGATGAGATGGTCATCGCCACCAAGGTCGGCATGCACCCGAAGGGTCGGGGCCTCGACCCGGCGAACATCCGCAACTGCGTCGATGACTCCCTGCGCCGACTCGGCACCGATCGCATCGACGTCTACTACGCCCACAAAGACGATGACGACGTCGACCAGGTCGCCGTCGCCGAGACCTTCGACGCTCTCGTCCGCTCCGGCAAGGTCAGCTACCTCGGGGCGTCGAACTTCAGTCTCGAACGACTGCAGAAGGCACGGAAGATCTCGACGAAGCTCTCTCTGGCCTGCTACCGAGTCGTCCAAGACCGGTTCAATCTCGTCTCACGTGCCGCGGTCGACCCGCAGAAGCAGGCGTACCTGCGAACTGAGGGCATGGCCGAACTGCCCTTCCACTCACTGGCCTCCGGATTCCTCACCGGCAAGCACACCGGCGGCGACGCCACCGGCAGCGTCCGCGGTGAACGTGTGGCCGATTTCGTCGACGACCAGAAGGCGCTCGGTGCCCTCGAAGTCCTCCACGACGTCGCCGCCGACCACGGTGCGTCGATGACAGCCACGGCCATCGCCTGGCAGCTCACTCACGATTTCATCCCCTCGACGATCGCCTCGGCGCGTGTGCCCGAACAGCTCACCGAGCTGCTCGCCGGAACCGAGATGCAGCTGAGCACCGACGAGAAGGACGCCCTCGACGGAGCCTGGGTGGAAGCATGAGTGAGACCAGTCCACGCCTGGTCACCTGGGAGAACGGAACCGACCTCGTCATCGAGCTGCCGGTGGCCCGCGACGTCGAAAGCGTCTGGGACGCCCTGACCGACAGCGAGACCGCACGGACATGGTTCGCGCCGTTCCGCCTCGGCGAGGAATCGGCAGATGCGGGGGACGATGTCGATGTGCCCGCTTCCCGGCCGCTCACCTTCGAGCTCGAGGACGCCGACTTGGACGGCACTGTCCTCAGCTGCGAAGAGTACGACCACGTACTGCTCGAACTCGAAGCCTTCGGAGTTCTGGGCATCCGGCTCCTGCCGGTCGAAGGAGATTCGGGTGAGGAGACCCTGCTGGTGTTCACCCACAGCGCCGCCGATGTCGAATCTGCTCGAGCCCAGGCAGCCGAATTCGGCCCCATGTGGGACACCCACCTGCGTTTGTTCGCCCGGGCCCTCGGCCTCGAAATCGACGAGGCGACCGAACCCGAACTCAACGCCGCCTACTCCGATCTCTCGCTCGAGGTTGCGGATTCTGTGGACGGCACGGATTCGGCCGACGCTGACGAGGCCGAATCATGAGCGAACCACTCGTCCTCGGCATCGAATCCTCGTGCGACGAAACCGGGGTCGGCATCGTCCGCGGTCGCACACTGCTGACGAATACGGTGTCCTCGTCGATGGACGAGCACGTCCGCTTCGGCGGAGTCGTGCCCGAAGTCGCCTCCCGCGCCCATGTGCAGGCGATCGGTCCGGCCATCGCCTCTGCGTGTGAGACCGCCGAGGTGGAGCTTGCCGATATCGACGCCGTCGCCGTGACGGCCGGGCCGGGTCTCTCCGGTGCGCTCATGGTCGGGGTCGGTGCGGCCAAAGGGCTTGCGGCGGCTCTGAACAGACCGCTCTACGGCGTCAATCATCTGGCTGCGCATGTGGCCGTCGACCTCGTTGCCGAGGACATCGACGGATTGACCACGCCGACCATCGCCCTGCTCGTCTCCGGAGGTCACACGGAGATCCTGCGCATCGGCGATGTCGTCGACGACATCGAGCTCCTCGGCGCCACGATCGACGATGCCGCAGGTGAGGCCTTCGACAAGACCGCGCGCCTGCTGGGACTGAACTACCCGGGCGGACCGAACATCTCAAAGGCCGCGCTCGGGATGCTCGATGGCACCGGTGTGCCCGGCGACCGAAATGCCGTGAAGTTCCCGCGCGGACTCGCGAAGAAACAGGACCTCCGTGATCCGGAGCGCCGGTACAACTTCTCATTCTCCGGGCTCAAGACCGCGGCCCTGCGTGAGGTGACGAAAGCGGAGACTCTGGGAGCCGACCTGCGGGTGGCCGATGTCGCCGCCGGATTCGAAGACGCCGTCGTCGACGTGCTCGTGACCAAGACTCTGCTCGCCGCCGCCGACACCGGGATCAACCACGTCGTCCTCGGCGGGGGAGTGGCAGCGAATACTCACCTCCGCGAGGTGCTGACTGCTCGCTGCGCCGAAGCGGGCGTGACTCTGCGGGTGCCGCCCTTGGCCCTGTGCACGGATAATGGAGCCATGGTCGCAGCCCTCGGTGCGGAGCTCGTCTCCCGCGGAATCGGGCCGAGCAACCTGTCATTCGCTGCCGTCTCCTCATTGGATGTCGATCATGTCCTCGTCTGAGAACGACTCGAACAGCGCCGCCGAGCGGAACGCACGGGCGGCGAAGTCAACGCGTCTGCCTGACGGTCGGCCGCCTCGGCGATCAGGTGATGGTTGGACGTACGGGTCGGATGGGCAGAAGCATTGGGGGCTCAACGGGGCCGCGGGGCTCATGCTCGTCGATCCCGAGCGCGGTGTGCTCATGCAGCATCGGGCGCTGTGGTCGGTCGAAGGCGGGACCTGGGGATTCCCCGGCGGCGCCCGCGATATGGGTGAGTCGGCGGTCGAGGCCGCGGTCCGCGAGTCGTGGGAAGAGGCCGGGGTGCCTGGCGAGGACGGATCGGGCATCGAGATCCTCGAGACGCATGTGCTCGATCTTGACACCTGGTCGTACACGACGGTGATCGCGAGAACCCTGCGCCGCTTCGACGCTGTCATCAGCGACCCCGAGAGCATCCAACTGTCGTGGGTGCCGCTGGACGAGCTCGACGACTATGAGCTGCACCCCGGAGTCGCCTCCGCGCTGCCGACGCTGCTGGAGCTGCTCCGCCCGCACCTGTGAGTGGGCGAGCGTGATGCTGGTCGGGCCGGCTGACTGCCGACGAGGTGCCGGGGCCAAATAATGGTCACGAACGGATACTTTCGCCAGCGGGTGAAGTATCCGATAGCGACCACTCTTTGGGGCCCAGTGGCGCTGGCGGTCCAGCGGTCCAGTGGCACTGGCGGCCCCGCCCCGCGGCACAGCGGCCCTACGGCACTGGCGGCCCCGCCCCGCAACCCCCTCAGCTGTACGAGTTGCGCAGGTCGCCGATGAGGGAGCGGGTCACTTCGGTGAGCGAACCGGTGGCACCGAAGACCTTCTGCAGACGCTGGTAGGGCACACCGCGTTCGATGATCGAGGTGATCGAGTGCAGCTCGGCCGCGCAGCCCAGCCGCTCGGCCACGGGGGAGAGGCGTTCGATCTCATCGGCCAGGCACTCGGTTACGAGGCGCTCGTCGGCCGCGGCGTTCTCGATGATGATCGCGTCCATGCCGTAGCGGGCCGCACGCCATTTGTTCTCATTGTGGAACCAATCGGGCATCGTCGGCAGCGTCTCACCGGCGTCGAGGCGATCGGACATGTCATCGACGAGGCACTGGATGAGTGCGGTGATCGCGAGGATCTCCTCGAGCGTCGGCAGCCCGTCGCACACGCGGACCTCGACGGTGCCCCAGTGCGGAGCCGGCCGGATGTCCCAGCGGATCTCGTTGATGTTGTCGATGATCCCGGTGGTGAGCATGTCGTCGACGTACTTCTCGTAGTCGGCCCAGGCCTCGAACTGGAAGGGCAGGCCGGCGGTGGGCAGCTGCTGGAACATCATCGCCCGGTTCGAGGCGTAGCCGGTGTCCGTGCCGCCCCAGAACGGGGAGGATGCAGACAGAGCCTGCAGGTGCGGGACGTAGGCGAGCAGGGCGTTGACGATCGGCAGCACCTTGTCGCGTGAGTCGATGCCGACGTGGACGTGGACGCCGAAGATCAGCATGTTCCGACCCCACCACTGGGTGCGGTCGACGAGTTCGAGATAGCGGTCCTTGGCACGGACCTCCTGCGACTGCCACTGGGCGAAGGGATGCGTGCCCGCCGACATGAGCTCGACGCCGCGGTTCTCGGTGAGCTTCCGCAGCGCTCCGATCGAGGCGGCCAGATCTTCGGCAACGGTCGCAACCTGGCTGTGCACACCGGTGACGAGCTCGATGGTGTTCGTGAGCATCTCACCGACGATGTGCTTCTCGAACTCGGGAGCATGCTCGGCCACATCCGCCAGCAGGCTCTCGGCTGCCGGGGTCAGGTCCAGGCTGCGAGAGTCCAGCAGAGCCAGTTCCCACTCGACACCGAGGGTGGAGCGGGGAGAGCGTGCGAAATCGACCATGGATCGATCATAATCGCGCCGACCCGTTTCGCCTGATTCTGCGGTGCGATTCGGACTGTGGGATCCGCCCCGACACTGAGCCGGAGCGCCCTTACCTCCGTACCGGGAACGGCCCCTGCCGACCGCACGCATCCCTCACGCGGCCTGACGTTCACCCTCCCCGAGGCGGCGCCCCGAATCGGTGTCGAACAGATGCAGGCGAGCCGCATCTGGGGAGACCCGCACCGTGTCCCCGCGGCGGATCGTCGACCGCCCGGCGACACGGGCGACGACCGTCTTCTCCCCGGCGGGCAGGTTCGCCCGGCCGTGGACATAGGCATCGGCGCCGAGCTCCTCGACGAGATCCACCGTCACCTCGAGTCCCTGGGCATCGGTGACCTGCAGATCCTCCGGTCGGATCCCGACGGTGACCGTCTCACCCGTGACCTGCTCGCGCTGGCCGTCCGTCAGCGACAGATCCACCTCGCCGAGGCGCAGCCCCCTCCCCTCGACCAGAACCTCGATGAGGTTCATGGCAGGCGAGCCCATGAAGCCTGCGACGAAGAGGTTCGCCGGACGGTCATAGAGGTTCGCCGGCGTATCGACCTGCTGCAGACGGCCATCGGCGAGGACCGCGACCCGGTCGCCCATCGTCATCGCCTCCACCTGATCGTGGGTGACGTAGACGGTGGTGACACCGAGGCGGCGCGTCAGCGAGGCGATCTGCGCGCGAGTCTGCACCCGCAGCTTCGCATCGAGGTTCGACAGCGGCTCGTCCATGAGGAAGACCTGCGGGGACCGGACGATCGCTCGGCCCATCGCCACACGCTGCCGCTGCCCACCGGACAGGGCCTTCGGTCTCCGGTCGAGGAACGCCTCCAAATCGAGCAGGCGGGCAGCCTCTTCGACGCGTTCGTCCCTCTCCTTCTTCGCAACACCGGCGATCTTGAGGGCGAAGGCCATGTTCTCCCGCACGCTCATATGCGGGTAGAGCGCATAGTTCTGGAACACCATCGCAATATCGCGCTCCCTGGGGGAGAGGTCCGTGACGTCGTGGTCGCCGATGCGGATGTGCCCGGAATCGACGGGTTCGAGTCCGGCGAGCATGCGCAGGGTCGTCGACTTCCCGCAGCCCGAGGGGCCGACGAGGACGAGGAACTCGCCATCGGCGATGTCGAGGCTGATCTCGTCGACGGAGGGCGTCAGCGCTTCGGGATACTGACGCAGTGCTTTGTCGAAGGTGACAGTGGCCATGTGTTCTCAACCTTTCACGGATGCGGTCGCACCCGAAGATCCACGGTGATCGGGCAGTGAGTGATGAGCGGTGGACAGTGATTCGCGGGTGGGGGAAGCGTCGGCGGGTGAACCCTCGACAGGTGTCTGGTGCGCATAGGAACCGTACTGCTCACGCACCCGAGACGGCCGCGGATGCAGCGTGGCGACGAGCTCGACCTGCCAGTCCGGCAATACGCCGGTGAGCGTCCACGCCGCCTGCCGGGCCGCGCCGATGGCGACGTACTCGGCCTGTTCGGGAACGTCGATGGGGACGGTGAAGATGTCTCGGGCGACCTCCCGGACGGCCGGATTGCGCGCGGCTCCGCCGATGAGCAGCAGCCGTTCGGCGACGATGCCCTGAGCCTGGACCGCATCGAGGCCGTCGGCGAGCCCGCACAGCATCCCTTCGACGAAGGCGCGGGCGACGTTCTCCGCCGAGGCATTGCTGAGAGTCATCCCCTCGAGTCGGGCCGTCGCATCGGGCAGATTCGGAGTGCGCTCGCCCTCGAAGTAGGGCACGAGGGTGATCCCGTTCGCGCCCGGAGTCGAGGACAGGGCCAGGGCGGCGACCTCGTCGTGGCTGATGCGCAGCAGCGTGCTCGCCGAGACGAGGACCCGTGCGGCGTTGAGGGTCGCCACCAGCGGCAGGCGGCCGCCGTCGGCCGAGGCGAATCCGGCGACCGCGCCGGTGGCATCGGCGACAGGCAGGTCGGTGGTGCCGAAGACCGTGCCCGAGGTGCCGATCGAGATGACGACATCGCCCGAGGTGACCCCGAGTCCCAAGGCCGCCGCCGCATTGTCGCCGGCTCCGGGCCCCACGACGATTCCGTCCGGACTGTGCCCGGCCGCCTCGTTGGGGGAGAGGACGCGTGGAAGGACGATCGCCGAGGCGGCTTCCCCAACGATGTCCCCATCCGTGTCCGCGGCGCACGGCAGGCCTGCCGCTTCGCGGGCCGGGACACCGAAGGCGGTGCGGAAGAGATCGAAATCGTAGCGGGAGGTGCCCGGGTCGAAGTAGGCGGTGCCGCTGGCGTCGGAGGCATCGGTGACCAGGGCGTCGAGCACAGGACCACGGGCAGAGGAATCGGCGGGACCGTATCCGAGGAATCGCCAGGTCAGCCAATCGTGCGGCAGAGCGACGGCGGCGACCCTCTCGGCATCGTCCGGTTCGGCATCGCGCAGCCACCGCAGCTTCGCGGCGGTGAAGGAGGCGACGGGCAGGATCCCGGTGCGGGCGACGAAGTCCTCGACCCCCACCTCGGCGATGAGATCCCGGGCCGCAGCCTTGCTGCGCAGATCGTTCCACAGCAGGGCATCACGGATGACGCGGCCGTCGGCGTCGAGGGCGACGAGTCCGTGCTGCTGGCCGCTGATGCTCAAGCCCGCGACGTCATCGAGTCCGCCGGCAGCTGCGATCGCGGTCTGCAGGGCGGTCCACCAATGCTCGGGATCGACCTCGGTGCCGGGAGGGTGCGGGGCCGAACCGGTGCGGATGACGGCACCGGAGGTCGGGTCGGCGATGACGACCTTGCAGCTCTGGGTCGAGGAGTCGACGCCGGCGACGAACATGCGCTTCGTGCTCATAGCGACTCCTCGGGCCCGGTCGCCTCGGCGAGGATCTCATCGGCCAGCGCCCGGTCGACGATCGCGATATCGAGGATCCCGGCGGCACAGGCCGCGCGGAGGGCCCGGGCGCGTTCGGCTCCGCGGGCGACGCCGACGGTCGTCGTGGCGTTCCGGAGCTGGTCGAGGGTGACGGCGATGACGCGGTCGTCGATCGTGGTCACGTCCTCACCGGCGGCGTCGAAGAGACGGCCGGACACCTCGGCGATGGCGCCATCGTCGATGCCGGCCTGCCGCTGGGCGGGCGAGCACTTCTCCCACACCGAAGACAGGCCCTCGGCCCAGGAAGCCACGGAGACCACGGCGAGGTCGAGATCATCGGCGGCGGCCAGAGTGCCCGAGATCTCGGGCAGGGCACGCAGGTCGTCGGCGGTGCCGGCCTCGGTGACGAGCAGCGGGGCCGGCAGGCGGACCATGCTCACGGCCGGATCCTGTCCCAGTCGGGTGAAGATCTCCGAGCTGGGACGGTGCGATTCCAGGCGGAGGGCACCGGCGAGCTGGACGATCGTGCACCGGGGCAGGGCCGGGGTGAAAGCGGCTGCGGAATCGAGCGTGCGCGACCAGGACAGTCCGACGCGCATTCCCGCGTGAGCGTGGCGCCCGACAAGCGACAATGCGGCCCGGCCCATCTGCTGGGAGGCCAGGGCCTCGTCGGGGATGTCGACGATGACGACCGAGTCCAGGCCCAGAGTTTCGGCGACCTGCTCGGCCAGTCCGTCGGCTTCACCGGCGTCGGCTTCGATGGTGATGGTCACGACTCCGGTGTCGACGGCTTCTTGGAGGAGGCGGGCGACCTGGAAGCGGCTGAGTCCGTTCGCCTTGCCGATCTCGACCTTCGACCGGCCCTCGAGGTAGTGATCGCGGGCCAGCTGCGCGAGAAAGCGGCGATGACGGGCGGTGGGCACTGTGCTCATGGTCCTCCCGTCGGCGTCGACGACATCGTGTTCGCTCATATGTGAAGTGTTGCACATCTGATTGGTTCGTGACACAGTATTGCACATATGAGCACCGATGCTCATATGATTTTCTCGCAGCGAACCCGATGGCGGGCAGCAATCCCGCAAGGACGAGGGAAGGCACAACGATGAAACACCTGATCACACGCCGGAGCGCCACATGGGCGGCCATCGGCATGGTCGGAGCACTGGCGCTGTCCGGATGCGGCGGCGCCGGCGGCAGCTCCGCCGGGGGCGGGGGCGATGAGGTCAACGTCCTCATGGTCAACAACCCGCAGATGCAGGACCTGCAGAAGCTCACCGCCGACCACTTCACCGAAGACACCGGCATCAAAGTCAACTACACGGTGCTGCCCGAGAACGAGGTGCGGGCGAAGATCGGCCAGGAGTTCGCCGCCCAGGCCGGCAACTACGACGTCGCCTCGATGTCGAACTACGAGATCCCGACGTATGCGAACAACAAGTGGCTGACCCCCATGGACGAAGGCGTCGCCGATGCCGAGGGCTTCGACCAGGACGACATCCTCACGCCCATGGCCGAATCGATGACCGTCGACGGCAAGGTCTACGGCGAACCGTTCTACGGTGAGGGCTCGTTCCTCATGTACCGCACCGACATCTTCGACAAGGCCGGCGTGGAGATGCCGGAGAAGCCGACCTGGGACGAGGTCGCGAAGCTCGCGGCGAAGGTCGACGGCGCCGAGAAGGGCACGAAGGGCATCTGCCTGCGCGGTCTGCCCGGCTGGGGCGAGATGTTCGCCCCGCTGACGACGGTGGTCAACACCTTCGGCGGCACCTGGTTCGACGAGGACTGGAACGCCCAGGTCGATTCGAAGGAGTTCAAGGAAGCGACGAACTTCTACGTCGACCTCATCAAGGACCACGGCGAGTCCGGTGCCCCGCAGGCCGGGTACACCGAATGCCTGACGAACCTGCAGCAGGGCAAGGTCGCCATGTGGTACGACTCGACCGCGGCCACCGGCACCCTCGAAGCCGACGATTCCCCGGTCAAGGGCAAGATCGGCTATGTCGCCGCCCCGGTCAAGGAGACGGACTCGAGCTCGTGGCTCTACACCTGGGCGTGGGGCATCCAGGCCGCCGGCAAGAACCAGGACGCGGCGAAGAAATTCGTCGCCTGGGCCTCGTCGAAGGACTACGAGGAGACCGTCGCCGAGGAGCTCGGCTGGCAGCATGTGCCCGCAGGCAAGCGGGCCTCGACGTATGAGAATCCCGACTACCAGAAGGCCGCCGAACCCTTCTACCAGCAGACCGAGGACGCCATCAACTCGGCCGATCCCGAGAATCCCGGAGTCCAGCCGCGCCCGACGCTCGGCGTGCAGTTCGTGACGATCCCCGAATTCGCGGATCTCGCCACGGGCATCTCCGAAGACGTCAGCTCCGCCATCGCCGGACGCACGACCGTCGACAAGGCCCTGGAGAAGGGGCAGAAGGAAGCCGAGAAGGTCGGAGACAAGTACAGGAAGTGACCGAACAGCCGCGGGGCGGGCCGTGACTGCCCGCCCCGCGGTAGGCCGAGGCCCGCTTGCCCGGTCGCACCCGCCTCCCGAACGCACCAGCCCCCTGACAAAGGATGTTCGAAGTGTCAGCACCAGCCGCCGAGCGTGCATCGCAGCCGATCGCGCCGCCCAGACCTCGTGCCAAGGACCGATGGCTCAAACGCGCGCCCATGCTGCCTGCGCTCATCTTCGTCATCATCGTCACCCAGATCCCGTTCGCGATCACGATCATCATCTCGTTCATGAACTGGAACGCCGCCTATCCGGATGACATCAGCTTCGGCACTGTGCAGAACTATGTCACCGTGTTCACCGATGCGAACCTGCTGCGGGCCGTCTTCGTCACCGTCGGCCTCACCGTCGGGGTGGTGCTCGTCTCGGCGCTGCTGGGACTGGGCATCGCCCTGCTGCTCGACCGGAAGTTCATCGGCCGCGGATTCGTCCGCACCCTGATGATCACCCCGTTCCTCGTCGTTCCCGTGGCCGCGGCGCTGCTGTTCAAGCACGCGATCTTCAACCCCTCCTACGGGTTGCTGAATGGACTGCTGACCGTCGTCTTCGGTGAGTCCGCCCCACAGCCGGACCTCATGACCTCCTCGCCGCTGCTGGGCATCGGGCTCGTCCTCGTCTGGCAGTGGACGCCGTTCATGATGCTCATCATGCTCGCCGGCCTCCAGTCGCGACCCATGGACGTCTACGAGGCGGCTCTCGTCGACGGGGCCGGTTCCTGGCAGACGTTCCGCTTCATCACCCTGCCCCACCTGCGCCGCTACATCGAACTCGCCGCACTGCTGGGCACGATCTACATCGTGCAGAACTTCGACATGGTCTTCACCATGACCTCCGGCGGACTCGGCACAGCCAACCTGCCCTACGTCATCTACCAGGAGTTCTTCGTCGCCCAGGACTACGGAGTCTCTTCCGCCGTCGGCGTCATCGTCGTCGCAGCCTCTCTGATCATCGCGACCTTCGCCCTGCGCACCGCATCCACCCTGCTCAAGGAGGAGAACTCATGAGCACCTCCGATCTGACCGTGGGCACACGCCCCGAACCCGGGGTGACGCCCACCACGACCGAACCCGGCGGACCGGGATCGGCCGAGCCGCCTCGGCGGAAGGCGAACGCACCGAGGCGGCCCGGCCAGGGCCGGGTGGGAAAGGTCCTGCTCGGCCTCCTGGCCTGGTTCGTCGGGCTGCTCTTCGTCTCACCGCTGCTGTGGATGCTGCTGACCAGCCTCCACGCCGAGACCGACGCCTCGACGAACCCGCCGAGCTTCTTCGCACCGCTCACCCTCGACTCGTACGTGAACTTCTTCGGCGGCGGCAACGGCGCGAATCCGTGGCCGTTCCTCATCAACTCCGCCGTCGCCGCGATCGTCTCGACCCTCATCGTCCTCGTCCTGTCGACGATGGCCGCGTACTCGCTGGCGATCCGCCGCATCGAACGCTGGTCGGACGTGCTCTTCTTCCTGCTGTCGACGAAGATGCTGCCGATGGTCGCAGGCCTCCTGCCCGTCTACCTCGTCGCGAAGTCGACAGGAATCCTCGACACCTGGCTGCTGCTCATCATCATCTATTCGGCGATGAATATGCCGATCGCGGTGTGGATGATGCGCTCCTTCCTCGCCGAGGTGCCCATCGAAGTCCTCGAGGCAGCCGAACTCGACGGTGCCCGGCTGCCGCGCGTGTTCGTCCAGATCCTGCTGCCGCTGACCGCACCCGGACTGGCCGCGACCGCCCTGATCTGCTTCATCTTCTCGTGGAACGAACTCCTCTTCGCCACCGTGCTCACCTCCACGGCCGCGTCGACGGCACCCGTGTTCCTCACGAGCTTCGTCACCTCCCAGGGTCTGTTCCTGTCGCAGGTGTGCGCAGCATCGCTCATCATCTCCGTGCCCGTGCTCGTGGCCGGAATCGCCGCTCAGGACAAACTCGTCCAGGGCCTGTCCATGGGAGCCGTCAAATGACCGCACCGACGACCGCGCTTTCCCTCAACACCCGGAACCTCGCCGAGGTGGCCGACCACGGCATCGCCGTCCCCACCTATGATCGGTCGGCCGTCCGCCCGGGCATCGTCCACTTCGGAGTCGGCGGATTCCACCGCGCGCACATGGCCATGGTCCTCGATGACCTCATGCAGGCAGGACTCGCCACCGACTGGGGCATCGTCGGAGCCGGAGTGCTGCCCCACGACGTCGCCATGCGCGACGCCCTGGCCGACCAGGACCACCTGTACACCCTGACCCTCAAACATGCCGATGGGGCGAAGGAACGCCGGGTGATCGGATCGATCATCGACTACCGCTTCGGCCCCGACGACCCGGCCGGGCTGCTCGAGCTGCTCACCGACCCGACGATCCGCATCGTCTCGCTCACCGTCACCGAGGGCGGATACAACGTCAACCCCGTCACCGGGGAGTTCATCACCGACGACCCGGCGATCGTCGCCGACGTCGAGGCGCTGCGGGCAGGAGAGCTGCCGGCCACGGTCTTCGGCTACATCGTCTCCGCGCTGCGGGCACGTCGGGACGCCGGTCTCGACCCCTTCACCGTGCAGTCGTGTGACAACATCTCCGAGAACGGCGCGGTCGCGGCGAAGATGTTCTCCGCCTTCGCCCGCCTCGTCGACGTCGAACTCGCCGACTGGATCGGTGAGAACGTCGCGTTCCCGAACTCGATGGTCGACCGCATCACCCCGGCCACGACCGACGGCGACCGGGCCGATCTGCTTGCCGACACCGGAGTGACCGACGCCTGGCCGGTCGTCGCGGAGCCCTTCTTCCAATGGGTGCTCGAGGACGATTTCACGTCCGGCCGTCCGCCCTATGAGCAGGCTCGAGTGCAGGTCGTGACCGATGTGCTGCCCTATGAGCATATGAAGCTGCGCCTGCTCAACTCCGGCCATCAGGGGCTTGCGTACTTCGGTCTCCTCGGCGGATACACCTTCGCCCATGAGGCGATGGCGAACCCGGACATCCCTGCCTACCTGCGCCGATACATGGACGAAGAGGGCACACCGAGTCTGTCGCCGCTGCCCGGAATCGACGTCGAGGCGTACAAGGATTCGCTCATCGAACGGTTCAGCAATCCGGAGATCCGCGACACCCTCGCTCGCCTCGGTGCCGAATCCTCCGATCGGATCCCCAAATGGCTGCTGCCGGTCGTTATGGACAACCTCGCGTCCGGTCATCCCATCGAGGTGGCCGCGGCGATCTGTGCCTCCTGGGCTCGCTATGCCGAAGGGCACGACGAAACCGGCGGACGGTTCACCATCGTCGACCGCTATGCCGAACGGCTGCAGGAGGTCGCAGGGGCACAGGCAGAGGACCCTTTGGCTTTCGTCCGGCAGGAGCAGTTCTTCGGCGGGTTGGCCGAGGAGCCGCGCTTCACCGCACCGTACCTCGCCGCACTGACATCGCTGCACGAACGCGGAGCGAAGGAGACCGTTCGCCGCCTCGCCGCGCACGAACCACTCTGACGGACACAGTGCCGGCGAGTGCCGGTTCGGAGCCGAGTCCGACAGGCGCCGGGCCAGGGTCAGCGTCTAGCATGGAGGCATGTTGCGTTCTCGCCTGAGCCTCCTGGCCCTGACCACGACACTTGCGCTCGTCGGCTGTTCCGGCGGTGCGGCGGACCCCGAATCCACCTCGGGCGAACAGAGACCCGGTACGGAATCAGACTCGCAGGCGCAGACTCGGACCGAAGCCGAACCCGCTGTGGACGACCCCGCTGACGCCGATCCGGCAGATTTCGCGGACGAGGCCGCGGACATCGTCGCAGGCTTCTCCGACGAAGAGCTCGCCGGGTCCCTCATCATCGGCACCTGGGAAGGCACGGACACGCAGACCCCGGTGGACATGGTCAAGCAGAACCACCTCGGCGGGGTCATCGTCATGGGCTACAACCTGTCGGAGAACCCGACGAAGGACCAGGTCACAGAACTGACTGGTCAGATCTCCGGGGCGCGCACGAAGGGTCAGCCCGTGTCGATCGGCGTCGACCAGGAAGGCGGCCCGGTGTCCCGGCTGAGTTCGGCCGCGCTGCCGTTCCCACCGCTGATGGGCCTGGCCGCCACCGACGACTCCGAACTCATCACCGACGCCACGACCGTGCAGGGGAAGAACCTCACAGGACTGGGCTTCACCATCGACTTCGCCCCGGATTCCGATGTCACCGTCGGGCCGAAGGACAAAGCGATCAACGTCCGTTCGGGCGGCACCGACCATGAGGACGTCGCGGAGGTCGTCGCCGACGCCGTCGAGGGATACCGGTCCGGTGGGGTCGCGAGCTCGGCGAAGCATTTCCCGGGGCACGGCCGCCTCGGCGTGGATTCGCATGAGAGCCTGCCGGTGTCGGAGAAGTCGATCGAGGAGATGGAGGACACGGATCTCCTGCCGTTCAAATCCGCGGTCAAAGCGGGTGTGCCGATGGTGATGATGGGCCATATCGGGCTGCCCGATGCGAAGACGACGCCCGCGACGCTCAATGAGAAGGCGTATTCGGCGCTGCGCGAGACCCTCGATTATGACGGTGTCATCACCACGGATGCGCTGAACATGAAGGCCGTGCCGCAGAACCTGAATGGCGGGGAGACCGTCAAGGCGCTCGCCGCCGGAGCCGATATCGCACTCATGCCCCCGGACTCCGCGGCCGCGCAGACGGCGATCGTGAAGGCGATGGGGGACGGGACGCTGAAGAAGAAGGACCTCGTCGAGAAATCCGAACGCGTCGTCGCCGCTCAGCTGGCCACCGCCGAAGCGCAGAAGAGCGTGCAGGCCGAGGACTCGGATGCGGAAGATCCGAAGAAGGTCCTCACCGAGGTGGCCGATGGGTCCCTCACCGTGCTGAAGGGCGAATGCTCCTTCGCAGGCACCGATTCGATCTCGATCGTCGGCGGCAGCGATAAGGAGAAGGCGGCGCTGAAGGAAGCGGCCGAAGCCGAGGGGCTCACCGTCGGGTCCGGTGGGACCTCCGTGAGTCTGAGCCCGTCGACGTCGGCCGAGGTGGCTGTGGGCACAGCTGCCCCGTGGACGATGCGCAGCACCTCGGCGGAGTCCGCGGTGACCGCATACGACTCGAACCCCTATGCGCTGAAAGCCGTGGCGAAGTGGCTCAAGGGGGATCTCAAGGCGTCAGGTCAGCTGCCCGCGGACTACGACGGCAGCGACAAAGCGCCCGACTGCGGGTGAACCGGGCTGCAGCGGCCGACCGGGGCATGCTCACAGAGCAAGCTCGGATACGAAAAACCCCTCGACGGCGATGCTGCCGACGAGGGGTTCTTGTGGTTGTGGAGGCGGATCAGAGCACGCGGATGAACGTGACGTCGCCCATCCAGCTGTAGCTGCGCTTCGAGGTTCCGGACCCGGGCGAACCGGCATCGTACATCTGTCCGTCGCCGGCGTAGATGCCGACGTGGCCGGGATGCCAGATGAGGTCGCCGGGCTTCGCCTCTGACTGGGACACGATCGTCCCGGATCCCTTCTGGGCTCCCGACTGACGAGGCAGGTCGACGCCGACGTGGCTGTAGACCCAGGAGGTGTAGCCGGAGCAGTCCCAGCCGCTCTGCGACGTTCCACCGAAGACGTATGGAGTTCCGACCCCCTTCTCTGCCCAGCCGAGGACCTGTTCGGCCTTGGACCCGTCGATCGGGCCCGAGTCGTCGGAGTCCCCGGCGTCCTTCTTCGGGCTCTCATCCTCGGCGCCCTCGTCCGGGCTCTCGGACGAATCATCGCCCGCGGCCTCGCTCGGTTCCGGCTGGGGCTCTTCCGCGGACTCCGTCTCGGTGGTCTCCTCCGGCTCGGGCTTGGGCTTCGGCTTGGGTTTGGGGGCCGCCTCGGCAGTGACGACGTCCGTGTCGACAGTGACCGCGGCCTCCTGATCGCCCTTCTGCGACTTTCCGCCGGCGTCGATGGTCGGTGTCTGGTTCTTGAACTCGACCGGCGCCTGCTTCTCGGTCTCGGCAGAGACCGAAGCTTCGTCGTCGGTTCCCTGTCCGGCAGCGGGGAGGACCGCTGCGGTGAGCAGTCCGCCGCTGGCGGCGACGACTGCGGCCCGGCGGCCGAATGCGCCGGAATTCGCAGCGAGCAGTTCGCTCAGCTCGGTCAGTGGTGTCTTGGCCTTGACGTCGGCGGCGCGGCGGCCGTGCTGCTTCGATGCCACGATGTCCTCTCATTGCCTGTCTGTAACGATATCCACAACTGTAACGAATTCGTGATCTTCTGTCACGTTTCTGTTACAAAAGGATTCTTCGGCAGGTTGAGAGTCATAATGCCTGGTCACAGGGTTAGGGAAGAAGGAAGCGGCCTTGGGAAGGCGGTGGATTCCGCCGATTCTGTCTGTGATTCAGCACGCAGTCTTTGCTTCGAATAACGTTTCGTGACATTCGCGAAATGCGATTCCTGGGTCGATCCGAGGCGTTTTTCACGCCGAAACCACCGTGGATCGACCCAAGAACGCCGACGGCGCGTGACTGCGCGAGCAATGGTGGCTGAGCGTCAGTCTCCGGTTTCGACGGGACGGTCGGGATCGGACGACCAACCGGACCAGCTGGCGGGGTAGAGGCTCGCCTTGACGCCGAGCGTCGCCAGCGCCAGCGCATTGTGGCAGGCGGTGACTCCCGAACCGCAGTAGACGCCGACCTGTCCGTCGAAGGCACCCAGCTCTGCGAAACGTTCACGCAGCAGGGCCTCGGGCAGGAAGGTCCCCGCGGGGACGTTGTCCGTGGCCGGGGCGCTCTTCGCTCCGGGAATATGGCCGGCTTGCGGATCGAGCGGTTCGGTCTCTCCGCGGAAGCGCTCACCGGCGCGGGCATCGAGCAGGACGCCGTCGAAGCCGGCCGCCGCCTCGGCGTCGATGACGGGCAGTCGGCCAGGGCTGAGCACCACGGAACTGGGCGCGACATCGGGGGAGTCGCCGGTCTCGAGCGTTCCGCCGGCATCGCGGAAGGCGGCGAGTCCGCCGTCGAGGACTCGCGCGTTCAGCCCGGCCCAGCGCAGCAGCCACCAGGCACGGGCCGCGCCGAGAGACGAGTTGTCGTCATAGACCACGACCTCGGTGCCTTCGTCGATGCCCCATGAACGGACCGTCTCCTGGAAGGCCTCGGGGCTCGGCAGCGGGTGTCGGCCGGCTGTCGGGTCGGTGCTGCCGTGGTTGGCGAGCTCGGTGTCGAGGTCGACGTAGACGGCGCCGGGGATGTGCCCGGCGGCGAAGTCGTCGGCGCCATCGGGCTTGGGCAGGGTCCAGCGGACGTCGAGCAGCCTCGGCGCGGGGGAGGCGGACATCCGGGGGAGCAGCTCATCGGCGCTGATGAGGACGTCGGTGCGGTTCAATTCGATCTCCTTCTTGTGCGTGGTTACACCGGTTGGGTGAGCAGCACGACGTGGCGTTCGCCGAGCCGGGTGAAAACGAGCGTGGCTTGAGCGCCCTTGGGCAGTTTGAGTTGGCGTCGGACCTGGTCGGGCACGATGTCGGCACCGCGTTTCTTGATCACGACCGAGCCGATTCCGCGGGAGACGAGCTCTTTGCGCAGGCTCGGGACCTTTGCGGGCAGAACGTCGATGACCTCGTAGGCGGTGACTCCTGCGGCGGCCGGGCCGCTCGGTTCGACGTCGGTGGTCAGATACGCGATCTTCGGGTGCAGTCGGCGCGCCTGCAGGGGTGGGCACAGAGCGGCGACGAGGCCGGCGCGCACGATCGCCCCGTCGGGTTCGAGCAGATACTTCCCGAGTTTTCCGATGTCCGCCTCGTCCTCGTCGGGCAGGTCGTCTTCGTGGACGAGGAGGGTGCGCTCGCCCATGACGAGGGCTCCGCGCCCGGGCCGCTGGCGGGCCGCACCGAAGTACAGACAGACCTCGACGACCTCACCGTTGTGGGAGACCCACTGGGCTTCGGCCTCCTCGGGGACGAGATCGTGGTCGAGTGCCGGACCGAGCTTCACTCCGGCCGCTTTCGCCGCGCTCGCCTTCTCGACCACCCACGACAGGGAGGGGGAGAAGGCCTCGGGGTCGGTGATGCGGGCGGTCGATCCGCGTCTGTCGGCCCTGCCGATGCTCCGGCGGGCCGGATCGAACCAGAGGGAGTCGAATCCGTCGAGGTCGACCTCCTCGGCGCGCACGTGCTCGACGGAAGCGTCGGGCAGATGTCGGAGGTTGAAGGCGGCGATGGCCGCGGTGACTTCGTCGGCGTCGACGGCCGAGACCTGTGCCCCCATTCCGGCGAAGGCGACCGAGTCCGCTCCGATCCCGCAGCCGAGATCGGCGATGCGGAAGGACTCGCCCTCGGGTGCATCCCCGATGAGACGGCGGGCGTGGTGTGCGGCGACCGGCAGCCGCGTGGCCTGGGCCAAGCCGTCGCGGGTGAAGAGCATATCCTCGGCGAAGGGCCCGAGCTTTGCGGCAGCCTCCCGCCGCAGCCGAGCCTGAGTGAGCAGCGCGGCAGTCACCTCGGCGGAGTATCCCTCCTTCCGCAGAGCCGTCGACCGGGCGAGCTCATCGCCTTTCAGCTCGTCGATGCGGTCGAGCCGGTCGAGGACGGCGACGTCGAGGAGTTCGGTCAGAGTCTGCGGATCCATGGCTTCACCCTATCGTCCGGGCCGAGGCGATCCCCTCGCCGAGGCGGCCCACCGCAGCCGCGCCCACACCGTCCGCGCGACTCAACCGGGTTCGCGCCCTCTACCCGCACCGAGGCGGCCCGGCCGAACCGCCGGGCGCGCGGTGATTGTGACGACCGGGCGGTGCGGTAAGTTGTTGGCTGTGACGTTATTGACCGCCCGCGACATCCGCGAAACAGCCGCTGAGATCGGTCTGCGCCCGACGAAGCAGAAGGGCCAGAACTTCGTCATCGACCCCAATACCGTGCGCTCGATCGTCATCGCAGCAGGGCTCGAGGAGACCTCGAACGTCGTCGAGATCGGTCCCGGGCTCGGTTCGCTCACCCTCGGTCTGCTCGAGGCCGGTCATACCGTCACCGCGGTCGAGATCGACGACGTGCTGGCGAAGAAGCTGCCGAGCACCGTCGATCGATTCGCCGGCAGCGACGCGCCGTTCCAGCTGCTCAATGCCGATGCCCTCCGCGTCACGAAGCTTCCCGAGCTGCCGCGCTCACCCGCAGCCGCGGCCGACACGCCCGACGCCGCGCAGAACCACCCCGACGCACTCGTGGCGAACCTGCCCTACAACGTGGCCGTGCCCGTGCTGCTGCACTTCCTCGAGACCTTCCCGAGCCTGAAGACCGTCCTCGTCATGGTCCAGCTCGAGGTCGCCGAACGGCTTGCCGCCCGCCCGGGCTCCCGCACCTACGGAGTCCCCAGCGTCAAGGCCCAATGGTACGGAGACGTGCAGCTGGCCGGGAAGATCGGCAAGAACGTGTTCTGGCCGGCGCCGAACATCGACTCCGGTCTGGTGCGCATCGACGTCACCCGCAGCGTCCGCGACCCGGCGGCCCGCACCCGCCTCTTCACCCTCATCGACGCCGCCTTCGCCCAGCGCCGAAAGACCCTGCGCGCGGCCCTGTCCGGATGGGCCGGCAGCCCGCAGCGATCCGAAGACCTGCTGACGGTGGCCGGAATCGACCCGAAGACCCGCGGCGAGGCACTCACCGTCGCCGACTTCGAACGCCTCGCCGCCGGCGACGCCTCCGCACCGGCCTCGTCCGTCGAGGACCCCTCGCCATGACCACTCCGCTGCACCCACGTATGACGATCCCGGCCCCGGTGAAAGTGCAGGCACCGGGGAAGATCAACATCCACCTCGGTGTGGGCGCGGCCGACGACGGATACCACGAGCTCGCGACCGTGTTCCAGGCGCTCAACCTCGGCGAGACCCTGACCCTCATCCCCGGCGGAACACGGTCGATCATCGTGCAGGGACGCTACGCGGATGCCGCGGTCCCGCTCGATGAGTCGAATTTCGCCAGGCGCGCCATCGACGTCCTCGTCACCGCCCTCGAAGCAGACCGCGACGTCGACGTGCTGCGCGACCTCGACATCGTCATCGACAAGCAGGTGCCCGTGGCCGGCGGAATGGGCGGGGGATCGGCCGACGCGGCCGCCGCCCTCGTCGGAGCCGCCCACCTCATCGGCGGCGTCGACGAGGCGGTCCTTCACGACTGCGCGGTCACCGTCGGCGCCGACGTCGCGTTCCTCCTGCGCGGGGGCACGGCCATCGGCCACGGCCGCGGGGAGCAGCTGAGCCCCGTGCTCACCCGCGGGACCTTCCACTGGGTGATGGCCACCTCGGCGTGGCCCCTGCCCACCCCGGACGTCTACGCCCGCTTCGACGAGCTCAACCCCGATCCGGCCCCGGCCGTCGTGCCCGATCAGGTGCTCAAAGCGCTCGCCGCCGGTGAGCCGGACGCACTCGCGGACCACGCGGCGAACGACCTCACCGAGGCGGCCGTGTCCTTCATGCCCGAAATCGCCGAGGTGATGGAGGCCGGCCGAGCCGCAGGAGCCGTATTGCCGCTGCTCAGCGGCTCGGGACCGACGATCGGCTTCCTCGCCCGCGACGCCCACCACGCCCTCGACCTGGCCGTGCTGCTGCAGGCCACGCGAGGCGTCAACGAAGCGCTGCGCACCACCGGGCCCGCACCCGGAGCGCACATCGTGGACGGCGACTGACCGTGGGGGAGAACCGCGGCAACCTGCACGAACGGCTGCGGGACCAGGTCGGACAGGACATCGTCGCCGGACGCCTCGCCGCCGGAACGATCATCAGAGCCGAGGACCTGCGTGCCCGCTACGACGTCTCGCTGTCGGTGGTGCGCGAAGTCGTCCGAGTCCTCGAGTCCTTAGGCATGCTGCAGCCGATCCGTCGGGTCGGTCTCGTCGTGCTCGCGATGAGCGAATGGATGCTGCTCGACCCGCTCGTCATCCGCTGGAGGATGACCGAAGCTCCCGCCAGGCAGCTGCGGTCGCTGACCGAACTGCGCGTGGCCATCGAACCCGAAGCGGCCGGGCTGGCCGCACAGCACGCTCCGGCAGAAGCCGCCGAAGAGATCATGGGTCTGGCCGCCCGAATGCGGGCGACGGGCAGGCAAGGCGATGTCGAAGCGTTCCTCGAAGCCGATGTGGCCTTCCACCGGGCGGTGCTCGGCGCCGGAGGGAATGAGCTCTTCGCGGCCTTCGACACCGTCATCGCAGAGATCCTCGCCGGCCGCACCGGGGCGGGACTGATGCCGAAGTTCCCGCACCCGGATGCCCTGCAATGGCATTTCGACGTCGCCGACGCCATCGGCGGGCAGGACGCCGAGAGGGCCACAGAGGCGATGGCGAAGATCGTGGCCAAGGCCGATGCGGAGATGGGCAGCGTCTGGGCCGACGAACCCCGCCACCCGGGACACTGAGGACCGACCCTAGAACAGGCTGGCGACTCCGTAGAGTGCGAGGCTGAGCAGGAATCCGACGGTGCCCAGCAGCGTTTCGGCGACGGTCCAGGTCTTCAGGGTCGTCTTCGTGTCCATGCCGAAGAAGCGGGAGACGAGCCAGAAGCCGGAGTCGTTGACATGGCTGGCGAAGACCGAACCGGCGGCCAGCGACAGCACGATCGCCACGACCTGCAGGCTCGAGAAGTCCGGGTTGCCGACGACGATCGGCTGGACGAGAGCCGCCGCGGTCGTCAGGGCCACAGTGGCCGAACCCTGAGCGATGCGCACGATCGCGGCGATGACGAAGCCGGCGACGATGACGGGCAGGCCGAGGGCGGCGAGCGAATCGGCCAGCGAATCGCCGATGCCGCTGGCGCGCAGCACTCCGCCGAACATTCCGCCGGCACCGGTGATGAGGATGATCGAGCACACCGGACCGAGTGCGGAGTCGACGACGGTCTCGATGAGCGACTGGTCTTTCTTCTGCTTCCACCCGAGCAGCCACATGGCGATGACGACGGTGATGAGCAGGGCGATCGGCGTCTCGCCGAGCAGTCGCAGGGAGCTGATGAGCACCGAATCGATGTCGACCCACCCGGCCTCACCGGCGAAGTTCAGCCCGGTGTTGAGGAAGATGAGCACGAGCGGCAGGACGAGGAGGAAGATGACGTGGCCGAGCTTCGGGCGGGAGGCGAAGTCGGCGTAGGCGTCGTCCTTTCCGGCCGAGAGCACCGTCGGGACCGCGACGTCGATGCGTTTGCCGATGATGATTCCGAACAGGTACCCGGTGAGGTACCAGGCGGGGATGGCGATGATGATTCCGCAGATGAGGACGAGTCCGACGTTCGCGCCGAGCAGTCCGGAGGCCGCGACGGGGCCGGGGTGCGGGGGCACGAAGATGTGCATGGCGGAGAAGGCCATGGCCGCGGGCATCGCGTAGAGCAGCAGGGATCCGCCGAGGCGGCGTGCGATCGTGAAGATGATCGGCAGCATGACGACGAGGCCGGCGTCGAAGAAGATCGGGAAGCCGAAGAGCAGTGAGGTCACACCGAGGGCGAACGGTGCTCGCTTCTCACCGAAGAGGCGGATGAGGGCGTCGGTGAGCACCTCGGCGCCGCCGGAGAGTTCGAGCATTCGCCCGAGCATCGCGCCGAGTCCCACGAGCAGGGCGACGCTGGCCAGGGTGGATCCGAAGCCGTCGTAGAGGACATTGATGAGATCGCCGGGCATGATTCCGGCGGCCAGGGCAGTGATCACGGAGACGATGACGAGGGCGATGAAGGCGTGGACGCGTGCCTTGATGATGAGCAGGAGCAGGACGGCGATGGCAGCCGCTGCGATTCCCAGCAGGGCAGGGGTGGACAGGGTCCAGGCCAGTTCGAGTTCGGTCATGGTTCCTCTTCCTTGAGGTCAGGTGGATGGGCGGATTGTGGACGTGGCGATCATCGGGTCAGCCGTTCGACGGACTCGAGGATCGCTCGGAGCACGTCGGGGATCGACTGGTCGACGTCGACGGTGGCATGAGCCTCCTCGGCGGCAAGCGGTTCGAGTGTGGCCAGCTGGGAGTCGAGCAGATCCGGGGACATGAACTCGTGGTCACGGCGGGCCAAGTGGTCGGCGATGACCTCGCGAGGCCCGTCGAGGTGGATGAACACGAGGTCGGGTGCGGACCTGCGCAGCAGATCCCGGTAGGTGCGTTTGAGGGCGGAGCAGGCGATGACCGGAGCCGGGGTGCGAGCTGCTTCGAGGGCGACGCTGTCGAGCCAGGGCGCCCGATCCTCATCCGTCAGCGGCACACCCGATCCCATCTTCGCTTTGTTCGCAGCGGAGTGAAGGTCGTCGGCATCGACGAATCGACGGTCGAGGGCCTGCGCCACCTGCGCGCCGAGGACGGTTTTGCCGGTTCCCGAGACACCCATGATGACGAGCGGCGGAAGGAAAGGGCTGTGACCCATAACCGAAACCTCTCGATAAAATATGAAGAAATATCTATAATCAGTTATTAAAACAGATTTATAGCACCGTAGTGCTGGTGGGAAGCGACTGTCAACACTGCTGATCCAGGGAAGAGGAATGCTCATGAAGGCCGATGTCGCAGTGATCGGAACCGGTGTGATGGGGTCGAACCTGGCCCGCAACCTCGCTCGTCAGTCGGGCCGCCGTGTGGCGGTCTACGATCGTGACGTCGAGCGCGCCCAGAGCCTGGCCGCGGACTTCCCCGAAGCCGGGTTCATCGTCGCCGCCGACCCCGCCGATCTGGCCGGGAAGCTCGCCGAACCGCGGGTGGCCATCCTCATGGTCAACGCAGGACACGCCACGGACTCGGCGATCGGCGACCTCGCCGAGGTGTTCGCCCCCGGTGACATCATCGTCGACGGCGGCAATTCCCACTTCCAGGACACGATCGCGCGCGGGGCTCGTCTCGAGGGCACCGGCATCGAATTCGCCGGGGTCGGCATCTCCGGGGGAGAGGTCGGCGCTCTGCTCGGACCCTCCCTCATGGTCGGCGGATCGGAGGCCGCATGGCAGCGCCTGCGCCCCCTGCTCGAACCGATCGCGGCGAAGGCTGGAGATGAGGCCTGTGTCGATCACATCGGCGCCGACGGGGCCGGGCACTTCGTCAAGATGGTCCACAACGGCATCGAATACGCCGATATGCAGCTCATCAGCGAGGCCTTCACCCTCCTGCGCGACGGGCTCGGGCTGACCCCTGCCGAGATCGCGGAGGTCTTCGCCGACTGGAACACCGGAGAGCTCGAGTCCTACCTCGTCGAGATCACCGCCGACGTCCTCGCCCACGTCGACGAAGCGACGGGCCGACCCTTCGTCGACATCGTCGCCGATGCCGCAAAGGCCAAGGGCACGGGGGCGTGGACGGCGCAGGTCGGGCTGGATCTCGGGGTTCCGGTGCCCACCATCGCCGAGGCGGTCTTCTCCCGTTCGCTGTCATCCGCTCTCGATCTGCGCGCCGAGGGACTCCGCCTGGCCGGCCCCCATCCCGGGGCCGAATCCTCTTCACTGTCTCCGGACGAGCGTGCGGCCCGCATCGACGAGATCGGCAGAGCCCTGCTGCTGGGCAAGGTCATGGCCTACGTCCAGGGATTCCACGAGATCGCGACCGGGGCGAGCGAACACGGTTGGGACATCGACCTCGGCGCGCTCGCAGGAATCTGGCGAGCCGGGTGCATCATCCGGGCACGCCTGCTCGACCGCATCGTCGAGGCCTTCGACGCCCCGACCCCGCCGAAGAATCTGCTCGCCGCCGACTATGTCCGCGAGGTCGCCGACCGCTGCCAGGAATCCCTGCGTTCCACCCTGGCCCACGCGATCGGCCACGGCATCGCCGTGCCCGGGCTGGCCTCGACCCTGTCCTACTTCGACGGGCTGCGCACCGAGGCGGGAAGCGCGGCGCTCATCCAGGCCCAGCGCGACCGTTTCGGTTCGCACACCTACGCGCGCACCGACCGTCCCGGGGTCTTCCATACGCTGTGGTCGGGGGACCGCAGCGAAGTCGAGGTCTGAGCCGGTCGCGCTCGGACTCCTGCCGAGCCGCCTCGGCGACGGTCCGCGACCACCGGCCGGCCGCCTCGGTGACGGTCGATTCGGTCTCACCCATCGACTGTGGTGGCCCGAATGGCGGACTGTCGATATGTTAGAGCCATGACTTTGCCACACGAAGATGTTGACCCGGACGGCCTGCTCGAATACTCGGTGGTCTTCACCGACCGATCACTCAACCACATGTCGCAGCGGTTCGTATCCGTGATGCAGGAGATCAACCGGATCCTGCGGTCGGCCTACGATGCCGACTCCGCTGCCATCGTCCCCGGCGGCGGCAGCTACGCCATGGAATCCGTGGCCCGTCAGGTGGCCACCGGCAAGAAGGCGCTGATCGTGCGCAACGGTCTGTTCTCCTTCCGCTGGTCGCAGATCCTCGACGCCGGTGCCATCGCCTCGGAGACGACCGTGCTCAAGGCCTCCCCGGACAGCGCCGAGCACCAGTCCGCCTGGTCGCCGGCCCCCGTCGCCGAGGTGGTCGCCGCCATCGAGCGGGAGAAGCCCGATGTCGTGTTCGCGCCCCACGTCGAGACCGCCTCGGGGATGCTCCTGCCCGATGACTACATCCGTCAGGTCGCCGAGGCCGTACACAAGGGCGGCGGAATCGTCGTCCTCGACTGCATCGCCTCCGGTGCGGTGTGGGCGTCGATGACCGACCTCGGCGTCGATGTGCTCATCTCCGCTCCGCAGAAGGGATGGAGCGGATCGCCGGCCGCCGGCTACGTCATGCTCAGCAGGGCCGGCCGTGCGGCTGTCGAAGCCTCGACGTCGACGAGCTTCGCGATGGACCTGAAGAAGTGGCTGTTCATCGCCGACGAATACGAAGAGGGCCGTGCCCCCTACCACGCGACGATGCCCACCGATGCTCTGGCGCACAATGCCAAGCTCATGGTCGAGAGCGAGGAGCGCGGCTTCGACAAGCTCGCGGCCGCACAGAACGAACTCGGCGAGCGGGTGCGCGCCGTCTTCGCCGAACGCGGACTGCCCTCGGTGGCCTCACCGGAGTTCGCCTCGCCGAGCGTGGTCGTCGTCCACACGGACAACCCGAAGCTTGCCTCCGGCGCCGGCTTCAAGGAAGTCGGCGTCCAGATCGCTGCCGGCGTGCCCCTGCAGTGCGATGAGCCCGAGGACTTCTCGAGCTTCCGCATCGGCCTGTTCGGTCTCGACAAGCTCGGCGACATCGACGGCACGATCGCGCGTCTTGAGGCGGCTCTCGACTCGATCGGCGTGACTGCCGAAGCCTGAGCGCCAACGCGCGAACCTGCACCGGCAGTGTCACTGCCTTTCGGTGGTCGCAAGACATACAGTCAGCGCCATAACCTCCCGTTTCCACGAGGGGTCATGGCGCTGAATGTATGTGGTGACACTGACGGTGCGAGCCAACATCAACTGCGAGGGATGCCCGGAGAGGCTCGCGCGGCCGAAACGGGTTGAGCTGCGCGCAGCTGCGTTCAACAAGGCTCGACACGTTCGCCCGATTCTCCGGTAAGTATTTGTAGAAATCTCCGTGGGAAATCAACAATTATCTACCGGAGAATCCTGTGCGAGCATGCTTTGGCTCCGGCACCATCGCCGGGTTGGCCCCGGCTCTGCACTCGGTCTCAGGCGGAGTCTCCGAGGGCGACGACGTTGTCGGCCAGCCGTTCGTTGCTGCCGTACATGAAGTGGTTGGCCATGTTCTCGGAGAACCGGCTGGCCTCGGTGGTCAGCCCGACGGCCTCGGCGACCTCGCGGATGTGCATCGGCGTCGCGCCGCAGCACACGCCGATGTAGTTGACGCCCAGGTCGAAGGCTTCCTTGGCGAACGCACCGATCTCGTAGCGGTTGGTCTGCAGGGGATCGAGCGCGGTGGGGAACGTGCGTCCGTGCGGGGAGGCCACCTCGGCGCGGGGGTCGGAGAGGTTGAAGAACGTCGGCTCGTTCTCCGTGGTGCGGTAGGGGATCGGCAGAGCGCCGACGTGACAGGACACGGCCGCGCGGATCTCCTTCAGCCACGGCAGCATCGTCGCCGGTCCGCGGAAGCAGTTGAGGCCGACGACATCGACGCCGAGCTGTTCGAGGCGCTGCGCGGTCTCGACGATACCGACACCGTCGGCCATCTCCTGGAAGCCCATGGGCGCGAGCGTGAGGACGACGGGCAGGCCGCTGGCCTTGGCGATCTCGGCGGCGGCGATGGCCTCACCGGCGAAGTAGAAAGTCTCGCCGATGATGAGGTCGGCACCTTCCTCGACCGCCCAGGCGACCATTTCGGCGAACATGGCCCGAACCTCGGCCTGCTTGGCCTCATCCGCGGGGTCCCAGATGTTCGAGTTCGAGATGTTGCCGGCCATGAAGTTTCCGGGCTTGGCGTCGGCGACGGACCGGGCGATCTGGAGGGCGGCGCGGTTGAGCGGTTCGAGCAGATCCTCCTTGCCGATCACGCGCATCTTCTCGCGGTGCCCGTTGTAGGTGAAGGCCTCGACGATGTCGGAACCGGCCCGCTGGAAGTCGACGTGCAGCGAGCGCAGGGCGTCGGGGAATTCGAGGGCCACCTCGGGGACGAACTCGCCGGCGGACAGATATCCGCGCTTCTCGAGCTCGAACAGGAAGCCTTCCGCGCAGATCACGGGGCCGGCATCGAGGCGTTGGGTCAGGGCGTTGGTCGCGGTCATGGATGCTCTCCGATTCGATGATGGGGGTCGAGCCCGGGCGAGCGGCCCGAACCTGGGTATCACACCATCAATCGGTGAGGCGAGGTCCGTCACATCGACATAAAACGACGTCGATCGCCATGAAAGGACACGTCCCCCGCCGAGGCGGCCCGATCGTCAGCGGTCCGCGTCGCCGCTGAGGTAGACCGGCAGCCGACGGTAGCGCACTGCGCGCTGGGCGGCGCCTGCGGGAACTTCCTGAGTGGTTTCGTAGGTGGCGTTGTTCTGCGGAACCTCGTGCGAGCCGGGCAGCGGGTACGGTTCGGCCGCAATCGGCGCGGGAGAGGCGTAGGACTGCTGTTGACCGGGCTGCTGTTCGTAGCCGGGGGAGTGCTGGTAGCCGACTCCGGGCAGCGGCTGCAGGCCGAGACCCTGCCGATCCGGGCCGTCGCCCTCGCTGTAGGCATTGCCGGGGTGATGGGACTCGCCGGGACAGTAGGCATCGCCCGGCCCGTCGGCCCGGTCGAAGGCCGCCCGGTCGAAGGCCCCCTGGTCGTGGGCAGCGGCGGCAGCACCGGCACCGGGATCTGCGGCAGCACCGCGACCGGTTCCACCTCCGCCGTGGCCCTCGACGTCCTTCGGTCGCAGGAACGGGAACGGTTTGAGCAGCAGACCCGTCACCGTCGAGGAGTACCAACGCAGGGCGCGTTCGAACGGTCCCCAGGACAGCACGCCCGTCCACACCACGGCCAGTGCCACACAGATGAGGAGGACGACGGCGTCGTGGAGGACGTCGCGGCTGTCGTCGAGGATCGGCTCAAGACCGCGGACGACGAAGCCGTGAAGGATGTAGACGGCCAGACTGTGTCGGCCGATCGTCGCGATCGTGTCCTTCGTGTCGCTCAGCCACGACAGCAGAGCCAGCATCAGCAGCACCGCGCCGATATCGACGATGAGGCGCAGTCCCACGCCTTCGGGGACACTGACATCGAAGTGGGCGAAGTTGAGGCTGCCGTAGAGCCAGTGATGATCGACCTGGTCGAGGTAGAAATATCCGACAGTTCCGAGCGCAGCGGCGCTGAGGCAGAGCTTCTGCCAGATCGCGAGGCTGCCCGCCCAGCTGATGATCTGCTTGCCGTAGAGCTTGCCGAAGACGAAGAAGGGCCAGAACGCCATAGTCCGGGCCGCAGAGAGTTCGGTGTCGAGGATCGGCAGCATTCCGCCGAAGAGACCGAGGACGAGTGAGGCGACGAGCATCGTGCGCGGGAAGCGTTCGATGAAGGGAACCGTGATCATCCACCACGCCATCGACAGCAGGAACCACGTGTACCAGAACGGGGTGAGGAGGCTGTAGTCGGGATCGAGCCCGAAGACCCACATCCACACCCACATCAGGGGCAGCACCGTCGCCAACAGAACGAAGTAGGTCAGAACCCGCTCGGCCAGCTTGTTCGACTTCGCGGTGATGCCGGCGAGGAAGACGAACGCCGGCATGTGGAACATGTAGATGAAGTACATCGGTGCGCCCAGGATCGGCGACTCCCAGGGGGAGGTCCGTGCGAGAAGGTGGCCCAGAACCACCAGGAAGATGAGTATTCCTTTGGCGCGGTCGATGCGAAAATCACGGGGAGACACGCCGATACACTACCGCACCCGGCCGGATAACGGGAACGCTCACACATTCGCCGAGGTGGCCACCACACCTCGTGCGACCGTGCACTCCCACGTGTGAGCGGGGGTATGAACATCTAACCGCGGGAGGCGCAGTCCACGCATTTCGCCGCGTAGGGCCGGGCCTTCAGCCGCGCCTCGGCGATGGTCGTGCCGCAGACGGAGCAGATCCCATATGTGCCCTCATCGAGCCTGGTCAGCGCCTCGGCGACAGCACCGAGGCGGTCCTTCGTCTGCTCGAGCAGGGTCGCGGCCTGCGAACGTTCGAAGGCCAGGGTCGCCCCTTCCGGATCGTGTTCGTCATCGCTGTTGTCGCCCTCGCGGGCAGCCGAGATCTCATCGATGCCCTGAGTCAGGCGTGCGATGAGCGCCTGCGCCTCCGCCCGCTCGTCCTCAAGCAGATCGCGCATCGTCGTCTCGTCCATCGTCGTCTCCTCGACTTCGTCCGGCCCGGCGGCCGTTCGTCACCCCGAACCCTCAGGCCTCCAGCGCCTCGGAGGCCTCGAGCCAGCGCATCTCGAGCTCGTCGAGTTCGTCCTGGGACTCGCGGATCGCAGCCGTGAGCTGGGCCAGCCCCTCGAAGTCCGTCTGGTCGTGGGCGGCCATCTCGTCGTGCTTCTTCGCGATCTGGGTGCCCAGCTTGTCCATCCGCCGCTCGATCGAAGACAGTTCCTTCTTCGCCGCCCGCGCCTCGGCGCCGGTCAGCTTCGCGGTCGATGCGGACCCACCGCCCGCCGAGGCGGCCCCACCGGAACCGGTCCCGTCGGCTCTCCCGGAGGCGCCGTTCCGACCCGAGGCAGAACCCGAGCCGCTCGTGGCAGAACCACCGGAGCGGGCCGCCTCGGCCCGCAGTCGCAGGTACTCTTCGACACCGCCGGGAACATGGCGCAGTCCGTTGTCGAGGATCGCGTACTGCTGATCGGTGACGCGCTCCAACAGGTACCGGTCGTGGGAGACGACGATGAGGGTGCCGGGCCAGGAGTCGAGGAGGTCCTCCATCGCCGCGAGCATGTCCGAGTCGACGTCGTTGGTCGGCTCATCGAGGATGATGACATTGGGCTCGGCCATGAGCAGCAGCAGAAGCTGGAGCCGGCGCTTCTGCCCGCCGGAGAGCTCCTTGACCCGGGCGGACAGGTGCTCCTTCGCGAAGCCGAGGCGTTCGAGCAGCTGAGCCGGAGTGAAGTCCTTGCCTTCGATGGTGAACGAGGTCTTCGATTCGGCGAGGACCTCGCGCACGCGCGAATCGGCGATCCGGGCCAGATCCTTGAACTGCTGATCGAGCACACCGATCTGCACCGTCTTGCCGCGCTTGACCCGACCGGCATCGGGTTCGATCTCTCCGGACACCAGACCGAGCAGGGTCGACTTCCCGGCACCGTTGGGGCCGAGGATTCCGGTGCGCTCACCGGGACCGATGCGCCAGGTGACATCCTTGAGGATCGTGGTCTCACCGAAGTGCTTGGACACATCGAGCAGGTCGACGACGTCCTTGCCCAGGCGGGCCGTGGCCATCTTCTTCAGCTCGATCGGGTTGCGCACCTCCGGCACGTCGGCGATGAGCTGGTTGGCCGCCTCGATGCGGAACTTCGGCTTCGACGTCCGGGCGGGAGCACCCCGCCGCAGCCACGCGAGTTCCTTGCGCATGAGATTCTGTCGCTTCGCCTCGGTGGCGGCAGCGATGCGGTCACGTTCGACCCGCTGCAGAACATAGGCGGCATAACCGCCTTCGAAGGGTTCGACGATGCGGTCGTGGACCTCCCAGGTCTTCGTGCACACCTCGTCGAGGAACCACCGGTCGTGGGTGACCAGCAGCAGGGCTCCGGCGTTCTTCGGCCACCGGCTGCGCACGTGCTTCGCCAACCAGGCGATGCCGTCGACGTCGAGGTGGTTCGTGGGCTCGTCGAGGATGAGCATGTCCCAATCGCCGATGAGCAGAGCGGCCAGAGCCACCCGGCGGCGCTGACCGCCGGAGAGCGAGGAGATCTGCGCACCCCAATCGAGATCGGCGATGAGACCGGAGATGATGTCACGCGCCTGCGGGTCGGCGGCCCATTCGTGGTCGGCGGCATCACCGACGACGGAGAATCCGACAGTCGCCTCGTCATCGAGGTCATCGCGTTGGCCGAGCATGCCCAGGCGCAGACCTCCGCGGTAGGTCACCCGCCCGGAATCGGGTTCGATGGTGCCGGCGAGCATGCCGAGCAGACTCGATTTGCCGTCGCCGTTGCGGCCGACGATGCCGATCATGTCGCCGGAACCGACACCGAGGGTGACGGAGTCGAAGACGACGCGAGTGGGGTATTCGAGATGGAGGGCCTCTGCCCCGAGGAGATGTGCCATAGCACCCCTAGCCTAGTTCACGGTGGATGGGTCCCTGCTCCAGTCATGCGTCTGCCCATGCGTCGGTCGACTGCCTCCACGCCTTGCTCAGCTGTCTCAAAGATGGAGGATCTCGCGTTCGCATTGCGGACCGATATCGGCTGTGCATGACGGAATATTTCTTTTTCATATCGGTGTCCGCAATTGAGCTGATGACGGGCCTATCGAAATGACTTCGGTGCATTAGACTGACGGAAACTCACCAAAATATGACAGTTCGTCCAGTGGTTTCACATCTTCGGTAAGGGCAGACAGGGCCCCCATCCGTGTGCGCTGTCTGTATCAGAAAAGAGAAAACGTGAAGAAGCTCGCTTCAGCGGTGTCGATGATCGCCGCATCCGCCCTCGTCCTCTCGGCCTGTGGTTCAGGCGAAGGAGGCGAATCCGGTTCGGACTACCTCGCCTGCATGGTCTCCGACTCCGGCGGGTGGGACGACCAGTCGTTCAACCAGTCCGGTCGGGAAGGCATGGAGAGCGCGAAGAAGAACCTCGGCATCGAAGAGAAGCTCGCCGAGTCCCAGGGCGACGCGGACTTCGGGCCGAACGTCGACAACATGGTGCAGCAGGGCTGCAACCTCACCTTCGGCGTCGGATTCCTCCTCGAGGACACGATCCAGGAAGCCGCCGAAGCGAACCCGGACCTCAACTTCGCACTCATCGACTCCACGTTCTCCGACGCCGACGGCAAGCCCGTGACGATCGACAACGCCAAGGCAGTCGTCTTCAACACCGCCGAGGCCGCGTACCTGGCCGGCTATGTTGCGGCCGCCACCTCGGAGTCCGGCAAGGTCGGCACCTTCGGCGGTATCCAGATTCCGTCGGTGACGATCTTCATGGACGGTTTCGCCGATGGTGTGGACAAGTTCAACGAGGACAACAAGAAGGACGTCAAGCTGCTGGGCTGGAACAAGGAGAAGCAGGACGGATCGTTCTCCGGTGACTTCGAGAACCAGGGCCAGGGCCAGGAGCTGACCAAGCAGCTCATCTCGCAGGGCGCCGACGTCGTCATGCCCGTCGCCGGACCCGTCGGCCTCGGTGCCGCAGCGGCCGCGAAGGAAGCCGGCGACGTCAACCTCGTGTGGGTCGACTCCGACGGCTACGAGTCGACCGAATACGGCGACATCATCCTCACCTCGGTGGTCAAGCAGATCTCGCAGGCCGTCGAGGACACCATCAAGGAAGGCACCGAGGACAAGTTCTCGAACGAGCCCTACGTCGGCACGCTCGAGAACGAAGGTGTGGGCCTCGCCCCGTACCACGACTTCGAGGACAAGGTTCCCGAAGACGTGAAGAAGAAGGTCGAGGAGCTGAAGAAGCAGATCGTCGACGGCAGCCTCGTCGTCGAGTCGGAGAGCACACCGAAGTAAGCTCGTCGGTTAAACTGCAGGGCCGAGTTCCTTCGGCCCTGCAGTTTTCAAGTTTGTGAGGAGAACCGGAAGCAGTGAAACTCGAGCTTCGCGGGATGACCAAGGTGTTCGGATCGTTTGTGGCCAATGACCACATCGATCTCACCATTCAGCCGGGCGAGATCCATGCCCTGCTGGGTGAGAACGGCGCGGGCAAATCCACCATGATGAATGTCCTCTACGGGCTCTACGACGCCGACGGGGGAGAGATCCTCATCGACGACGAGCCGGTGAAGTTCTCGGGCCCGGGCGATGCCGTGGCGGCCGGAATCGGCATGGTCCACCAGCATTTCATGCTCGTGCCCGTGTTCACCGTCGCCGAATCCGTGGCTCTGGGCTACGAGCCGACGAAGAGCCTCGGACTCCTCGACATCGCCGAGGCGCGGAAGAAGGTCATCGAGATCTCGTCGCGCTTCAACTTCAATATCGATCCCGATGTCCTCATCGAGGATCTGCCGGTCGGCGCACAGCAGCGCGTGGAGATCATCAAGGCCCTGTCCCGGGACGCCGAGATCCTCATCCTCGACGAGCCCACGGCCGTGCTGACTCCGCAGGAGACCGACGAGCTGATCTCGATCATGCGCCAGCTCAAGGAGCAGGGCACCTCGATCGTGTTCATCACCCACAAACTGCGTGAGGTCCGTGCGATCGCCGATGCGATCACCGTCATCCGCCGCGGCAAGATCGTCGGCGAGGCCTCCCCGGACTCGACCGAGACCGAGTTGGCCAGCCAGATGGTCGGCCGTGCCGTGTCGCTGACGACGGACAAGGACGCCGCCGACCCCGGCGATGCGACCTTCCAGGTGCGCGGACTCACCGTCGTCGACAAGGCCGAGAACGTCGTCGTCGACGATGTGTCCTTCGACGTCCGCCGCGGGGAGATCCTCGCCGTCGCCGGCGTCCAGGGAAACGGGCAGACGGAACTGGCGGAGACGATCATCGGGCTGACCGAACCTCGGCTGGGCACGATCACCCTCGACGGGAAGAAGCTCGTCGGGAACTCTGTCAAGGACCGCCTCGGTGCTGGTGTCGGCTTCGTTCCCGAGGATCGGTCGACAGACGGCATCATCGCGGAATTCGCGATCCGCGAGAACATGATCCTCGACGTCTACGACCGCGAACCCTATGCCAAGGGGCTGAATATGCGGTCGAAGGTCATCACCGAAGAGGCTAAGAAGAAGGTCGAGGAATTCGACATCCGCCTCGGCAGCGTGTCCGACCCGATCTCGACCCTGTCCGGCGGCAACCAGCAGAAGGTGGTGCTGTCCCGCGAACTCGGTCGCGATCTGCGACTGTTCATCGCCAGCCAGCCCACCCGCGGCCTCGACGTCGGATCGATCGAATTCGTGCACAAGCGCGTCATCGCCGAACGCGATTCCGGCACCCCCTGCATCATCGTCTCGACCGAACTCGACGAGGTCTACGGACTCGCCGACCGCATCGCCGTGATGTATGCCGGGCGCATCGTCGGCATCGTGGGACCCGAGACCTCTCGTGAGGCACTGGGCCTGATGATGGCCGGCGTTCCCGCCGACGAAGCCCTCGAAGCGACGGCAGGCAGCACGAGCACCGACGGTGCTGCGAACTCTGCCGACGATGCGGAACCGGCCGCCGCCTCGGCCGATGATGACGACTCAGCCACCACCTCGGCGGAGGAGACCAAATGACGACTGATATCTCACCGGCGGCCCCCTCGGCGGCACCGCCGCCGGAGTCCGAGGCCGCGGCCGGCAAGGAACAGACTCTGCTGCAGCAGATCCTGTCGGGATCCTGGCTCGTCTCGCTGCTGGCGATCGTGCTCGCCCTGCTGCTCGGCGGTGTCCTCATCGCCGTGTCGAACGCGGAGGTCGTGGCCGCGGCCGAGAACTTCTTCGCCGCTCCCGGCGAATTCTTCTCCACTCTCTTCCAGACCGTCGGCAACGCGTATTCGGCGCTGTTCCGCGGAGCGGTCTTCGACTGGGAGGCACGCACCACCGAACGCGCCATCCGCCCGCTGACCGAGTCGATGGTCTCTGGCACCCCGCTCATCCTCACCGGTCTCGGCATCGCTCTGGCCTTCCGCTGCGGTCTGTTCAACATCGGCGGTCAGGGCCAGGTCATCCTCGGCGCGACCATCGCCGGATTCCTCGGCTACGCGATGTCCCTGCCCCCGGTCGTGCACATGCTCATCGCGGCCGTCGGCGGCATCGTCGGCGGTGCGATCTGGGCCGGGATCGCCGGTGTCCTCAAGGCCCGGACCGGTGCCAACGAGGTGATCGTGACGATCATGCTCAACTCGATCGCCGGCTACGCGCTGGGCTACCTGCTCAAGCAGAACTGGTTCACGCACACGACCTCGGCGAACCCGCAGTCGCGTGTCATCGACGACTCGTCGCAGATGTTCCTGCTCCTGCCTGCGCCGTTCCGCCTCCACTTCGGTTTCATCATCGCGATCCTCGCCACGATTTTCGTCTGGTGGCTGCTCGAGCGCTCGACCGTCGGCTTCGAGTTCAAGGCAGTCGGTGCGAACCCCCACGCGGCCCGGACCGCAGGCATCTCCGTGTCGAAGGTGACGATCCTCGTCATGATCGTCGCCGGTGCCCTGGCCGGACTCGGCGGTGCCGCTCAGGTGCTCGGCACCGAATTCAAGCTCACCGGCGGCATCAGCGGATCGATCGGCTTCGACGCGATCACCGTGGCCCTGCTGGGACGGTCGAAGCCGCTGGGCACGTTCCTCGCCGGTCTGCTCTTCGGCGCGTTCAAGGCCGGCGGCTACCTCATGCAGTCCCAGACGGGAACGCCGATCGACATCGTCCTCGTCGTCCAGTCCGTCATCGTGCTGCTCATCGCGGCCCCGCCCCTGGTGAGGTCGATCTTCCGGTTGCCCACACCGGTGCTCAAGCGGAAGGAGGACTGAGATGACTGCTCAGACCGTGGACAACACACCTTCGCAGGCCAAGGCGCTTGCGCCGATCGCCTGGAAGTACCCGATCGTCTACTCGATCCTGGCTTTGGTCTCCCTGATCTTCTTCGGCCTCATCGGCCGTGACGGTGAGACGACCTTCCGTGTCGCCACCGGGGGTGACTTCTTCGCCATCCCCGACTTCGCCGTGTCCTCGACGGCGGCGGGGCTGACGCTGGGCATCCTGCTCATCATCATGGCCGCCGTGTCGATCTACTTGAGCGTCAAGCGCATCGACCTCGGCTCCTGGTTCCCGATGCTCTTCGGCGTCCTCTTCGTGCTGTCCTTCCTCGCCTGGGCCGGCGGCGGATCGGGCGGTGTGATCCCGCTGACGACGCTGCTCGCCGGTGCCCTGGCACTGTCCGTGCCGTTGATCTTCGGTGCCATGTGCGGTCTCGTCGGTGAGCGTTCGGGCATCATCAACATCGCCATCGAAGGTCAGCTGCTGGCCGGGGCCTTCCTCGCGGCGGTCGTCGCCTCGGTGGTGAAGAACCCGTATGCGGGTCTGCTGGCCGCTCCCGTCGCCGGTGCCCTGGTCGCCGTCGTCCTCACCTTCTTCGCGGTGAAGTACTGGGTCAACCAGATCATCATCGGCGTCGTTCTCAACGTCCTCGTCGTCGGCGTCACGAGCTTCCTCTACTCGACGGTGCTCACCGAGGACCCCGGACTGTGGAACTCCCGACAGAAGCTGCCGGACCTGCCGATCCCGCTGCTGTCCGACATCCCGGTGCTCGGGCGAGTGCTCTTCGACCAGAACATCCTCGTCTACATCATGTACGTCGTCGTCATCGCCCTGCAGATCTTCGTGTTCCGCTCGAAGTGGGGGCTGCGGATGCGCGCCGTCGGTGAGCACCCGAAGGCCGCAGACACCGTGGGCATCAAGGTCAACTTCACCCGCGTGCGCAACACTCTGCTCGCCGGTGCCATCGCCGGTCTCGGCGGTGCCTTCTTCACCGTCGGATCGGGCCTGGCCTTCGGCAAGGAGATGTCGGCCGGTCAGGGCTATATCGCCCTGGCTGCGATGATCCTGGGCAAATGGAACCCGAAGGGCGCGCTGTTCGCGGCTCTGCTGTTCGGATTCTCCAAGAGCCTCGGCAACACTCTGCAGTCCATCGGCACCCCGGTGGCCAACGAGCTGCTGCTCATGCTGCCCTATATCGTCACCGTCTTCGCCGTCGCCGGCTTCGTCGGTCGGGTCCGCCCACCGGCCGCGGAAGGTGTGCCCTACGTGAAGTGAGCCCCGCCTCGGCGACGGATCGCCTGCGACCCCCCCTCGACCGCCCCACAGTCACTCCCCGAAGGAAGAGGTATCCCCATGACTGTCCCCGAACCCCACGCTTCCACCCACGAATCGACCGAACAGGTCTGGAGCGAGGAACCCACCCCGGTCTGCCCCGAGGACCTCAGCGAAGGCACCTGGGAGCTGCTGCGCGCCGAGGCGATGCGGGCGATGAAGAAGGCCTACGTGCCGTATTCGTCGTACCCCGTGGGTGCCGCCGGCCTCGCCGACGACGGTCGCCTCGTCGGCGGCTGCAATATCGAGAACGCATCGTTCGGTGTCACGCTGTGCGCCGAATGCTCACTCGTCTCCGATCTGCTCATGTCCGGCGGCGGCCGCCTCGTCGCCTTCGACTGCGTTGACGGAGAGGGCAACACCCTCGTTCCCTGCGGGCGATGCCGACAGCTGTTGTTCGAACACGGCGGCAACGAGCTCATTCTCAACATGCCCAGCGGGCGTGCCCCGATGTCCGTGGTCCTGCCCGAGGCGTTCGGGCCCGATCACCTGAGCACGACCCGGACCGACCACAACGCGAAGCACTGACACCCTCACCGAGGTGGCCCGCCGGTGCGGGAATCGCCAGCCGGTGCGACGACAACGAAGGATTGAGACCGTGAGCGCAGAAGCATTCGACACCGTCGACGTCATCGCCGCCAAGCGCGATGGCCGGGCCCTGAGCAAGGAGCAGACCGACTGGGTCATCGACGCCTACACCCGCGGCGCCGTCGCCGAAGAGCAGATGGCGGCCCTGGCCATGGCGATCTTCATCAACGATATGGAGCCGGAAGAGATCGCGCACTGGACGCAGGCGATGATCGACTCCGGTGAGCGCATGGACTTCTCGTCCCTGTCCCGACCCACCTCGGACAAGCATTCGACCGGGGGCGTCGGCGACAAGATCACCCTGCCCCTGGCCCCGCTCGTGGCGGTCTTCGATGTCGCCGTCCCTCAGCTGTCCGGTCGCGGTCTCGGACACACCGGAGGCACCCTGGACAAACTCGAATCGATTCCCGGCTGGCAGGCGGGACTGAGCAACGAGGCGATCGTCGATCAGCTCGACGACGTCGGCGCCGTCATCTGTGCGGCCGGAACCGGTCTCGCCCCGGCGGACAAGAAGCTCTATGCGCTGCGCGACGTCACCTCGACGGTCGACTGCATTCCGCTCATCGCCTCATCGATCATGTCGAAGAAGATCGCCGAAGGCACCGCCGGGCTCGTCCTCGACGTCAAGGTCGGATCCGGTGCGTTCATGAAAGACCTGACCAAGGCCCGCAAGCTCGCCCGGACGATGGTCGAACTCGGCAAGACCGCAGGCGTTCACACCTCGGCGCTGCTGACCGACATGTCCACCCCCTTGGGCCTGACCGTCGGCAACGCCCTCGAGGTCCGCGAATCCGTCGAGGTCCTCGCCGGTGGCGGACCCGCCGACGTCGTCGACCTCACCGTGGCCCTGGCCGAGGAGATGCTGCGCCTGGTCGGCAAGACCGACATCGATGTGCGAGCCGCCCTGGCCGACGGTCGCGCCATGGATAAATGGAAGCAGATGATCCGCGCCCAGCACGGTGACCCGGACGCCGCTTTGCCTGTGGCCGAACACACCGAGGTCGTCGCCGCCACCGAGTCCGGCGTGCTCACGAGACTCGATGCGCTGGGTGTCGGGGTGGCATCGTGGCGTCTCGGTGCCGGACGTGCCCGGAAGGAAGACCCGGTCCAGGACGTGGCCGGAATCGAACTCCACGCCAAACCCGGGGACATGGTCACGGCCGGTCAGCCGCTCATGACACTGCACACGGCCACCCCGGAACGCTTCGGACGGGCGATCGAAGCGCTGGAGACCGCGGTCGAGATCGGCGGGGACGCCGCCTCGGTGCCGGCGTCGATCATCTTCGACACGATCACCTGAGCCCGATCACACGCCGGAAGCACTGCCGTGCGGGCACCGACCTCACTACTCTGGAACCACAGCTCTAGAACCTGCACCACTCACCTTGGAGGAACCCATGACCAGCCGCACCGATGTCGCGAATATCATCGACCACACCCTGCTCAAGCCCGAAGCGACCCCCGCCGACGTCGATGCCCTCGTGGCGGAGGCGAAGGAGCTGGGCGTGCTCGCGATCTGCGTGTCGCCGTCCATGCTCCCGATCACCGATCCGGGTGAGCTCGTCGTGGCCACTGTCGTCGGATTCCCCTCCGGCCAGGTGAGGCCGGAGATCAAAGCCGCCGAGGCTGCTCAGGCCGTCGCCGACGGTGCCGCCGAGGTCGATATGGTCATCAACATCGGCCAGGCCGTCGCCGGGGACTTCGACGGACTCGAAGCCGAGGTCCGCGGCGTCGTCGAGGCCAGCGGGGACGCCCTGGTCAAGGTCATCATTGAATCCGCTGCCCTGACCGACGAGCAGATCGTCGAGGCCTGCCGGCGCTCGGAGGCCGCCGGTGCCGGATTCGTCAAGACGTCGACCGGTTTCCACCCGGCCGGGGGTGCCAGCGCTCATGCTGTGTCTCTCATGCGCGAGACCGTGGGCGACCGCCTGGGAGTGAAGGCCTCCGGCGGAATCCGCACCGCCGAGGCCGCCGAGGAGATGATCGCCGCCGGCGCGTCCCGCTTGGGCCTCTCCGGCAGCAGGTCCATCCTAGATTCCCTCTGATTGCTACCCAACGGCGGCCCAGCAACCTCGTGCGAGGTTGCTGAGCCGCCGTCAGGTAGTTCTGGGAGGGTTAGAGAGCGATGGCTTCCCGGATCTTAGTGACGGCTTTCTGCGCCGTTCGCTGTTTGATGAGGCCCTCTTTTGCATGGGCCGCGATCCCCAGAGCCGACTCTCTCCGGTCGAGTACGACGATGACGTAGGCCGGATTCATCGACGCGAAGCCTGAACCGATGACACCGCGGATGGTGACAACAGGGTCGTCGGTCGCAGGCGTGTGCGCGGACACCAGCTGAGTCACCTCGTTGAGAACGCGTTCGGTCTCATCCGGTGGAACTTCGATGACAGCGTGATGGGTTTCGGTCTTCAGCCGCTTCGCCGACCACTCGGCACCGAGTCGACCGGCACCGAAGACGCTGCTGCTTTCGCCCAGTGAACCCAGCAGGCCGGTCAGAACGGCGTCGACCTCTGGATCGTGAGGAACGTCCATCGTTACCGCCTTCTGATTCCCACGGGACCTTAATACTACGTGACGGCGGCCCAGCAACCTCGCGCGAGGTTGCTGGGCCGCCGTCAGGTAGTAATCAGAGGCCGAAGAAGGTTTTGAGCTCGGTGGTGATCGACGTCAAGCGTTCCTTGAGCGCCGGTTTGAGGGAGGCACTCGCCGAGGTGGCCGACAGTCGCACTCCGGCGCTGGCCGCCGCACGCGCGTCGGCGTCGGCCGCGGCCTGAAGCTCCGAAGGTTCGGCGACGACTTGGAGATAGCACTTGAGCTTCGGCTCCGTCCCCGACGGACGCACGATCACCCGAGAGTTCGATTCCGAGAGCAGCAGGATCCCATCGGTCGGCGGCAGACCTTCGTACCCGGCGGAAAGATCGTGGACCTCGGCCACACGGGAGCCAGCCAGTGTGGCCGGAGGATTCTCACGCAGCTTGGCCATCGCCGTGGCGATGAGGGAGACATCGTCGAGGCGGAAACTCAAGGGAGCGGTGGCAAAGTAGCCGTCGCGGCCCCGGATCCGGTCGAGCTCGGCCTCGATGCTGCTGTCCGCCGCCTTGAGACGCGAGGCCAGCGCTGCAAACGTCACGGCGGCAGAGATGCCGTCCTTATCGCGCACTGCAGCCGGATCGACGCAGTAGCCGAGTGCCTCTTCGTATCCGAAGACGAGTCCGGCCACGCGGGAGATCCACTTGAACCCGGTGAGCGTGTTCGCCGCAGCGAATCCGTGGCTGGCAGCCGCCGCCGCCAGGCCGCGGGAGGACACGATCGAGTTCGCGAACACCGGCGCAGTCGCTCCGTGCGCATGATGCGTACCATCGGCCAGTCGGTTCGCGGCATCCTCGCCCAGCAGCAGTCCCACCTCGTCGCCGGTCAGCTGTCGGTACCCGGTGGCTGCCGAGGCATCGGGGATGGCGGCGGAGAACCGGTCGGCATCCGGATCGTTGGCGATGATGAGTTCGGCACCGACCTCACGGGCCAGGGCGAACGACTCGTCGAGTGCCCCGGCTTCCTCCGGATTCGGGAACGACACCGTCGGGAAGTCCGGATCCGGGGCCTGCTGGGAAGCCACCGGGTGGAGGTTAGTGAAGCCGGTGCGGGTCAGCGCCGCCTCGGCGACTCCGGCACCGACACCGTGCAGTGAGGTCAGCACGATCGACAGATCCGACCCCGCGCGCACGTCCAAGGCATCGATGCGGGTCAGGTAGGTCTCGACGATCGACTCGTCGAGGTGGTCCCACCCGGATTCGGCACGCGGCACCGATTCCACGGATTCCACGGCTGCGATCTTCTCGGCGATGAGGGCATCGGCAGGGCTGACGATCTGAGCTCCGGCACCGGCCTGGGCCGCGGCCGGATCGGTTTCGATTGCCTGCAGGGGACGTTCGCCCAGGTAGACCTTGTAGCCGTTGTCGGTCGGTGGGTTGTGGCTGGCCGTGACCATGACGCCAGCGTCTGCCTCGAGATGCGACAGCGCGAAGGCGAGCAGCGGGGTCGGCAGCTGCTCGGGCAGCTGGATCGCGACTCCACCGGCGGCGGTGATGACAGCGGCGGTGTCCGCGGCGAACTCCGCGGACTTGTACCGGGCGTCGCAGCCGATGACGACGCGGAATCCCTCACCGACGGTCTCGGCGAGGAACGCGGACAGTCCGGCGGCGGCACGGATGACGACGGCCCGGTTCATCCGGTTCGGCCCTGCAGCGATCTCGCCGCGCAGACCGGCGGTGCCGAAGACGAGGGGGCCCGAGAATCGGTCCTCGAGATCGGCGATCGCCGCCTCGTCGCCGGTCTCGGCCTCGGCGAGGATGTGCTCCAACGAGGTGGCCGTCTGCGGGTCGGGGTCATCGGCGATCCAGGCGCGGACCACCTCGGCGTCGAATCCGGTCGTGAAACGGTCGGCTACGCGGGTCATATCGTCCTTCCTCAGAGCTTCGCGACGATGTCGGCGAGCAGACGGGAGATGCGCGGGGCCGCTGCGGCTCCGGCTTCGATGACCTCTGCATGGGAGAGCGGGGTCTCCTGGATACCGGCGGCGAGGTTCGTCACCAGCGAGATGCCCATGAGCTCGAGCCCGGCCTGACGTGCGGCGATGGCCTCCAACGTCGTCGACATGCCCACCAGGTCAGCGCCGAGGACCCCGGCCATGCGCACCTCGGCGGGGGTCTCGTAATGGGGTCCGCGGAACTGCGCGTACACTCCTTCGTCGAGCGTCGGGTCGATCTCCTTGGCGATGGCGCGCATGCGCGGGGAGTACAGATCGGTGAGATCGATGAAGTTCGCGCCCTCGATCGGGGAGGTCCCGGTGAGGTTGATGTGGTCGGAGATGAGCACCGGGGTGCCGGGCGCCCAGTTGCGGTTGAGCCCGCCGCAGCCATTCGTCAGCACGAGCGAGGCGCAGCCGGCCGCGGCCGCGGTGCGCACTCCGTGGGAGACCGCGCGCACACCCTTGCCCTCGTAGTAATGGGTGCGCGATCCGAGGACGAGCGCATGTTTGCCGCTGGCTTCGATCCGCACCGTGCGCAGGGTCGCACCGTGACCCTCGACCGCGGGAGCGTGGAAACCGGGGACTTCCGCCGCGGAGATCTCGGCGACGGTCTCGCCGAGGAGGTCCGCCGCCCCGCCCCAACCGGAGCCGAGGACGAGAGCGATGTCATGCGTTTCGATGCCCGCGTTCGCGTTGAGGGTCGTGGCCGCGGCGTGCGCGGCGGCGGTAGGATCGCTTAAGTCAGTCATGACGCCAAGATTATCAAGTTCCCCACCGCCCAAGGAGCGAGCACATGCCGATTCGAGAGCTGAACGACGGTGACGATCTGCGCCTGAATGAGGTGTTCGCCGACGCGACCACCCCGGCCGGTCATATGGCCAGGTCCCTGTTCCGTCCGTCCTCGGATTCGCCGTTGATCCGCTCCGTCATCGCCGAGGTGGTCCCCGACGTTCCCGTCGGAGCCGCCGCGATCGCCGAATCCCCGCTGCACCCCTACCGGGCGTGGGTCCACGTCGAGGTGGCCGCCGAGGAGCAGGGGCAGGGTCAGGGGCGCGAACTGTTCGAGGCAGTGTGCGCGGAGACGCGGGGAACCGCGCTCGAGGGACTCGATCTGCGGGCCCGTGTGCAGGCCGGCAGCCCGGGCGAAGGCTTCGCTCGGGCGCTCGGCTTCACCTCGCTGACGACGACCCGCGTGATCAAGGTCCCCGCCGGTGCTCTGCCGCCGGCCGGAGGCGGTCGTGCCGAGGACCTCGAGATCGTGGCGACGGGTTCGGTGAAGCTGACGAAGGCGTTTCTTGACTGGTACACCGCCGTCAACCGTGACGATGCCGTCGGTCCGCTGACCATCGGACAGGTGAACAGCGCCTTCCTCTCCGAGGCGGCCGGAGCTCATGGTGCCGCGCTGCTGAATGGTGCGGCCGGAACCGCCGAGGCGGGTGGGCTCAGTGCCTTCGCCGTGTCCTATGCCAGGGAAGCCGATGAGACCGCCGGTGCCGTGCCGTCGGCCGGTGAGCCGGGCGCCGGTACGGGGGCAGGTCAGCAGGGTGCCGGTCAGGGCGAGGGCCGGGCCGTCGTCGATCAGGCCGTGGAGGAAGCCCCGACCGAACTCATCCTCGGCTCGATGTTCGAGACCCGCGATGATGCCGCGGACACGACCGGCGAGGACTTCGCCGCTGCGGTCGCGGATGCCGAACTTCTGCTGGCCCGACTGTCGGTCGACGCCGATGTCGTCATCGAGGTCACGAGCGGAATGCCTGTGATCTCGGCACTCGCGGATCGTCTGCTCGAGATGGGCACGGCCACCGAGCTCTACCGTTATGAGACGCTGTCGGGACCTCCGGCCGACGCAAGCTGATTCAGGCTCGACTCTCGTCGGCGGTGAAGAGCCGGACAGGTCGAGCCTGGTCCTCGGTGACGAACCAACCCGTCCCCGGCAGGCCGTCGAGCGGGGCCTGTCGCACCAGCCCGAGCCCGGTGAGATCCTGCCTGGTGTGCACACCGAGCACGAGCAGGGGCCCGAGATTCTGCGCATTGGCCAGAGGCGAACCATAGCTGGGAGTGAACCGTGTCGGCACGGTGAGCACATGGAAGCGGCCATCGAGCAGATCCCAGTCGACAGGTTCTGGCTCGCGGTGGGCATCATCGTGGACGGCGATTCCTCCGAAATCGCCCACGAGAGCCGCGAACTCGGTTTTGCCGCTCTGCGGTGAACCGCGAACCGTGAGAACTGAGCCGTCTCGCAGGGGATTCCACGTGACGAGGTCGCCGAAGGCGTCGACGCCGACGGGGACGACGTCGGAAGAGGTGATGGCGTCGAGCGGATCGCCGCCTGCTCTCGATCGGACGGGAAGCGGCGGTCCGACGAGTCCCGTCCAGCGCGGCGCGAAACCTTCCCGGAGGAGCTTTTCGGGGAAGGCCTCGCCGAGGATGGATTGTTCTTGCCCAGGTTCGGGACGTGTGCTCTGTGCCGCGGCAGCGGGCACGAACTGCACATCGGCTCCGTCCCCGCCGGCGGCCTGCACGCGGGGCCCGCGGATGACGGCGCGAAAGTCCGGCCAGGTACCGGCGAATCGCTGCCGGCTGAGTCCGACGCTCGTCCCGTCTTCGCCGGCCTCGGGCGGGAAGATGATCTTGGTGGCGAACCGAGAGCTCCTGCTCGTCATGTTCCGGCATCCGGCGAGCAGGAAAACGAGATCCGATCCGGCACCGTGTCCGAGCAGACGTTCGGCGCGTTCGGCCCAGTAGTGATCGAGCGAGTCGACGAATTCGGCCCAATTGCTGCACACGAGCAGGCTCGGCGGGTGGCGGTGCGTCCCCGAAGCTGGTTGTGTGCCGGAGCCGGCACAGTCCTGCGACATCTTGACAGTGCCCATTCCTGCGGTGAGATGGTCGAGGATCGCCTGAATCTGCCAGCCAGTGTTCATTCCGCAGCTGATCTCGGCCCAGTCGAGGGCCGCAGCGATCCTGCCTATTGCGATGATCCGCCGGGTCCGAGCACTCGCCCGTGCCATATTCACGAGCACGTGTTCCATGGTTTCTGGGCTGCCCCCTGTGAGGATCGTCGAACCGTCGACATCCGGGTCGAAGGTCCACGTCTGCTGCCGCTGTTCCGTGGGAACATCGATGATCCCCGTGACCGTCCCGGCCGGCTCCTCTCGTGGTCTGGCCCTCATCTCGTCCGGTTCGGGCAACGGCGGCAACACCACCCGTCGCCGCTGCCCGTTGAACGAAGGATTCTCAGCCACCTCGTCGGCCCCGGCCACAGCACCGTTTTCGGCGGCACCACCGTTTCCGGCCTGGGTGCTGTCCTCGGTCGCTGCGATGATGTTGTCGATGTGCACTCCTTCCACCCCGGCGGGCAGCGACGGAATCGGTCCCCGACCCCAGGGCCGCACACGGGGACGGAGGGCCGCCTCGGTGTGGGTGTCATGTCCGAACGGCACGGCCACGCGGAACCGAGTGACGCTGATCCCGGAGTCCAGGCAGGCGGCACCGGGCTTGTCCGCGGGCAGAAAGGCGGCCGCCTCGGTGCCGATGACGTCGAAGGAATCGGTCTCATCGCGCACCCGCAGGCAGACGCGGATGTTGATATTCGCCTTCATCTGGCCGGTCACGACTCCCATGGGTCGCTGAGTGGCGAGAATGAGGTGGACACCGAGGGATCTGCCCAGAGCGGTGAGGTGTTCAAGCAGGTCAGCGGCGCGCGGATGGCTGGCCATCAGCGCATGGAACTCATCGATGACGACAATGAGTCGTGGGGGCGGATCGGTCAGATCGGCGACATCGGCGCACCCGTGCTCGGCCAGCAGCCGTTCACGGTGGGTGATCTCGGCACGCACCGAGACGAGGGCGCGGAAGGCGAGCCCGGAATCGAAATCATCGAGCACGCTGTCGGTGTGCGGCAGATCCTGCAGCGGTGCGAACGTGGCCCCGCCCTTGAAATCGATGAGGACGAACCGCAGTCGCCGAGGCGGCTGCGCCAGGGCCATCGCCAGCAGCCATGTCTGGAGGAGCAGGGATTTTCCGCTGCCGGTGGTGCCGGCGACGAGAGCGTGGGGCCCGTCGGCGAAGAGATCGATTCCGACCTCGCCGTCGGTTCCGCGGCCGATCATCACCGGTCCCGAGACGGGCCGAGACCATCGTGCTCTGATGGCCTCGGGCGCATGGTCGCAGAGTTCGCCGAGTCCGTGGTCGGGCCAGGCTCGGGGTCCGGTTTCGGCACTGAGCCGGCGGTGGAGAGTGACGAATCGGGCGGCGGGCATGAGGGCGGCGGTGAGCGCCCGCCCGGGCACCGGGCCGCCGGGTGCGGTCGATGCAGCGGTGCGTGCCTGCGCGAGACTGCCCACCGTCATCGAGACAGTGGAGCCGGAATGCGGGGCGGCGAGGGTGAGCACGGCGGGCTGGGTCGCCTCGTCGAGGGTGATCGCAATGGGATCATCGACGTTGTTGCCGGGGCCGGACTCTGACCGAGCCGTGTTCGAGGTACGGTCGCCGAAGAACTCGGTGCCGGCCAGTTCCGGCAGCAGTGCGAGTTCGGGGCCCGGCTGCCAGCTGAACCGACGATCAGCCAGCCATGCGAAGGCCATGGTGCGCAAGACGGCGGGTGACCCGCTGACGGTGACCGTCGTCGTTCGCGGATCGATGCGGATTGGCATATCAGCGAAGACGACTCGACCGTCGACGTGGTCGGTTCCGTCCTGCAGCTGTTCGTCGATGGTGAGGTCGCTGAAGACCGTCCCGAACCCGATGCACAGACCGGGGGAGGAGAGGACCGCGCGCCGGTGCGTCCCTTCGAGGTGGCGCAGCCGTGTGCGCGCCTCGTCCAGGGCATCGTCACGCTCGAGTCGGCATTGTACGCTGTCGCGGGTGAAGCGCTTCTTCTCCACCAGGTAGGCGACCCATCCGGAGAGCGGGGCGGAAACGCTGAAGAGTAGGAACCACCACATTCCGGTGACCACGGCCAGCACCACGCCGATGCCCACGGGGATGAGGAACGTCCACCACTGTGGGGGCCTGGCCGGTCGGGGATCGTCGATCGTCTTCGGTGTGACATGCGTGTCGTCGCTGCGGTGCAGCGGCGGGGACCGGATCGGCGGAGGCGAACCAGCGGCCGAGGATGAAGCGCGCGCGGATGAGCTGTCTGCTGTGCCCGGTGCGAGCACGCTCGCACCCATTTGGACTGCGGGCCGGGCGCTTGTGGCGTCGAGGCACAGCGGCTGAGGGGTGCGTGAGATGCAGGGGTCGATGACGGTCAGGCAATCGGCGTGGGGCAGCCGGGACAGGCGGGCGCGTCGCGGGTCGAGTGTCAGAGTGAAGCCCGAGTCCGGCCCTGCCAGGACGGACACGGCCGACAGTTCGGAGTCGGCCGAGGTGTCGGTGGTGCGCAGAGAATCCGCCCCGACGACGGTGATGGGGTTGAGCTTCTGCCAGTGGCCCCAGCTGATCGACTCAAGACTGTGGCCCTCGAGCCGGTTGCCGACAGCGAGGTCCCTGTGCGTCAGCTCCGATCCGAAGACAGACCGGAAGACGTGGAGTGCCGGTTGGCCTGGTTCGGCTTCGACGCTGGTGCTCGTGACTTTTCCGTTCGTCTCGATGTGGTGGATGAGTCCCAGGGTTCTCATGAGCACAGATTCGCCGCGGCAACGTGGTTCGGGCAAGAGGCGAAGAAGGGCCTGTGGACACGGTGCGGCCATCCACAGTCGCAGAATGATTGAGTGGGGTGCGGGTCCACAGGAATCGGTGTCGGAGCCGACCGGGGCTGTCAGTCGAGGCGGAGGGCGCCCCGGGCGTAGGCGGTGGCTCGGAGGTCGATGAGCCCGGGCACGAACGGTGAGAGCAGCGCCGGTGAGTAGCGAGCCTCGATGCGGATGCGCACCGAATGCGTCCCATCGGCATCGGCGCTCAGGCGCAGATTGTGCATGTTCTTCGGATTCTGGACTGAGCCGAGGTATCGGCCGGCGGCTCGTTTGGCCGCGGGAGGTGAGAACACGAGACCGGGTTCGTCACCGGGAGCCGGTTCGAACGAGTCCGAGGCCGCCAGGGCCGCAGAATCAGCAAGCCCCTGCAGCTCACGGCGGGCCATATGCAGATCGGTCAGGGCCGCGATGAGGAATGCCAGCAGCAAGGCGATGACGACGAAGCCGATGGCCAATGGGGTGATCGACCCGGCATCCGCGCCATGGGATATCTGCGATTCCTCGGTCCGCTCCGAATCGTGGTTCCCTGTGGTCGGCATGTCAGCGACGACCTGTGGCGACGACGTCGGTGTGGTTCGCACGCAGGGTGATGTGCGGTGACCGGTCGGAGCCGAAGAGGAGTGGGAACCCGGGCAGCGACACTTTCGTCTCGACACGCGCGGTGACGAGGGATCCGGCTTGTCCACAGGGTCCGGTGCACGAGTAGGTGATGGAAGTCGGCGCATCACGCAGTCCGAAGTCCGCGAAATGCATCTTCGCAACGGCGTGGGCACGAGCCTCTGACGGGTTCGCATCGCGAGCGGCGATTCGGGAGGCCGACATGGCCGCCGAGGTGGTCGCGTAGCTGGCGGCCTGCATCTGGGAGAGGGTGAGCATGAGGTAGATGACCGGAATGAGCAGGACGATGGAGGCGAAGATGAACTCGATGACCGCAGTTCCTTCATCTGCGTCGTCGGGCGCGACACCCCGACCGGACTCGGACTCAGTCACGGTCGACATCCTCGACGATGGACCGTCCGCGCAGGTCCCAGATCTCGACCGGTCCCCACAGTCCGAGGACGGGGAGCGGGGTCTTCACTCGCACCTCGACGATCTCGACGACACCGCGTTGTGACGTCGTGACGGTGACTTTTCGGGCATAGCGCTCGCCCACGGATACTCGGATGAGGTCGCGTGTGAGCTCCTGCCCGTCGCGTGGAGTCTGATCGGCCAGGCTCGCCTGCCTCGCTCCGGCGATGGCGGAGTCGATGACCGTGTTCCTGACGTGGATGACGAGACCGATCTGCAGCGCCCCGGCCAAGATGAGGGCCAGCAGGGAGGCGATGAGGGCGAACTCGGCGACGGCCGATCCCGAATCGCTGCGCTCGCCTGCGACCGGTGCCGAGGAGGCCATCATCCGGCTGCCCCGTTCCGTCTCGTCATCTCCGGTCACAGCCTGGTCACCCGGCCCCGCGGACCTTGTTCATCGCGTCTTGGAACATCGAGGTGAAGGCTTCGCCGGCCAGTGCCCACAGCGCGACCACCAGGCCCGCGGTCATCAGGGTGATGAGGACCCACCCGGGCACGTCCCCGCGGTCGGGCCGGTCGACATCGGAGGCCAGCTTCGGCTCGGTGCCGTGGTCGGCCGCCTCGGCGATGGTGGTTCCTCCTCGCGGAGGGGGCCCGGGGATCAGCCCGAGCATGAGCGGGACGAGGCGATAGGTGAACTGGCGGAACATCGTGTCTCCTTCATCGGCGAGGTCGAGGGTTCGATCCGCGTGGTCATTGGTGCGGGCTGGGCCGTTGGTGCGGGCTGGGTCGTTACGGACTGAGGTCGAGGACGGTCAGGGACGGGAAGACGGCGAAGATCACGGTGACGGGAAGGACGAAGACGACAACAGGAATGAGCATCCCGATCTCCTTCTTCCCGGACAGTTCGAGCAGCCTCCTCCGGGACTGTTCGCGCACGTCAGCGGCTTGGGAGCGCAGCACTTCGGCCAGTGGGGTGCCGCGTGTCATGGAGACGGCGAGACCGTCGACGAACTGGACGATCTCGGGGATGGCGATGCGTGTGGCCATCGCGTCGAGCGCTTCGACCAGCGGAGTCCCGGTGCGAGTGGCGGCCAGGGCCGCGCGGAGTTCGTCGATGAGGTCACCGGAGCAGGTGCGGCACACCCGTTCGAGAGCCTCAACGATCCCCTCACCGGCGGTGATGGACAGTGCCAGGAGTTCGGCGACGGTGGGGAATTCGGCGAGCACACGGGATTCGTGGCGGGCGATGGCTTGGCTGAGTCGCCAATCGTTGAAGACGTGGCCGGCGATGCCGCCGCTGATGACGAGGACGAGGGTGACGATGGGGGAGAACCCGCGCTGTGCCGACAGGGCCCCGGCCAGGCCGCCGGCGACGATCATCCCGACGAGGATGCTCAGCACCTGGCTGATGCGGAAGCGCTCGATCGTGGCAATCCCGCCGAGGCGGTCGATGCGCAGCCGCAGAGTCGCATCCGTGGTGATGCGCGAGGTCACCCACAGCGTCGAGCTGACCAGCCATGACTTCACCAGACCCCAGAATCCCTCCGTACGCGGGGTCGGAGGAGCATAGATATCGACCAAGGATTCCTGATCCCGCAGATAGGGTGCGATCCGCGACGACAGCGTCGGCCGGCGCAGCGGCGGGAGGGAGAGGACGAAGACACACAGTGCGAAGCCGTTGAAGAGTCCGAGGGTCAGGATGGGCAGAGGTCCGCCGAGGAGGCTCATGCCGCGCGCCCGTCCACATCGTGCTCGATGCCGGTTGCGAATCCGCCGCTGGTGCCGCCGTCGCCGCCGAAGCGTCGGTGGGCGGCGCTGAGCGAGGATCCCTCGATGACCCGGGGTTCGGCCGGGAGCCGACCGATGCGCTTCATCGCCTGGTACGCCAGCAGGGAGACGATGAAGCCCGCGGCCAGGAGGATCAGCCCGGTTCGGGAGTTGTACGCCACGGCCGTTTCGGGCCGGGTCGACAGGAACGCGAGCACCACCCACGGTGCGGCGACGGCCAGTCGGGCGCCGTTGACCGTCCACTGCTGCCGAGCAGAGAGCTCGTTGCGGGTCCGAGCGTCATCACGGACGAACTGCGCCAGGGCCCGCAGCATGGTGCCCAGATCGCTGCCGCCGACCTGCCGGGTGACGCTGAGCGCGACGACGATGCGGTCGGCCACCGGGTCGGCGCTGACTTGTCGGAACCGCTCCAATGCCAGGGCGAAGGAGCCGCTGGCCCGGTATTCCTCGGCGAAGACTTCGAACAGCGGTCGCAGCGGTTCGGGTCCGCGATGGGCCAGCGAACTCAGTGCTTCGGGCAGGGACAGGCCCGCACGGACTCCGGAATTGAGGTGGTCGAGGGTTTCGGGCCACAGCTCTCGCCGCATCACCTGTCGGCTGCGTGCCCGATGCTGCAGTGCTCGGTGAGGCAGCCAGGAGGCGAAGAGACCGAAGCACAGGGCGATCGCCCACGAACCGGTGAGCACCGTCGATACGACCGTCACGAGGCAGAACGCCGCAATCGAGATGAGCACCAGGTGGGCCGGCCGCAGCCGCGGGAATCCGGCCCCGGTGAGCATGTCGTCGAGCTCGCGCACCCATCGCGACTGCGTCCGTCTGCTCTGCGGCCGCTGCCACAGCGACATCCACATGAGGAACAGCCCCGCCCCGAGGCAGGCACCGATGAGCAGAGCGGACTGCGAATAGCTCACGCCGCCTCCAGAATGGAGTGGAGATCGCGACCGATGCCGGCAAACCGCTCGCCGAGGTGGCCGAACCCCTGACCGCGGATGAGCTGTCCCCGTGGCGAATGGAAGATCGTGTCGAGTTCGACGACGTCGCCTTCGACCCCGCCGGGCACTGCGCAGATCTCATCGACCCGTCGCACCCCGGAGGGGTCCCGCCGCAGGTGGACGACGACGTCGAGGCTGACGGCGACGGTGGGGACGACGAACGCTGATGATATGTTCGCTCCTGCCAGCAGGGGCAGGGTGCAGATCTTCGTGATCGCCGCGCGAGCGGAGTTGGCGTGCAGCGTCGACATTCCTGCGAGACCCGAATTCAATGCGATGAGCATGTCGAGGCTCTCGGCCTCTCGGACCTCGCCGACGATGATCCGGGTCGGCCGCATCCGCAGAGCCTCCTTGACCAGGGCGCGGAGAGTGACCTCGCCGGTGCCTTCCAGCGACGGCTGCCGGCACTGCATGGGCACCCAGTCGCGACTGGGCAGGTTGAGTTCGAAGACCTCTTCACAGGAGATCGTGCGTTCCCGCGCCGGAATCGACCCGGCCAAGGCGTTGAGCATCGTGGTCTTGCCCGCTTGAGTCGCTCCGGAGACGAGGATGTTCGCCCCGCACGCCACGGCGGCGTCGAGGAACTCGGCGGCACCGGGAGTCAGTGATCCATGAGCGACGAGGTTGGCGAGATTGCGGGGCCGGGCGATGAACTTGCGGATATTCACGGCCGGATGAGTGCGAGTGATATCGGGCAGCACAACATGCAGCCGGGATCCGTCGGGCAGAATGGCGTCGACAAAAGGCTGGGAGAGATCGACGCGGCGACCCGAGGTCCGCAGCATCCGCTCGATCAGGTCGTCGAGCTCGCCCGAGCTCAGTTTCGTCGTCGTCAATTGGTGGATTCCGTCGGCGGCGATGAAGACCTCGCTGGGCGAGTTGACCCAGATCTCCTCGACGTGCGGATCATCGAAATAGTCCTGCAGCGCACCGAAACCCGACAGTTGATTGTCGATATGGCGGAAGGTCGCCTCTTTGTCTTCGAGCAGGGGAAGATCAGCGACGAGACTGCGCTCATCGTACTCGGCGATGACGGTGCGAATGAGCTCGCGAGAGCGCTGGGTATCGGCGCGGGGATCCACATCGAGATCTCTGATCCGCTTGTGAACCTCACTGGTGATGACTTCGGTGGCTTCCACTCTGAACCCTTGCCCGATCATTCAATTGACAGCGTGATTTGCTGTTTAACCTATCTGTAGTCGAATGAAGAATCTAGTGAATTCCCAAATCTGTGGATAACTCCGAACGGGTTTCGCAAATGCTCATCGTGTAGTTTCATGAATGTCATTGTGGCGGTTTTCGTCTTGCGTGAGGGTCGGTTTCGGTCTATATTTTGCTCACCGATCTTCAGTGGAAGCCATGTGAGCCGCGCCGCCGGCGGGATGAATCAGATCTCCCGCCGGCGGCGCTTTTTGACCTATAACCCACCGGCGCGGAGGTCTGTGCCCCTGCTCGGAAACGAGCTGCGTTAGGGCGAGGCGGATCGGGCCGCGGCTGCCGAGCCTCGGTTGCGGTACGGAAAATCTCAAATTCTACAACGCGTAGAAATATGCGCGCGAGTCCGCGTAACGTCGAAACCGCACGAAGAACAGCGACCTGGAAAGGCCGTTCCAGCTGCGCGGCGAACATGCGCCGCAAAAGGAGCAGAAGTGATCTCCCAACCCGCACTCACTGTCGTGAAGGACACCCTCCCCGTCATCGGTTCCGCCATCGGTGACATCACCCCGGTCTTCTACGACCGGATGTTCACCGCCCGACCCGACCTGCTGCGCGATCTATTCAACCGCGGCAACCAGGCGCAGGGCGAGCAGCAGAAGGCACTGGCCGGCGCGATCGCCGCCTATGCGAGCCTGCTCGTGTCCGAAGATGCACCGAACATCGATGCGATGATGAGCCGGATCGCGAACAAGCACGCCTCCCTGGGCATCACCGAAGACCAGTACCCGATCGTCTGCGAGCACCTCTTCGCCGCCATCGGCGAAGTCCTCGGCGATGCGGCCACCCCTGAGATCGTCGACGCCTGGACCGAGGTCTACTGGGATATGGCGCACACGCTCATCCGCGCCGAGCGGGAGCTCTACGCCCGCCACGAGGTGTCACCGGGCGAGGTCTGGAACGCTCTCCTCGTCACCCGCCGCCGGCAGGAATCCCCGAACACCGTCAGCCTTGTGCTCTCCCGCCCCGACGGCGGAGTGCTGCCGAAGGCCAGGCCGGGCCAGTACGTCTCCGTCCAGGTCGAGCTGCCCGACGGCGCGCATCAGATTCGTCAGTACAGCCTCACCCGGGCCACCTCACGTGAGTCCTGGACCATCACCGTCAAGGCCGAGCCCGGTCGCGCCGCGGCCGGCATCCCCGCAGGTGAGGTGTCGAACTTCATCCACGGCAACGTCTTCGAAGGCGACAGAATCCGGTGCTCACTGCCATACGGCGACCTCGTCGTCGAAGACGCCGAGACCCCATTGCTGCTCGTGTCCGCCGGCATCGGCTGCACCCCGATCCTCGGCGCGCTCAACGACCTCGTGTCCAAGGAGTCCCAGCGCCCCGTCACCGTCCTCCACGCCGACCAGTCGATGGCCGCTCATGCCCACCGGCAGGAGATGGCGCAGCTGGTCGATCAGCTGCCGGGCGCGAGGATGCACCATTGGTACGAACAGCTCGGTGCCCGGTCGACGACCGAGACCATCCACGAAGGTTTCATCGACCTCGCCGAGGTGGACGTGGCCGCCGACGCGCAGGTCTACCTGTGCGGCCCGCCCCCGTTCATGAAGGCCGTGCGCCGCGGACTCGACGAACTCAATGTCCCGGCGGGCAATATCCACTTCGAGGTGTTCGGCCCCGACACCTGGGCCGCCGTGCCCGAGATGCAGCCGGCCTGAGACTGAGGGGCGATCCGGAAGATTGTGCAGATGCGCGCCGAGGTGGCCCCACCTCGGCGCGCATCCCTCGGTTCCGGCCAGGCCGCGGACATGCACTAGAATCGGATCATTATGGCCACCACTGATTACTCTTCTGAAATCGCCAACCTCCGCCAGACGTACAAAGCGATTCTCGACGTGTCCGATCTGGACAATCTGCGCGACGAGGTCGCCGAGCTCACGGAGCAGGCGTCGTCGCCGACATTCTGGGATGATCCCGATTCGGCTCAGAAGATCTCGGCCAAGCTCTCTCACAAACAGGGCACCCTGGAGAAGCTCGAGAAGTTCGGTGAGCGCATCGACGATGCCGAACTGCTCGTCGAGATGTCTCAGGACGAAGGCGATGCGGACTCGCTCGAAGAAGCCGACCGTGACATCAGGAAGCTGCGCGATCAGCTGGCCGAACTCGAGATCTCGACCCTGCTCAGCCACGAATACGATGAGCGCTCCGCCGTTGTGACCGTACGCTCCGGCGCTGGCGGCGACGACGCGACAGACTGGGCACAGATGCTCACCCGCATGTACATCCGATGGGCGGAGAACCGCGGCTACAACGTCCAGGAACTCGACACCTCCTACGCCGAAGGTGCGGGAGTGAAGTCCGCGACGATCCAGATCAACGCCCCCTACGCCTATGGCACGCTGTCCGTCGAGGCCGGCACGCACCGGCTCGTGCGCATCAGCCCGTTCGACAACCAGGGACGTCGCCAGACTTCCTTCGCCGCCGTCGAGGTGGTCCCGCTCATCGAGTCCACCGACCATGTCGAGATCGATGAGAACGATCTGCGCATCGACGTCTACCGGTCTTCGGGCCCCGGCGGACAGTCGGTGAACACCACGGACTCGGCCGTGCGCATCACTCACGTGCCGACAGGTGTGGTGGTGAGCATGCAGAACGAGAAGTCCCAGATCCAGAACCGCGAGGCTGCGATGCGCGTCCTCCAGTCGCGTCTGCTCGACCTCAAGCGCAAGGAAGAGGCGGCGCAGAAGAAGGAGCTGGCCGGCGACATCAAGGCCAGCTGGGGCGATCAGATGCGCTCCTACGTCACGCACCCGTACCAGATGGTCAAGGACCTGCGCACCGGCTACGAGGTCAACAACCCCTCGGCTGTCTTCGACGGTGACCTCGACGGACTCATCGAGGCCGGCATCCGCTGGCGCAAGGAACAGGAGATGGCCGAAGAGGCCGACGACTGAGCCTCTGGCAGCTTTCTTTCCGCGGCCTGCCAGGCCACCCGTCGGCAGCCAGCCTGCCTGCAGGGAGCTGGCCTGTCCACCGTGCATCCGCTCCGCTGCCCGTCTGCGGTCGATTCACCGAGGCGATTCGCCCATTTTGGCTGTACCCCCTTGGCGAATCGACCACAAACGCGACGTGAGGATGCCAGCTCGCGTCATATCCTGATTCGCAGGGAAGTAAATGTCGATTTTCACCGCCGAAACCAACATTTGCTTCCCTGCGAATTCCGGATTCGCCGAGGAGGCCGGACCCCGACCCCGGCTGTACGGCCCAGCCCTGTTGAGTGACCCGCACACCGAGGAAGCCGGAGACTGAGCCCGACTGTGAACTTCATCAGATCGCAACACACGCCCAGTCGCCTCCCCGAACATCACGGAACTGTTACGTACAGTGGAAACGGCCGAGCCACCCGCAACATGATTGAAGACCGACTTGATCAGATTCGACTCCGTTTCGAAGTCCTACGACACACGTTCCCGCAGAGCACTCGACGACATCTCGTTCGAGGCTGACCGCGGGGAATTCGTGTTCCTCGTCGGGGCCTCCGGTTCGGGAAAGTCCACGGTCATCCGACTCATTCTGCGCGAAGAGGTCCCCAGCGCCGGACGCATCCACATCGCCGGAAAATCCGTGGTGAAGATGCCCAGCTGGAAGGTCCCCTACCTGCGGCGGGGGATCGGCACAGTGTTCCAGGACTTCCGCCTGCTGCCGAACAAGACCGTGTTCGCCAATGTGGCCTTCGCCCTCCAGGTGATCGGGAAGTCCCGCGCTGCCATGTCGACGCTCGTTCCCGACGTCCTCGAGACCGTGGGCCTGGCCGGCAAGGAGAAGCGCTATCCCAGTGAACTCTCCGGCGGCGAGCAGCAGCGTGTGGCCATCGCCCGCGCTGTGGTCAACAAGCCCGGAATCCTGCTCGCCGACGAGCCGACGGGCAACCTCGACCCGGCGACGAGCGCCGACATCATGAACGTGCTCGAGAAGATCAACCGCAACGGCACCACCGTGCTCATGGCCACCCATGACGGAGAGATCGTCAACCGGATGCGCCGGAGGGTCATCGAACTGCGAGAAGGCGAAATCGTCCGCGACGTCGAAGAAGGCACCTACGGAGTCGCCTCATGAGGGCCGGTTTCATCCTCTCCGAGGTCTGGTCGGGCCTGCGTCGCAACTTCTCCATGGTCATCTCCGTGGTGCTCGTGACCTTCGTGTCCCTCCTCTTCGTCGGTGCCGCGATCCTGCTGCAGATGCAGGTCGGGCAGATGAAGGACTTCTGGTACGACCGCGTTCAGGTCTCCGTGTTCCTGTGCCCGCCTGATTCAGAGGCGACGAACTGCGTCGACGGTGAGGTCACCGGAGATCAGAAGGACCAGATCCGGGGCGAACTCGAAAGCTCCGAGCTCGCTCCCTATGTCGACAAGGTCTACTTCGAGGACAAGACCGAGGCCTACGAGCACTTCCAGGATCAGTTCAAGGGCACCAGCCTCGAGGGCACCGTGCCCAAGGACGAGATGAACGAGTCCTTCCGGGTCAAACTCAAGGACGCCGAGAAGTACGACATCATCAAGGAGACGTTCTCCTCCACCCCCGGTGTGGAAGAGGTCGTCGACCAGAACCAGCTGCTCGACCGCCTGTTCGGTGTGCTCAACATCGCGACCATCGTGGCGATCGCGATCGCCGGCATCATGCTGCTGTGCGCGATGCTGCTCATCGCCACCACCATCCGACTCTCCGCGTTCTCCAGACGCAGGGAGACCGGCATCATGCGTCTGGTCGGTGCGTCGAACACCTTCATCCAGATGCCGTTCCTGCTCGAGGGCGTCATCGCCTCGGCCATCGGTGCGACCCTGTCCTCCGGTGCCCTGGGGCTGCTCGTCCACTTCGGAGTCAGCGGATGGCTGCAGTCGCAGGCCACCGGATTCAGCCTCATCTCCGGCTGGGACGTCCTCCTCATCGCTCCCGTGCTCATCATCATCGGGGTGCTCATGGCCGGAGCTTCGTCGCTGATCACGTTGAACAAGTACACGAAGGTCTGAGATGAGACACAGACTCGGACTGGTCATCACGGCAGCCGCACTGGCGGTGCTCATGCCGGTCACCTCGGTGGTGGCTGACCCGCGCGATGACAAGAGCGAGGTCGACGAACGCGTCAAGGAGCTCCAGCAGGAGTTCGAGGGCCTCGACGAGGACCTCGCACGTGTCATCGCCGAACGCGATGCCGCACAGGAGAAGCTGCCGGATGCCGAAGCGGAATCGAAGGCCGCTGATGATGCGCTGGCTGAGGCGATCGAGAAAGATGAGGACATGGCTGCGCGCCTGACCTCGGCGGAGAACGCGCAGACGGACCTCAAGGACACGATCAGATCCGGCACGGAGGAGATCGACAAGCACAAGACCTCGGCGGCGCGCATCGGGCGACAGGCGTACCAGAACTCGGGCATCACCTCCGATCTGGCGATGCTTCTGCAGATGGCCGAGGGCACGAGCGCCGACGGCGGAATCGGACGTGTCGACTCGGCGGTGCGGTCTCAGCAGCGCACGATCGACAAGCTTTCCGAACAGCGGGCGCTGAACAAGAACAATGAAGAGCGGCTCTCGGGCGTGACCGATAAGATCTCCGACCTCAAGGACGAAGCCGCCGAGGCGGTGGTGGCCAAGGAGGCCGCGCAGGTCGACGCGAAGAAGAAGGCCGACAGCCTCAACGACCTCATCTCCACGAAGGACGATGCGGAGAAGACGATCTCCGACAACAAGGACAAGACGGAGAAGCAGCTGGCCGATGAGAAGGCCGAGCAGGATCGGTTGGCCGAGAAGGTCCGGGAGTGGGAGAAGGAGCAGGAGAAGAAGGGCAAGTTCGTCTTCGGTGACGGAGTCCTGGCCAACCCGGCCAAGGGCTACCCGACGACGTCTCCGTTCGGATACCGCGTCCACCCGATCACCGGCGCACGCAAACTGCACACGGGAATGGACTTCGGTGTGCCCTGTGGTACCCCGATCCGTTCGGCCGGCGACGGCATCGTCGTCACCTCCGGTTGGACCGGCGGCTACGGCAACCGCGTCGTCATCTCCCACGGCAAGATCAAGGGCAAGTCGATCGCGTCGACCTACAACCACAACACGAAGCTCAAGGTCCACGACGGACAGAGGGTCAAGAAGGGCGACATCATCTCGTACTCCGGCACGACGGGAGCTTCGACCGGTTGCCACCTGCACTTCGAGATCATGGAGAACGGCGGCTACGTCGACCCCAAACCCTTCATCTTCTAATTGCTACTGTGAGTATTGATA